>JAPSIR010000173.1 GCA_031178625.1 Cellulomonas sp.
GACGTCGCCCGGGCGTACCAGCTCGCGTGGCGGTACGGGCACCGCGTCCCCGGGCCCGTGGTCCGGGCGCTCACCACCGTCGCGGCCGACGTGACCTGGGTGCGCCGGGGCGGCGGCGTCCGCCGGCTCGAGGCGAACCTCGCGCGCGTCCGCCCGGACCTCGACGCCGCAGCGCTGCGCCGGCTGACGCGCGCCGGCCTGCGGTCGTACCTGCGCTACTTCGGCGAGGCCTTCACGCTGCGGGCCCTCACGGCCGACCAGGTCGCCGCGCGCGTGCGGGTGACGGGGCGCGAGCACGTGCAGCCGCACCTGGACGCCGGTCGTCAGGTCGTCCTCGCGCTCGCGCACATGGGCAACTGGGACCTCGCCGGGGCGTGGGCGACGACGCACCTCGCGCCGGTGACGACGGTCGCGGAGCGGCTGGAGCCGGAGGAGCTGTTCCAGGAGTTCGTCGCGTTCCGCGAGGGCATCGGGCTCAGGATCGTGCCGCTGACGGGGGGCGGCGACGTGTTCCGGCGCCTCACGCGCGTGGTGCGCACCGGCCCCGGGCTGCTGCCGCTGCTCGCGGACCGCGACCTCACCGCCCGCGGGATCGAGGTCGACCTGTTCGGCCGGCGCGCGCGGGTCGCCGCCGGTCCCGCGGCCCTCGCCGTGAGCAGCGGCGCGCCGCTCGTCCCGACCGCCGTCACCTACGAGCGGCTGCGGGGCGCGCGCCGCCGCGCCGCCGGCGGGCCGTGGGGCATCGTCATCTCGTTCCTGCCGGCCGTCGCGGTGCCGTCGGACGTGCCGCGGCGGGAGCAGGTGCGCGCCGCGACACAGGCGTGGGTCGACGCTGTCGCCGCGGCGATCCACGCACGTCCGCAGGACTGGCACATGCTCCAGCGGGTGTTCGTCGAGGACCTCGACCCCGCACGCGACGCGGCCGTGCGCGCCGACACGGCGGGGCCGGCCGCGCCCTCCGCCGTCCCGTCCGCCGTGCCGTCGACCACGCCGCCTGCCACGTCGTCCACCACGCCCACCCCCGCACCGGAGGAGGCGCCGTGACCGTCACCGGGCGCCCGCTGCGCGTGGGCATCGTCGTGCCGTACTCGTTCGACGTCCCCGGCGGTGTGCAGTTCCACGTCCGGGACCTCGCCGAGGCGCTGATCGCGCGCGGCCACGAGGTCTCCGTGCTCGCGCCGGCCGCGGACGACACCCCCGTCCCGCCGTACGTCGTCGCCGCCGGGCGCTCCGTCCCCGTCCGCTACAACGGCGCGGTCGCCCGCATGACCTTCGGCCCGGTGACGGCCAACCGGGTGCGCCGGTGGCTCGCCGCGGGCGAGTTCGACGTGCTGCACCTGCACGAGCCCGTGACGCCGAGCCTCGGCATGCTCGCGCTGTGGATCGCCGACGGGCCGGTGGTCGCGACGTTCCACACGTCGCTGGTCCGGTCGCGGTCGCTCCAGGCGGCGTACCCGCTGGTCCGGCAGTCGCTCGAGAAGATCTCGCTGCGCATCGCCGTCTCCGAGGACGCGCGGCGCACGCTCGTCGAGCACATGGGCGGCGACGCGGTCGTCATCCCGAACGGCGTCTGGGTCGAGCCGTTCGCCACCGCGCAGCCCGACCCCCGGTGGACCGGCACCCCCGACGCGCCGACCATCGGCTTCCTCGGCCGGCTCGACGAGCCGCGCAAGGGCCTGTCGGTGCTGCTGCGCGCCATGCCGGCCGTCCTCGACCGCCACCCCGGGGCGCGGGTGCTCGTCGCGGGCAGCGGCGAGACGGGCGAGCAGCAGGCGCGCGAGGCGCTCGGCCCGCGCGCGGGCGCCGTCGAGCTGCTCGGCAGCGTCAGCGAGGAGGACAAGGCGCGCCTGCTCGCGTCCGTCGACGTCTACTGCGCCCCGCAGACCGGCGGCGAGAGCTTCGGCATCGTCCTGGTCGAGGCGATGTCGGCGGGCGCGACCGTCGTGGCGAGCGACCTCGGTGCGTTCACGCGTGTCCTCGACGACGGGGAGGCCGGCGTGCTCTTCCGCACGGGCGACCCCGACGACCTGGGACGCACGCTGCTGTCGGTGCTCGCCGACCCCGACCGCCGGGCCGCGGTCCAGGAGCACGCGTCCCGCGTCGTGCACCGGTACGACTGGTCCGCCGTGACCGACCAGGTGCTCGCCGTGTACGAGATGGCGGTCGCGGGCCGGGACGCGCCCGTCGGCGAGGACCCGTCGTCGCTGCGCGGGGCCCGCCTGCTCGAGCTGCGCCGGAGCCGGGCGTGAGCGGCGGCGCGTGGACCGACGTCGCGCTGGTCGTCCTCGTGGTGGTCGCGCTGCTCGGGTGGCTCGTGTGGGTGCGTGCCAGCCGGCTCGACCGCCTGCACCGCAAGGTCGGTGCGTCCCGCGCGGTCGTCGAGGCGCAGCTCGTGCGACGCGCGACCGTCGCGGCGGAGCTGGCGACCAGCGGGCTCCTCGACCCGGCCAGCGCGGTCGTCGTGGGCGAGGCGGCGTGGTCGGCGCTCAGCGCCAGCGGCGTCGACGGCGACGTGCCCGCAGGTCTGCTGCCGGACGACCTGCGCGCGCTGCTGCGCGCCGACGGCACGGCCGACGCCCCGCCGGCACCGGGCGCCGCGCCGGCGACCGACCGCGGCCAGGTGGAGAGCGAGCTCAGCGCCGCGCTCGACGAGGTCCTCGACGACCCCGACGAGGTGGCGGCGCTGTGCGCCGAGCCCGGCGGCGACGAGCTCCTCGAGGCCCTCGCGGCGTCCTGGTACCGGGTGCAGCTCGCCCGCCGGTTCCACAACGAGGCGGTCGCCCAGACGCAGCGCGTGCGCCGGGGGCTCCTCGTCCGTGCGCTGCGCCTGGCCGGGCACGCGCGCGAGCCCCGCACGCTCGAGCTCGACGACGCGTGGCCCGCCGGGCTGGCGCGGCCGGGGGAGGGCGCCGCCGCGCGCGGCGGTGGGACGCGCGGGTAGTGCACCGGCGCGACGAACTAGGATGGGGACGTCATGACCACGGCGGCCGGCGCTCGAGGGCGCGCCCCGGAGCGTCGCGTCCCGCACCCTGATCGAAGAGGCCCGCAGTGACCGAGAACACCCAGCCCAGCGCCGCCGCCGGCGAGGTGGGCACCGCACGCGTCAAGCGCGGCATGGCGGAGATGCTCAAGGGCGGCGTCATCATGGACGTCGTCACGCCCGAGCAGGCGAAGATCGCCGAGGACGCCGGTGCCGTCGCCGTCATGGCGCTCGAGCGCGTCCCGGCCGACATCCGCGCCCAGGGCGGCGTCGCGCGCATGAGCGACCCCGACCTCATCGACGGCATCATCTCGACCGTCTCCATCCCGGTCATGGCGAAGGCCCGCATCGGGCACTTCGTCGAGGCGCAGGTGCTGCAGAGCCTCGGTGTCGACTACGTCGACGAGTCCGAGGTCCTGACGCCGGCCGACTACGCGCACCACATCGACAAGTGGTCCTTCACGGTGCCCTTTGTCTGCGGTGCCACCAACCTCGGCGAGGCGCTGCGCCGCATCACCGAGGGCGCGGCGATGATCCGCTCCAAGGGCGAGGCCGGCACGGGTGACGTCTCCAACGCCACCACGCACATGCGCACCCTGCGTGACGAGATCCGTCGCCTCACGTCGCTGCCCGAGGACGAGCTGTACCTCGCGGCCAAGGAGCTGCAGGCGCCGTACGACCTCGTCAAGGAGGTGGCCACGGCCGGCAAGCTCCCCGTCGTCCTGTTCACCGCGGGCGGGATCGCCACGCCGGCCGACGCCGCGATGATGATGCAGCTCGGCGCCGAGGGCGTGTTCGTGGGCTCCGGCATCTTCAAGGCCGGCAACCCGGCCGAGCGTGCCGCCGCGATCGTCAAGGCGACGACGTTCTACGACGACCCGGACGTCATCGCGAAGGTCTCCCGCGGCCTCGGCGAGGCCATGGTCGGCATCAACGTCGACGACGTGCCGGTGCCGCACCGCCTCGCCGAGCGCGGCTGGTGACCTCGACCGACCCGCAGGACCACCACGGCGCCGCCCCCGGCCCGCGCGACGGCGCGGGCGGGGGCGGCGCCGTCCGCGGCTTCGGCCCGGAGTGGCGCCGCGGCGAGGACGGCCTGCTGCACCGCCGTGCCGCACGCGTGATCCTGCTCGACGAGCACGACCGCGTGCTGCTCGTCCGCGGGCACGACGCCGACCAGCCGGAGCGGTCGTGGTGGTTCACCGTCGGCGGCGGGCTCGACGACGGCGAGGACCCGCGCGCGGCCGCCGTGCGCGAGGTGCGGGAGGAGACCGGCATCGCGCTGACCGCCGACGCCCTGGTCGGGCCCGTGTTCACGCGGTCCGCGATCTTCGACTTCTTCGCCCAGCACTGCCGGCAGGACGAGGACCTGTTCCTGGCCCGGGTCCGCTCGTCCGACGTGGGCGCGCTCTCCCGCGACGGCTGGACCGACGTCGAGCTCGACGTCATCGACGAGCTGGCGTGGTGGGAGCTCGACGCGCTCGCCGCGGTCGACATCGAGGTGTTCCCGGCGGGTCTCGCCGACCTCGTGCGCTCGGTGCTGGTCTGGGACGGGACGGTCCGCCACCTGGGGCTCGCGCGCGAGTGACCGCGCGCCACGCGCGCCGTACCGCCCGGTAACGTCCCCGTGACGTCGCGCGGCTAGCCTCCCGGCCATGCCGCGCCCCGCCCCGTCCTCGCCGGTCACCCGCATCCCGCGCTCCGGCATCCGCACGCTCATGGACCTCGCGCTGCGGGATCCCGAGGCGATCCACCTCGAGATCGGCGAGCCCGACCTGCGCCCCGCGGCGCACGTCATCGACGCCGTCGCCGCGGGCGCCGCCGCGGGGCTCACCGGTTACACCTCGAGCGTCGGCCTGACGAGCCTGCGGGAGGTGGCCGCCGAGCGTGTCACGTCGCGCCAGGGCCGGGCGGTCACGCCGGACCGGGTGGTCGTGACGCACGGCGCGATGCACGGCCTCGCCATGGCGCTCGCGACGCTGCTCGGCCCGGGCGACGAGGTGCTGGTGCCCGACCCGGTGTTCCCCAACTGGGAGATGGCGGCCGTCGCCGCGTCGGCGCGGCCGCGCCGGTACCCGACCCGAGCGGCCGGGGGTTTCGTGCCGCGCCCCGCCGACGTCGAGGTACGGATCACGCCGCGCACCCGCGCGCTGCTCCTGTGCTCCCCGAACAACCCGACCGGCGCGGTGTACCCGCCGGACGTCCTCGCCGCGCTCGTCGACGTCGCGCGGCGGCACGACCTGTGGGTCCTCTCCGACGAGTGCTACGAGGCGATCACCTACGACGCGCCGCACGTCAGCCCCGCTGTGTTCGACACGGACGGCCGCGTGCTCGTGTTCCACAGCCTGTCCAAGACGTACGCCCTCACGGGCTGGCGGACCGGGTACGTCGTGGTGCCCGACCTCGCGGTCGTGGAGGCGATGGGGCACCTCGCCGAGGCGACGGTCGCGTGCCCCTCGACGACCGGGCAGCTGGCCGCCACCGCAGCCATGACCGGGCCGCAGGAGGGTGTCGCGGCGGCGGTCGCGTCGTACCGGGAGCGGCGGGACGCGGCCGTGGCGCTGCTGCGGCGGCGCGGCGTGCGCCACGTCGTGCCCGACGGCGCCTTCTACCTGATGGTCGACGTGGGACGCCCCGACACCGACGCGTTCGCGCTCGACCTGCTCGCGCGCCGGCACGTCGCCGTCGCGCCGGGCTCCACGTTCGGGGACGGCGCCGCCGGCATGGTGCGGGTGTCGCTCGCGGCACCGCGCGGCGACCTCCTGGAGGGCGTGGCACGGCTCGCGGACCACGTGGCGTCGGGCGCGGGCGGCGCCGCTGCGCCGGGGCGCGTGGCGGCCGCCCGCTGAGGGGCCGGCCGTCGGCCGGCCCGTTCGCCAGCGGCGCAGCGCAGGCGCGCCGGCACGCCGGCGTCCGCGACCTAGGATCGACGACCGTGAGTCCCACGATCGGTGTCCTGGCCCTGCAGGGCGACGTCCGCGAGCACGTCGCCGCGCTCGAGCACGAGGGCGCGCGGGCGGTCGGCGTCCGCCGGCCGAGCGAGCTCGACGCCGTCGACGCGCTCGTCGTCCCCGGCGGCGAGTCGACCACGATGGACAAGCTCCTGCGCGCGTTCGACCTGCACGAGCCGGTGCGCGAGCGGATGCGTGCCGGCATGCCGGCCTACGGCTCGTGCGCCGGCATGATCCTGCTCGCCGACCGGATCCTCGGGGGGATCGACGGGCAGCAGACCCTCGGCGGCGTCGACATCACGGTCCGTCGCAACGCGTTCGGCCGGCAGGTCGACTCGTTCGAGACGGACCTCGTCATCGAGGGCGTCGACGACTCCGCCGCCGACCCGGTGCACGCGGTCTTCATCCGCGCCCCGTGGGTCGAGGAGGTCGGTGCGGCGGCCACGGTCGTCGGGCGCGTCGAGGAGGGGCCCGCCGCCGGTAGGATCGTCGCGGTGCGCCAGGGCCCTGTGCTCGTCACCTCGTTCCACCCGGAGGTGACCGGGGACACGCGCGTGCACCGCCTGTTCGTGCAGATCGTCCGCGACAGCGTCTGAGGCCGCGGCGCCCCGCACCGTCGCGGTGCCGGGGAGCGCGCCACGCAGGCCAGCGGAGACGGAGGGTAGACGAGGCATGTCCGGACATTCCAAGTGGGCCACCACGAAGCACAAGAAGGCCGTGATCGACGC
>JAPSIR010000174.1:0-2682 GCA_031178625.1 Cellulomonas sp.
GGCCGGGGCCGCGCCCCCCCCCCGGGGGGCCCCCCGCCCCCGTCAGCGGCGGCCCGTGATCGCGTCGATGATGCCCTGCTGGGTCACCGTCGCGGTCTGCCGGTCGAACAGCCCGAACCCGTACTGGCCGTTGTAGCCGTTGTCCCAGTAGGCGGTGGCCGCGCCGTACTTCTTCGCCGTCGCGACGAGGGTGCCGGCGTAGTCGGCGCGGTACCGGTTGTTCGTCGCGTCGAACGTCGTCTTGTCGATCGAGCCGTACTCGCCGATGAAGACCGGGTAGCCCTTGACGACGAACGCGTCGTGCATCTTCTTCAGCTGCGCGTCCATGAAGTCCTGCTGGCCCCACGTCGAGGTCCGCGCGCGGTCGGCCGCGTTCGGCCCCCACTGCGTGATCGCGCCGCTCTCCGTGCCCGTGAAGTCCCACGGGTCGTAGTAGTGCGCGGAGATCATGAGGCGCTGCTCGTTCGCCGGGATCGCCGCCGACCGGTAGCGGTCGGTCGGGATGACGAACCCGTAGTCGCCGGTCGTGTAGTCGATGTTGGTGTTCCAGCCCGGCACGAGCAGCCACCGGGAGGTGTTGGTGCCGCCGGTGCGGCGCACGGTGTCGACGAAGATCTGGTTGTACGCGTTGATGTTCGAGTAGCAGGGCTGCGTGGGCGCGCCGTACTGCCCGTCGAAGTTCTCGTTCATCGACTCGAGGATCAGGCGCCCGCCGTAGTCGCGGAACGTCGTCGCGACCTGCTGCCAGACCGCTCGGTACTTGTCCCGGATCTGGTCCTGGTTCGCCGCGTCGCAGATGAGCCAGGCGCCGCCGACGCTCTTGTAGCCGTCGCCGTGCATGTTGATGATGACGTGCAGCCCGCGGTCGTAGGCGAGGTCGACGACCTGCTTGATGCGCGCGAGCCAGGCGGCGTCGACGGTGTAGCTCGGGGCGGGGCCGATCTTGCTCAGGTAGGAGACCGGGACGCGGACGGTGTCGAAGCCGGAGGCCTTGACGCGGTCGAGCAGCGCGCCGGTGATGACGGGGTTGCCCCACGCCGTCTCGCTCGGCACCCCGTCGATGTTCGCCTCGAGCTGGTTGCCGAGGTTCCAGCCCTCGCCCAGGTCGGCGACCAGCTGCGTCGCGCCGACGGTGACCGTCCCGCCAGTGGGGGAGGGGCTGGGGGTCGGCGTCCGCGTGGGGGTCGGCGTGGGCCGCGGCGTCTGGGTCGGCGTGGACGTCGGCGACGTGGTGGGCGAGCTCGTCGGCGTGACCGGGCTCCCCGTGCACGCGACGCCGTTCAGCGTGAAGGCGGTCGGCGCGGGGTTGCTCCCGGTGGACGTGCCGATGAAGCCGAACGACGCGGACCCGTTCGTGGGGATCGACCCGTTGTACGCGGCGTTGCGCACCGAGACGGCCGCCCCGGACTGCGTGGCCGTGCCGTTCCACAGCTGGCTCACGGTCTGCCCGGCGCCGAAGGAGAAGCGCAGGTCCCAGGACGTGAGCGGGTCGCCCAGGTTGGTCACCTGCACGCCCGCCTGGAAGCCGCCCTGCCACTGGCCGGCGACGGTGTAGTCGACGCGGCAGCCGGCGGCGGCGCTCGCCGGGGCGGTGGCCGCGACCGAGCCGACGACGGCGACGACGGCCGCCGCGGCCGCGGTCAGCACCTTACGCAGTACGTGCACGAGAGTGTCCCTTCGACGAGCACCAACGGTCACGGCATCCCACCAGCCCGACGCCCCGGACGGCAGTCGTCGAAGCGCTTCACATGCCACGGTGCAGCGGCGCGCGAGCGCTCAGGACGGGACGCGCCGCCACGCGCGCCAGCCCCGGCACAGCACGTACGCGACCAGCGTCGTGACTGTCACGGTGAGGTCGACGAGCGCCGTCTCCGGCGCGTCCGCGAGGCGGTCCCACATCACGAAGGAGTAGACGGTGACCGCTCCCTTGTGGAAGAGCAGGAGCTCCCACAGGCCGGGGTGGCGTCGCGGCGCGACCGCGAGCAGCGTCCAGATGCCCGCGAAGACGACGTAGGCGAGCGTCCGCCACACCTCGCTGATGAGCCGGTCGTCGGTCACGCCGGCGGTGATGACGAGGCCGCTCGCGAACGCGGCCAGGGCGGCGACGGCGTTGAGCGCCATGATCCCGCGTCCGACGCGGTCGGCGCGGGGGTGGGGAGTGGTGACGGCGGTGGGGGTGGCGGTGCTCATGGGTTCTTCCAATCGCTATGGGGGTTCACGGCAGTTACGACACGTAACGGTACTGTCGCGCCGTAGCGGACGCAACGGCACTACGCTGACGGTGTGCCCGTGACCGCCGCCGGTGAGCCGGTGCCCCGCCGCGAACGCCGGCGTCAGCAGACGGTCGACGAGATCAAGCAGCGCGCCTTCGAGCTGGTCGACGTGGGCGGCGCCGGAGACGTCACCATCGCGTCCGTCGGCAAGGGCATGGGCATGACGCCCCCGGCGCTCTACCGCTACTTCCCGTCGCGCGAGGCGCTGCTGTCGGCGCTGGTGGTCGCCGCGTACGCCGACCTCGGCTCGACCGTCGCGGACGCCGTGGAGGGCGCGGCGGCCCAGGGACCGGACGCACGCCTGCGCCTGGCTCTCACCACGTACCGCGCGTGGGCTCTGGCGCACCCCCGCCGGTACACGATGCTCTTCTCCGACCGGTCGCGCGACGTGCCGGACCCGCCGGCCGGT
>JAPSIR010000174.1:2782-6658 GCA_031178625.1 Cellulomonas sp.
CCAGGGACCGGACGCACGCCTGCGCCTGGCTCTCACCACGTACCGCGCGTGGGCTCTGGCGCACCCCCGCCGGTACACGATGCTCTTCTCCGACCGGTCGCGCGACGTGCCGGACCCGCCGGCCGGTGTCGCCGCGATCAACGTCGGGATGCTCCCCGTGCTCGCTGCCCTGGGCGAGATCGCCGCGCCGTCCGCACCCCCCGGCGGCACGCCGCTCGACGAGGCGCTGACCCGCTGGGCGCAGGGGATGGGCGCACCCGCGGGCCTCGCCCCGGCGGCGCTCCGGCTCGCCGTGCTCGCGTGGTCCCGCGTCCACGGCCTCGTCTCGCTCGAGATCACCGGCGCCCTCGCCGGCATGGGGCTGGACGCCGCCGTCCTGCTGGACGCGGAGGTCGACAGCCTGCTCGCCGCGGCCGCCGGCTAGACGCCTTCCGCGGCGTGCCGCCAGGCCGCGGCGGAGGACGCACCGACGCCCGGCGCGACCACCGTCTCGGCCGCCCACCGAGCCGCGAGGTCGTGGGTACGTCGCGAGGTCGCGGGCTGGAACTCGCGACCTCGCACCCAACCCGCTACCTCATACGCAACCCGCGACCTCGCACGCTCGACGTCGAGGTCACGCGCCGGTGGCGGCCTCCCGCGACGCCCGCGCCAGCCGTTCGACGAGGTCCTCCGGGATCGGACGGCGGGGAGTGAACGTGATCCCGGTCTTCGTCGCCTTCAGGCCGGAGGCCGCGATCTCGTCGGAGTACCGCGCGACGGCGTCGGCGAGCACGTACAGCCCGCACTGCCTGCTGAACGCCGCGTAGCTCGCGACGACAGTGCCGCCGACCGTGAAGCCGGGCATGCCGTACGCCACCATCTCCTCCGCGTCGGGCAGGGTCCGGGCCAGGATCGCGCGCAACCGCGTGAGCTCCGGCCGGAACTGCTCGGGCGCGGCGGCGATGTAGGTGTCGTGGTCGGCCGTCGTCGTCATGGTGTCGTCCCTCCCGTGGGCTCCGGTGCGTCGGTCACCCGGCGCTGCGCACCGCGTGGTGCAGGTGGACGACGCCGTTGCCGAACCGTCGGTGGTCCAGCAGCTCCAGGTCGAGCCGTACGCCCCGCGGCAGCGCCGGCTTGCCGCCGCCGACGAGCACCGGGTACAGGAGCAGCACGCACTCGTCGACGAGCCCGTGCCGGAACGCCTCGGCCCCGAGGGCCGCGCCGCCGACGCTGAGGTCGCGGCCGGACGCCTCCTTGAGCCGTCGGACCACCTCGGGGTCGAACTGCCGCTCGATCGTCGTGCGGGCCGTCGACACCGCGTCGAGCGTGGTCGAGTAGACGACCTTGTCGGCGTCGCGCCAGATGCCTGCGTACTCGCGGACGACGGCGGTCTGGTCCGCCAGCCAGTCGTCGTCCTCCCAGACGCGCATCGCCTCGTACATGCGACGGCCGTAGAGCGACGTGCCGATGCCCCGCTCGTGCTCGTTCCAGAACGCGTGCACCTCGTCGTCGGGCTCCGACCAGTCGAAGGCGCCGTCCTCGTCCTCGAGGTAGCCGTCGAGCGAGATGTTGGCTGCGTAGATCAGCTTGCCCATGGGTGGCCTCCGGCCGGACGGGGGCTCCAGGCTGGCAGCGGCACGGAGGTACCGGCAAGGGGCGGGACCTTGGCGCACCGAGCGGGCGGACCGAGGCACGGCGTCGTCGTCCGCGTCGACGAGCTCGCGGCGTCCACGGTCCCGGGAGCCGCCGCGTCGAGTTCCGGCGCAGGTCAGGGCGACCGTCGCCACTCCGAGGACGTCATGGTGAACTGCCGGTAGGACGACGGCCGGCCGAGGAACTCGTCCTCGCCACCGCGTCCCGTCTCCCGCATCCCCAGACTCTGCAGCAGGCGCACCGAGCGCCGGTTGGCGTCCAGCGCCTCGGCCCAGACCTCCGCCAACCCCAGGGCACCGAACCCGTGGTCGAGCGCGGCGGCGACGGCCCGGCCGCCCAGCCCGTCGCCCCACCGCGCGCGGACGCCGACCAGGAGACCCAGCTCCCGACGCGCGGGCTCGAGACCGTGCAGGTCGACGTAGCCGACCAGGGTGCCGCCGCTCACCGCACCGAGTCGGAGCAGCTCCGGGGGCGGGGCATCGACCACGCCCCGCCAGAACGCGAGGTGCCGCTCACGCGGGAGGCCCGTCGACCACCCGGCCGCCCGGCACAGCTCGACGTCCTCCGCCCAGGAGGCCAGCACCGGCACGTCGTCGAGGGTCAGCGGGCGGAGGTGGACGGAGGAGGTGACTCCCGCCGCGGGGAGCGCACGCCCGCCCCGAGCGCCGCCGTCGGCACCGGGTCGTCGGCGTGCGGGCCCGCGGTCGACGTCCATCCGGTGATGGTCGCACCCGCACCCACACCCGCACCCGCACGCGCACGACCGGCCGGGGCGTCGTCGCCCCGGCCGGTCGTCGCAGCGCCGGTCGGTACCAGGTCAGCTGGCGGTGCAGGTGGCGGTCAGGCCGCTGCCGCTGCCGCTGGCGATGAAGCCCGCAGTCGTGGAGGCACCGGCGGCGAGCCGGCCGTTCCAGCCCGCGTTGGCCAGCGTGTCGCTGCCGCTGAGCGTCGAGCTCCACGCCTGCGTGATGGTGGCGCCGTTCACGGTGACCTTCCAGCCGTTGATCGCCGCGCTGCCCGCCTTCACGGTGACCTCGCCCTGAAAGCCGCCGCCCCACGAGTTGGCGGCACGCACGGTGGCGGTGCAGGCGCCGGTGCCCGGCTGCGGCGCCGGGGTCGTCGACGTCGGCTGGGGCGTCGGCGTGGCCGTGGGCTGCGGTGCCGGGTTGCCGCCGGGCGTGATGTACGCGTCGATGCACTGGTAGAACGCGTTCACCGTGTCGGCGATGTTCCACCGGACGAAGATCTTGTGGTTGCCCTCGGGCAGGTTGTTGATCTGGTGGGTGAACCGCTTGGGCGGCAGCGCCCCGTTGTCGTTGATCGTGGTGTGCAGGCGGCCGTCCACGAAGTACTCCCACGTCGACGTGGAGTGGTTCGCGACGATGTCCCAGGTGAACGTCTGGTTGGTCTTGAGCGCCTGCCGCGGCCACGCGCGGGACTCGTTGTCGAGCTCGGTGAACCGGCCGCCGCCGGAGCACGCCATCGAGCCCTTGCGGGCCTCTACGCTCCACGGCTCGTACTGGACCGGGCCGCAGTCCTTCACGGCGCCGGTGTAGCAGAGGTCCTGCCGGCTGGGCGGGTCGGAGATCCACCCGTGCGCCTGGGCGGACGGGGCAGGTGCGGCGGTGATCAGCGCGAAGCTCAGCGCGAGCACCGTCATGACGGACAGGAACAGCCGCGTGGCGGCAGATCGTGGGGCGCGGGAGAGTGCGCGAGAGCTCATGGGGGTCACCTCGACCGGGTGGGGGGTCGGACAGGAACGACCCGACCGAACGTACGGGCGCAGCAGCCGGGCAGACAGGTGCAGAACCGTTTCAGCAGCCACCGGGGGTCGGCTCGCCGTCCCGCGTGCGGCGGGCTCGGCACGGCCGCGCAGCCCGCACCGTCCGGCGGGCACGATCGTCGCCCCCGGGTGATGCTGAACGGGTGCCGCCGCAGGACCCCGCGGTGCCACGGGCCAACCCGAGGAGAGATCATGACGACGAAGGTCGAGAAGTCGATCCTGGTGAACGTGCCGGTCAGCGTCGCCTACAACCAGTGGACGCAGTTCGAGGAGTTCCCCCACTTCATGGGTGGGGTCACGAAGGTCACGCAGCTGAGCGACGACCGGCTGCACTGGGTCGCCGAGATCGCGGGGGTGCGCCGCGAGTGGGAGGCACAGGTCCTCGACCAGGTGCCGGACCGGAAGGTGTCGTGGGCGGCGACGTCGGGCGCGACGAACGCGGGCGCCGTGACGTTCGAGGA
>JAPSIR010000175.1 GCA_031178625.1 Cellulomonas sp.
GCGACCTGCTTGCCGTCCTGCACCGCCTTGAACGCGGCGCGCACGGCGATCTCCGTCTTGCCGTAGCCGACGTCGCCGCAGACGAGCCGGTCCATGGGGATCGGCTTCTCCATGTCCTGCTTGACCTCGTCGATCGTCGCCAGCTGGTCCGGGGTCTCGACGTACGCGAACGCGTCCTCGAGCTCACGCTGCCACGGCGTGTCGGGGCCGAACGCGTGGCCCGGCGTCGCCATCCGGGCCGAGTACAGGCGGATGAGCTCGGCCGCGATCTCCTTGACGGCCTTGCGCGCCCGGCCCTTGGTCTTGGCCCAGTCGGCGCCGCCCATGCGGTTGAGCGTCGGCGACTCGCCGCCCACGTACTTGGTGACCTGGTCGAGCTGGTCGGTCGGCACGAAGAGCCGGTCGCCCGGGTGGCCGCGCTTGCTCGACGCGTACTCGACGACCATGTACTCGCGCGTCGCCGCGTTCGCCCCCGTGCCGATCGTCCGCTGGACGAGCTCGACGAAGCGCCCCACGCCGTGCTGCTCGTGCACCACGAAGTCGCCCGGGCGCAGCTGCAGCGGGTCGACGACGTTGCGCCGCCGGCTCGGCATGCGGCGCATGTCCCGCGTGCTGGAGCCCGCGCGGCCCGTGAGGTCGGCCTCGCTGAACACCGCGACGTGCAGGTCCTCGTGCACGAACCCCGGCCCCACGGGGGCGGGCGTGACGAGCACGACGCCGCCCTCCGGCTCGTCGTCGACCGTCGCCACCAGGCGTGCCGGCACGTCCGCCGCGCGCAGCTGCTCGACCATGCGCTGCGCGGGACCGTGCCCCTCGGTCGCCAGCACCAGGCGCCAGCCGAGCTGCTGCAGGCGGCGCACGTCCGCGACCGCGCGCTCCACCTCGCCCCGGTACCGCTCGACGTCCCGGGCGGCCACCACGACCGTTCGCACGCCGTCGACGTGGCCCAGGCCGTCGTCCGTCGGTGCGCCCACGTCGGCGGCCCCGGCGTCGAGCGTGAAGCCACTGAGAGTCCACCAGCCGAGGCCGCGCACCTGCGCGCGGCCCCGCACGTCCGCGAACGACGCGAACGACGCCGCCGACAGGTCCAGCGGCACCTGCGCGCCCGCCGCGGCGGACGTCCACGCCGCGGCGAGGAACTCCTCCGTCGTCGCGACGAGGTCGTGGGCCCGGCGGCGCACCCGCTCGGGGTCGACGAGCACGAGCAGGGCGTCGTCGGGCACGAGGTCGACGACCGGGACCATGCGGTCCACGAGCGCGGGCGCGAGCGACTCCATGCCCTCGACGGCGATGCCCTCGGCCAGCCGGTCGAGCATGTCGACGGCACCCGGCAGCCGCTCCGCGAGCGCGGCCGCGCGCTCCCGCACGGCCGGCGTGAGCAGGATCTCGCGGCACGGCGGCGCCCACACGCCGTGGTCCGCGACCTCCAGGCTGCGCTGGTCGGCGACGGAGAACCAGCGGATCTCCTCGACGTCCTCGCCCCACAGCTCCACGCGCAGCGGGTGGTCCTCGGTGGGCGGGAAGACGTCGAGGATGCCGCCGCGCACGGCGAACTCGCCGCGCCGCTCGACCATGTCGACGCGCGTGTACGCCGCGTCGACCAGGCGCTGTGCGACGTCGTCGAGGTCCACCTGCTGCCCGGAGCGGATCTCGACGGGCGCGAGCTCCCCCAGGCCCTCGACCACGGGCTGCAGCAGCGCGCGCACCGGCATCACGAGCACGCGCACGGCACCGGTGGGTCCCGGCTCGGGGTCCGGGTGCGCGAGGCGGCGGAACACCGCCAGGCGGCGCGCGACCGTGTCCGACCGCGGGCTGAGGCGCTCGTGCGGCAGCGTCTCCCAGCTCGGCAGCACGGCGACGTCGTCGTCGGGGAGGTAGCAGCGCAGCGCGGCGGCGAGCTCGTCGGCGTCCCGGCCCGTGGCCGTCACGACGACGAGGGGGCGGCCGGCCGCGCCGGCGGTGGCACCGCGGGCCGTCGCGTGGGCGCCGGCGAGGGCCGCGAGCAGCGGCGGGCGCACGCCGGCCGGCCCGACGACGTCCAGCTCGCCGCGGGCGCGCACGGACGCGACGGCCTCCGCGGCGGCGGGGTCGGCGAGCAGGGCGGGCAGGAGTCCGGTGAGGTCCATGGGGTCCTTCGTACGGCGGGTCGTGCGGGGGCCGGCACAGCACGAGCGCCCCGCCTCCGGGTCGGGGCGGGGTGCGTGCTCAGTCTACGAACCGGGACCGACAGGGCCCGCCGGGGCCGTCAGCCGCCCGCGCGCTCCACGGCGACCTCGCCGCCCAGCACCGCGAGCGCCCGCCGCAGCTTCGTGCTCGACGTGTGCAGCGTGTACGGCACGTAGAGGACCTCCACGCCGACCTCGGCGAACCGCCGCTCGAGCTCCAGGCCCTTGGGCGTGCCCTGCCAGTCGGACCCCTTGAAGAACACGTCGAACCGCAGCGCGGCCCAGGTCTCGAGCTTGTCGGGCAGCGTCTCGGCGTACGCCTCGTCGACGACGTCGAGGTGGGAGACGATCTCGAGCCGCTCCGCGAGCGGGACGACGGGCCGGCGGCCGCGCACGCGCTCGAGCTGGTCGTCGCTCACGACGCCCGCGATGAGGTAGTCGCAGCGGGCGCGCGCCCGCCGCAGCAGGTTGAGGTGCCCCACGTGGAACAGGTCGTACGCGCCCGGCGCGTACCCGATGAGCCGTCGACCCACGCGGCGCCCTCCCCTGGTCGGTGCCCGGTGCCCCTGCCCCGGCCGCTGGCGCAACGCTACGGCGGCGAGACCGGGGAAACCAGGGCGTTCCGGGTGAAACGGGCAGCGCACGTCTCAGTCCGTCGGACCGGCGCCGACGGCCTGCCGCCGGGTGATCTCGTGGACCTCCTGGAAGAAGTCGTTGCCCGCGAGCACCCGCTCCGGGGTGTCGAACATCTCGATGCGCCCGTCCCGCACGACCATCACCCGGTCGCACACCGCGAGCGTCGAGAGCCGGTGCGCCACGAGGAAGACCGTGGCGCGCCCCCGCAGCCCGCGCAGCGTCTCCTGCACGAGCTCCTCGGAGCGCACGTCGAGCGCGCTCGTCGGCTCGTCGAGCACGAGGACCTCCGGCTCCGCGGCGAGCGCCCGCGCGATCGCGAGCCGCTGCCGCTGCCCGCCGGAGACGCCCTGCGCGCGCCGGCCCACCGTCGTGGCGTACCCGTCGGGCCACTGCTCGATCTCGTCGTGCACGTGCGCCCAGCGGGCGGCGCGCTCGACGTCCGCGTCGGTGAGGTCGTCGCGGTAGAAGCGGATGTTGTCGGCGACGGTGCCGTACACGAGCTGCGTCTGCTGCGGCACGTACGCGACGGCCCGCTGCCAGTGCGCGCGGTCGACCTGCCACGCGTCCTCGCCGTTGACCGTCAGCACGCCCGCCGTCGGCTCCCGCAGCCGCAGCAGCAGCTGCACGAGCGACGACTTGCCCGCACCCGACGGGCCCACGATGCCGACGACCTCGCCGCGCGCCACCTCGAAGCTGATGTCGTGCAGCACCTCGGCGTCGGCGTCGTACCCGAACCGCACGTCGCGCATGCCGATCCGCTCCACCGCGCCCAGCGGGCGGCCGCCGTCGACCTGCCGGTGCGTGCGGTACGTCTCGATCGCGTCGGCCAGGTGGTTCATGAACGGCAGCTTCTCGTCGATGCCGGTGACCGAGTACTGCACGCGCTGCCCGTACGACAGCGCCCGCACGAGCATGAGGACGACCGCGCCGAGCGTCGTCATCTGCCCGGCGTCCATGAACGACACGACCGCGAGCGCGACGACGAGCAGGAGCAGCGCGACGCTCTGGTACAGCGACGGCAGCGCGCCGACGAGGAACCGGGAGCGCAGGAGCGGGCGGCGCACGCCGTCGAGCAACCCGTAGAACTGCTCCATGAAGCGCGGCGAGGCGCCGAAGACCTGCATCTCCTCCGCGGTGGCGGCGACGCCCTGCACGCCGTTCGCGTACTCGACGTTCTCCTCGCTGAGCTCGCGGGAGTGGCGCCGCAGCCGGCGTGCGAGCGGCCGCAGCGCGAGGAACAGCCCCAGGGACGCCACGGACAGCACGGCCGCCGCGACGGGGCTCAGCGCGACGGCGGAGATCATCAGCGACAGGAACATGAGCACGTTCGTCACCACGGACGCGATCTGGATGATCGCCTGCGTGGTCTGGTTGACGTGCACGTTCATGAACGTCTGGAACTGCCCGTCCCGCTCCGCCGCCTTGACCGACCACGTCGCCGCGACGAACGCGTCGAACAGCCGCCGCCGCAGCCCGACCATCGCCGACGCGCTGATGGCCGCGGGCAGGTACGCCAGCCACAGCTGGAGGGCGCCGCGGACCACCGCGAGGACGAGCGCCACGCCGAACGCGACGTCGAGCGGGGAGTCGAGCGTGATCGGCCCGAGGTCGCCCTGGACGGAGTCGCTGCCCTGCGACAGCGACAGTGCGAGCGACGCCACGAGCGCGAGCAGCGCGGCCTCCGCGATGCCGGCGACCACCGACACGACGGCGATGGTCGCGACCTGACCGCGGGACGCCGCGAAGAACGGGGCGAGCCGCTGCCAGGCAGCCGCGGCGCGCCGCGCGCTGCCCAGCCCGCCCCGGCCGCGCCGTCCCGCCGTGCCCTCGTCGTCCGCCACGCGTACCGCCCCGTCCCTGCCGGGTCGTGCGCCGGCACCTCGCCCGACCGTAGCCGAGCGGTGTGCACGCGTGTGCCCCGGTACGGGATGAAAAGTCCGGATCGGCCGACGGCGCGCCGACCCTGCCGTCAGTGGCGGGAGGGGTCCGGGGCGAGCACGTCCTCGTCGGCGGGTGCCGGCTCGGGGTGCGGGACGTCGCCGAGCGGGTGCGCCAGGACGTCCGCGTCCGACGCCGTGCGCCCGGCGTGCGGTGCGTCGCGCCGCGCGTCGACCCGCGCGTCCACCTGCGTGTCGACCCGTGCGTCGGCCTGTACGTCGGCCCGCCCGTCCACGTGCGGCCCGCCCTGCTCGACCGCCGGGGCGTCCCCCGGGGCGTCGCCCCGCGCGTCCGCGGGCCCGGACGTGTCGTCGGGCACCGCACGTCCCGGCGCCGCCGTGCCCGTCGACCCCTCCGGCGACCGGGCGGGCGCACCCGTCCGGGCGTCCCCGCCGGTCCGCGCGTGCGCGCCCTCGTCGCCGCGCCGCGCCGGGCGGTCCGGGGCCGCCGTCACGCCCCGGCGCGCCTCCGCGCGGCGCGACCGGGCCGACGCGCGTCCGGTCACCGTGCCGCGGGACGGGGACGCGACGTACTCGTACGCGGCATCCGCCGGCACGCGGCCGCGGTTGAGGACCGCGCCGACCACGCGCCCGCCACCGAGCCGGACGCCGTCGACCAGCTTGCGCAGCTGGGCGCGCCGCGTGCGGCGGGCGTCGACGACGACGACGAGGCCCACGGCCCGGCGCGCCACGACGATCGCGTCGGCGACCGACAGGACGGGCGGGGCGTCGACGAGGACGAGGTCGTACCGCTCCCCCGCCGCGTCGAGCAGCTCGTCGAGCTCCCGCGACGACAGCAGCTCGCTGGGGTTGGGCGGGATCGCCCCGGAGGGCAGCACCGACAGGTTCTCGCCCACCTGCTGGACGACGTCGTCGAACACCGCCCGCCCGACCAGCACCTCGGTCAGGCCCGCCCCGCCCTCGATGCCGAGGCGGTCCGCGACGGCGGGGCGCCGCAGGTCGGCGTCCACGAGCAGCACGCGCTCGCCGGCCGCGGCGAACGACCCGGCGATGCGCACGGCGGTGTGCGTCTTGCCCTCGCCCGCGAGCGCGGACGCCACGACGAACGTCTTGGGGCGGCCGACGCGGCCGATCATCTGCAGGTTGGTCCGCACGCGCCGGACGTCCTCGGCCGACGGCCCCCCGGCGGCGAGCGGCGCGGCGAGCTCGGGTGCCGACCGGCGCAGGGCGCGCAAGGTGCCGAGCACGGGCACGCCCGTGGCCTGCTCGACGTCCTCCGGCCGGCGCACGCGCGTGTCGAGCGCCTCGCGCAGCCACGCGGCGAGGACGCCCAGGACGACGCCGGCGAACCCGGCGGCGAGCACGTTGCGGCGCGTGCTCGGCGCGAACGGCGCCTGCGGCGGCACGGCGCTGTCGACGACCGTCGCGCTGACCGCGCTCGCGCCGGTGCCGGTGTCGGGGGCCAGGTCCTCGATCGCGCGGCGCAGCTGGTCCACCACGGCGTTGGCGATCTGCGCGGCCTCGTCGGGCGACGCGCTGGTCACCGAGACGTCGAGGATGGACACGTCGCCGGACGTGGACGCCGTGACGCGGCCGGCCAGCTCGCGGCCGGTCTGCTCGAGGCCGAGGCTCTCGGCGACCGGGTCGAGCACGACGGGCAGCGACGCGAGCCGCGCGTACGAGAGCATCTGCGCCTGCGTGTAGCTGGTGCCCTGGTTGAGGTCGCCGGGGTCCTCCGCCGCCGCGATGGTGACGTAGACGGCCGCGTGCGCGCGGTACTGCGGCACCGCCGTCAGGGACAGGTAGCCGACGCCGCCGGCCAGCAGCAGCACGGGCAGCACCATGAGCACCCAGTGCTTGCGCACGGCCGCCAGCACGTCGCGGAGCGTCATCCGGCCTCCTTCGTCACTCGTTCGATTGAACCATCCGGCCCGGCGGCCGGGGCCGG
>JAPSIR010000176.1 GCA_031178625.1 Cellulomonas sp.
CACGCTAGCGGCTCGGTAGACTGTCGGGCGTTTGTGCCGGGCTCCAGAACCCTCCCGGCGTCGTCGGAGGAAACCACAGTGATCACCGCCTCGGCCGTCGAGCTCCGCGTGGGCGCACGCGTCCTGCTCGAACCCACGACCTTCCGCATCGCCGCCGGCGACCGGATCGGTCTCGTCGGCCGCAACGGCGCCGGCAAGACCACGCTGACCAAGACGCTCGCGGGGGAGACCCAGCCCACGGGCGGCACCATCGCCCTCGGCGGCGACGTCGGCTACCTGCCGCAGGACCCCGCGTCCGGCGACCTCGCGCAGCTGTCGATGGACCGGGTGCTCTCGGCGCGCGGCCTCGACGCCGTGCTCGCCGCGATGCGGGAGACGGAGGGCGCCATGGCGTCCGCCGACGACGCGACGCGCGACCGCGCGATGGAGCGGTACACGAAGCTCGAGGCGCGGTTCACCGCCGCGGGCGGATACGCGGCGGAGTCGGAGGCCCACCGGATCACCGCGGCCCTCGGCCTCGACGACCGGGTGCTCGGCCAGCCGCTGGGCACGCTGTCCGGCGGCCAGCGCCGCCGCGTCGAGCTCGCCCGCATCCTGTTCTCGGGCGCCGAGACGCTGCTGCTCGACGAGCCGACGAACCACCTCGACGCGGACTCGATCGTGTGGCTGCGCGACTACCTCAAGGCCTACCCGGGCGGCTTCCTCGTCATCAGCCACGACGTCGAGCTGCTGCGGGCCACGGTCAACAAGGTCTACCACCTGGACGCGAACCGCTCGCAGCTCGACCAGTACAACCTCGGCTGGGACGCGTACCTGCTGCAGCGCGAGACGGACGAGAAGCGCCGCCGCCGCGAGCGCGCCAACGCCGAGAAGAAGGCCGCCGCGCTCATCGCCCAGGCCGACAAGATGCGCGCGAAGGCGACCAAGGCCGTCGCGGCGCAGAACATGGCCCGCCGAGCCGAGCGCATGCTCTCCGGACTCGAGGCGGCGCGCGTCTCCGACAAGGTCGCGAAGCTGCGGTTCCCCGACCCGGCGCCGAGCGGCCGCACGCCCATCACGGCGGAGGGCCTGTCGAAGTCGTACGGCTCGCAGGAGGTGTTCACCGACGTCAGCCTGGCGATCGACCGGGGCAGCAAGGTCGTCGTGCTCGGCCTCAACGGTGCGGGCAAGACGACGCTGCTGCGGATGCTCGGCGGCCTGGAGCGCCCCGACACGGGCGAGGTGAAGCCCGGGCACGGCCTCAAGCTCGGCTACTACGCGCAGGAGCACGAGACCCTCGACCTCGACCGGACGGTCGTCGAGAACCTGCGCACCGCCGCGCCCGACCTCACCGACACGCAGGTGCGCTCGGTCCTCGGCTCGTTCCTGTTCTCGGGCGACGACGCCGACAAGCCGGCACGCGTGCTGTCCGGCGGCGAGAAGACGCGGCTCGCCCTCGCGGCGCTCGTCGTGTCCAGCGCGAACGTGCTGCTCCTCGACGAGCCGACGAACAACCTCGACCCCGCGTCGCGCGAGGAGATCCTCGCCGCGCTGCGCGGCTACAAGGGTGCCGTCGTGCTCGTCAGCCACGACGAGGGCGCGGTCGCCGCGCTCGAGCCGGAGCGTGTGCTGCTGCTGCCCGACGGCGACGAGGACCTGTGGGGCCCGGACTACCTGGACCTCATCGCGCTGGCCTGACGAGCCCCGCGCGACGGCTCAGGCCGGCCGCCCGGCGCGGCCGGCCAGCTGCGCGTCGATCTCCGCGTCCTCGTCGAGCTCGTCGCGGCCGCGCGCGCGCCGGCGGCGCGCCGGGCCGGCTGCGGCCTGGCCGGTGCCCGTCGGTGACGAGCCCGGTGCCGCACCAGGGG
Source organism: Cellulomonas sp. (assembly GCA_031178625.1). Taxonomy (GTDB): domain Bacteria; phylum Actinomycetota; class Actinomycetes; order Actinomycetales; family Cellulomonadaceae; genus Cellulomonas. The sequence continues at coordinate 1,848 of JAPSIR010000176.1, forward strand.
TCGCGGCGCCCTCCCGCCACTCGCGCCGCGCCGCGACGGAGAACGCCACCAGGCCGCCGAGGGCGAACACCCACCACTGGAACGCGTAGGACAGGTGCGAGCCCGGGTCGGTGCTCGGCGCCGCGAGCGGACCGAGCGCCTCCGCGGCCGCCGGCAGCTCCTCGACGAGCGCGCCGTACGCCGCGTACGGGGCGGCGTCGGCGGGCACGGCGTCGCCGCCCGCCGCGAGGACCTGCGCCGGCGCGATCGCCTGCACCTGCCCGTCGGGGGCCTCGCGGCCGCTCGGCGCCTCGCCCGGCCGCAGGCGCACGGTGACGCGGACGTCGCCCGGCGGGGGCGCCGGCACGTCGACGCCGACGGAGCCGTCGTCCCCCGTGGGCACCCAGCCGCGGTCGACGACGAGCACGCGCCCGGCGCCCACCGGAGGACCGAAGCCCTCGGGGGCGGCGTCGCTGACGACGAGGGGCACGAGGGCGTGGTACGCGGGCGTGCCGTTGACGGGGCGGTTGCGCAGCAGGACCGTCGCGTCGGTCAGGTACCGGCCCGACACCGTGACCGCGCGCCACGTGTCGTCGGCCGGCAGCGGGGCGTCCGGCGCGGCGACGACGTCGGCCAGGTCGACCGGCGCGGCGGCGTAGTTCGCCTCGACGACCGCGATCGCCTCCGCGCGGTGCACGTGCCGGTGCCACTGCCACCGGCCGAGCAGGGTGCACACCACCGCCACCACGACGGCCAGCGCCAGCAGCCCGAGGGCGCGGCGGCGCGCGTCGGCACGGGCGTCCGACGGGTCGCCCGGCAGCCCGCCCGCGCGGACGGGTCCGACGTCGGGGAGGCCGGGGTCGACCGGCACGGGGGTGGGCGCGGGCGCGCCGCTCACGGGGCCGCCCGCTCGAGGTCGTCGACGGGGACGACGTCCTGGAGGAACCCGCGCACCTCGAGGTACTGACGGAGGTGCTCGCGGTGCTCGTCGCACGCGAGCCACACCTTGCGCCGCTCCGGCGTGTGCAGCCGCGGGTTGTTCCACAGGACGCCCCACGTCGCGTCGGCGCGGCACCCGCGAGCGCTGCAGACCAGCTCGTTGACGGCGTCGGGCACGGGCGCGGTCATCACGACCCGCCCAGCTCGCCGCCGCCCCGCGGTGCGGCACCCAGCTCGCGCGGCGTCATGTACACGTCGCCCTCGACCCGCCGCTCGCGCCCGGCGTTGGCCAGGAGCACGGCCACGTAGGGCAGGACGACCGCGGCCGCCACCAGGGCGATCGACACGGCGAACGGCACGTGCGCCCACAGCAGCCCCGCCGCGAGGAAGCACACCACCCGGATGCCCATCTGCCACAGGTAGCGGCGCTGCCGGCGCGCGAGGTCGTCGGCCAGCGGCTCGGGCGCGGACGTGATGCGGTGCACCTCCTCCTGCGGGAGGTCGCGACGGCGTCGGGTGCTCACACCCCATGGTAGGCGCCGTGCGTCGTTGTGGGTCTTCCACAACGTGTGAGGGGCAACTCGTGCGCGCCCGCACCCCGTGCGCGGCGCGGCCCGTCGGCTAGCGTCGTGACCCGTGCCTGCGACGACACCCGAGCCCACGCCCACCACCGGTACCGCCGCGCCGGTCCGCGCCCCGCGCAGCGTCCTGGTGACGGGCGCCAACCGCGGCATCGGCCGGGCCATCGCCGAGCGCTTCCTCGCGAACGGCGACGCGGTCGCCACCATCGTGCGGTCGGGCGGTGCGCCCGAGGGCGTCCTCGAGGTGCGCGCGGACGTGCGCGACACCGCCGCCGTCGACGCCGCGTTCACCGAGGTCGAGGCCGCCCAGGGGCCCGTCGAGGTCGTCGTCGCGAACGCCGGCGTCACGCGCGACCAGCTGCTGATGCGCATGACCGACGAGGAGTTCACCGACGTGCTCGACGTCAACCTGACGGGCTCGTTCCGCGTCGTCCGGCGCGCCAGCAAGGGGATGATCCGCCTGCGTCGCGGCCGCATCGTCCTCATCTCGTCGGTCGTGGGGCTGTACGGGTCGCCGGGTCAGGTCAACTACGCGGCGTCGAAGTCCGCGCTCGTCGGCATGGCCCGCTCGATCACCCGTGAGCTGGGCGGCCGCAACATCACCGCGAACGTCGTCGCCCCCGGCTTCATCGACACCGACATGACGAAGGCGCTCCCGCAGGACCGTCAGGACGCGTACCTCGCGTCGATCCCCGCCGGCCGGTTCGGCCAGGCCGAGGAGGTCGCGCGCGTCGTCGAGTTCCTCGCGTCCGACGCGGCCGCGTACGTCTCGGGCGCCGTCGTGCCCGTCGACGGCGGCCTCGGCATGGGTCACTGACGCACCACGTCACCGCGCCGCCCTCCGGGGCCGGCACCCCCGATCTCCCCGCACGGAAGGCATCCCCATGGCACTGCTCGAGGGCAAGACGCTCCTGGTCACCGGCGTCCTCACGGACGGCTCGATCGCGTTCCACGTCGCGCGGCTGGCGCAGGAGCAGGGCGCGCACGTCGTCCTGTCGTCGTTCGGGCGGCAGATGCGCCTGACGCAGGCGATCGCGCGCCGGCTGCCGAAGCCGGCGCCCGTCGTCGAGCTCGACGTGACGTCGGCCGACGACCTCGCGGCGCTCGCGGACCGCGTGCGCGAGCACGCCGACCACCTCGACGGCGTCGTGCACTCGATCGGCTTCGCGCCGCAGTCCGTCATGGGCGGCAACTTCCTCGCGGGGGAGTGGGACGACGTCGCGACGGCCGTGCAGATCAGCGCGTACTCGCTCAAGTCGCTCGCCGTCGCGGCGCTGCCGCTCATGGGGCCGGGCGGCTCCGTCGTGGGCCTCACGTTCGACGCGCGCTACGCGTGGCCGGTCTACGACTGGATGGGCGTCGCCAAGGCGGCGTTCGAGTCGACCGCGCGGTACCTGGCCCGCGACCTCGGGCCGCAGGGCATCCGCGTGAACCTCGTCTCGGCCGGCCCGATCCGCACGACCGCTGCGAAGTCGATCCCCGGCTTCGAGTCGATGGAGGGCGGCTGGCCCGACCGCGCGCCGCTCGGGTGGGACGTGACGAACCCCGAGCCGACCGCGCGCGCGGTCGCGGCCCTGCTGTCGGACTGGTTCCCGGCGACGACGGGCGAGATCGTGCACGTCGACGGCGGCGTGCACGCGATGGGTCTGTGACGGCGACCGATCGTGACGGTGACGCGCCTGTGACCGCGGACGTCGTGCACGTCACCCACGACCCGCGCGGACACGGTGCCGCGCGGGTCGTCCGCGGTGGGACGCTGGTCCGGTGAACCCGCACCGACTCGTGCTCCTGCGGCACGCGAAGGCCGAGCCCGCCGGCGTGCTGCCCGATCACGAGCGGCCGCTGGCGCTGGCCGGGCGGCGCCAGGCGTCCGCCGCGGGTGCCGCGCTCGCCGCTGCGGGCCTCGCACCCACCCACGTGCTGTGCTCGTCCGCGCTGCGCACCCGGCAGACCTGGGACCTGGCCCGCACGGCGCTCGCCGCCGCCGGTGCGCCCGACGCCGTCGTCACCGTGACCGACGACCTCTACGACGCGACCACGGGGGACCTCGTCGCGGCCGTCCAGGCCGTGCCCGCCGACGCGGTGACCGTCCTCGTCGTCGGCCACGAGCCGACGATGTCGCACGCGGCGGCCACCTTGGCGGGCGACGGGTCCGACGCCGAGGTGGTGGCACGCGTGCAGCGCGGCGTGCCGACCGCCTCGTGGTCGGTCCTCGAGCTCGACGGCGGGTGGGAGGCCACCGCGCCCGGCGGACTGCGTCTCGTGCACCTCGCCACCCGGGACTGAGCCGGCAGGTCAGCCCGCGAACGGCTCCAGCGCCAGCACGGCGTCGAGGCGCCCGTCGACCGCCGCGTCCGCCGCTGCCGCGACGACCGGCTTGGCGTTGAAGGCGATGCCCGTCGCGGCGGCGGCCAGCATGTCGAGGTCGTTCGCGCCGTCGCCGATCGCGACGGTCCGGCTCATCGGGAGCCCCAGCTCCGCCGCCCATGCCGTCAGGGTCGCGGCCTTGGCCGCGCGGTCGACGACCGGCCCGTCGACGCGGCCCGTCAGCACGCCGTCGACGACCTCCAGACGGTTCGCGTGCACGCGTGTGATGCCCAGCCGCGCCGCCAGGGGACGCACCACCTCGACGAACCCGCCGGACACCAGCCCGACGGGCCAGCCGCGCTCCTGCAGCGCGGCCACGAGCTCGGTCGCGCCCGGCGTCAGCTCGGCCTCCGCCAGCACGTCGTCGAACACCGCGACGGGCAGGCCCGCGAGCGTGGCGACGCGCTCGCGCAGCGACTGCCCGAAGTCGATCTCCCCGCGCATCGCCCGCTCGGTGACGGCGGCGACGAGCGGCAGGGAGCCGGCGCGCGCCGCGAGCATCTCGACGACCTCACCGGTGATGAGGGTGGAGTCGACGTCCATGACGACGAGCCGGCGGGAGTCGGTCGCGACGTCGGCGCGCGCGGGGGTGCTGTCCACGCCGGGAAGGGTAGTGCGGCACCGGCCGGACGCGGCGATGCGTCCGTCAGGCGGTGCCGGCACGGCCACCGGGTCGCGGCGCCGGCGCACGTGCCGGCTCAGTCGTCGATGATCGAGCCCTTGGGCACCACCGTGATGCCGGTCTCCGTCACCGTGAAGCCACGCGCCCGGTCGTGCTCGTGGTCGAGCCCCACCCGCGCCCGCTCGGGGACGATGACGTTCTTGTCGAGGATCGCGCGGTGCACCTGCGCGTAGCGCGACACCTCGACGCCGTCCATGAGCACCGAGTCCGTCACCTGCGCCCACGAGTGCAGCCGCACGC
>JAPSIR010000177.1 GCA_031178625.1 Cellulomonas sp.
GCGGGTGCGCGCGAGAACGGGCTGAGCCACGGGAGGAGGTCCTCGGGTCGAACCGGGTGCGCGGCGAGGGCCGACCGGCCACGGGCGCGCGGGAGCGTCAGCTCAGCGACAACACACCCGGGACGAGAACACGAGGAGAGCGTAGACGCGGGCACCGCCGTGTGACCAGCCCCTGCCGCACGGCGGACGGCCGACGGGTGAAATGTGCGCGCCCGGTGTTCCCGGTTCGTCCCTGGCGGGGCCAGTCTGGAGCGACCGAGCGGCGGGGGGGCGCCATGCGACGGAGCGTGTGGACGACGGCCGTGGCGGCCGTGACGGTGGCGCTGCTGGCGGTCGAGACGCCGGCCGCGCACGCAGGGCCCGAGCCGGCGCCCGCGGCGGCGCACGAGCCGGTGCCCGACGGCGCACGGCCCGCCTCCGGACCGGCCGGCTTCTGCGACGGTGACGGCCCGGTGCCCCTCGTCGTCGAGGGCGACCTGATCGTCACGGGCACGTGCTACCTCGGCACGACGACGGTGCTCGGCGACCTCGTCGTCGAGGCGGGCGCCGACGCGCGCATCTCGCCGAGCCGGGTCGCCGGCGACGTCCGCGTGGGCCCCGGCGGCACCGCCTGGCTGTACGCGACGGCCGTGGGCGGCGGGGTGCACCTGGACCGCGCGCGGGAGCTGGGCGTCTCCGGGACGGTCGCACGGAGCATCCGCGGCAAGGCCGACTCGGTCGACGTCGCGGACGCCGTCGTGCGCGGCGCGATCAACCTCGCCGCGTCCGAGCGTGTGCGGTACCCCGGCTTCCGCCTGTTCCGCTCGGAGGTCGGCGGCTGGGTGAACGTGTACGGCGGGCAGGTCGAGATCGGCGAGTCGGTGCTGCGGCGCGGGCTCACGCTCTCCTGGGTCCGCGGCGCGGGCGTGTGCGAGGGGCGCGTCGCGGCGGACGTGACGATCCGCCACGCGCGCGGGCCGGTGGAGGTCGGCGGCGTGCCGATGGAGGACCACTGCGAGCTGCACCCGCCGCGCGAGTCGCCCGTCTTCGAGTCCGACCTGCTCGTCCTCGACAACACCGGGGACGTGACCCTGCGCCAGGTCGTCGTGCGCGGCGACCTCGACTGCTCCGGCAACACCGGGCGGCTCCTCCCGGGCGTCCTGCAGGACGGCGAGCGGCGGGGGCAGTGCGCATGAGGGCCGGGACCGCGCCGGCGACCGCCGCTGCCGTCGTCGCCGCCCTCCTCACCGCAGCACCCGCCGCAGCCGCGCCGGACCCCGGCGCCCGCACGTGCGGCGACAGCGTCGAGCGCACCGTCGTCACGGGGGACGTCGAGGTCGTCGACACGTGCCGCCTGCTGCGCGTCGTGGTGCTGGGCGACGTGCACGTCGCCCCGGGCGCGTGGGCGTACCTGGTGGGCAGCCAGGTGGTGGGCGACCTGCACGTCGGCCGCGACGCGCGCGCGACCGCGCAGGGCACGGACGTGCGCGGCGGCGTGCACCTGGACGACGCGCTCGGCCTGCTGACGACCGGCAGCGTGGGCCGCAGCGTGCGCGGCCGCGCCACCGGGGTGCAGATCACCGGCCGCGTCGCCGGAGCCGTCAACGTCGCCTTCCCGTCCGACGCCGTGCGCACGGGGCTGTCCGTGCGCGGTGCGACGGTCGGCGGCTGGGTGAACGTGTACGGCGGGCAGAACGTCGTCCTCTCCTCGCAGCTCGGACGCGGGCTCACGCTGTCGTGGTCACGCCGCACCGCCGTGTGCGGGACGACGGTGCAGGGCGACGTCACGGTGCGCCGTGCCCGGCGCGACGTGCAGCTCGGTGACGTCAGCCGACTCGCCCCCGACTGGCCGGGCTGCTCGGTCGAGCGGCCGCCCGTGCGCGGGCAGCACCTCGGCGACCTCGTGCTGGAGGACAACGCCGCCGCCGTCGCGGTGGGGAGCACCCACGTCGCCGGCGACCTCGTCTGCCGGCGCAACGACGTCGCCCCCGTCCTGACGCCCGACGTCACGGTCGGTGGCAACCGCGTCGGGCAGTGCGGATGACCGCGCACGGGACCGTGCCGGCGGGACGGGACCCGGAGGGGACGATGACACGGACGCGCAGGACCGTGGTGACCGTGCTGGCGGCGACGCTGGCGACCGTGCTGCTCGTGCCGCCCGCGGCGGCGGGCTCCCCGGCGCCGACGACCTGCACGGAGGAGGCAGCGCCGTCGGGGACGACCGTGCGGGGCGACCTGCACGTCGCGCCGGGGTGCCAGGTCCGGCACGTGTGGGTGCGCGGGGACGTGCACGTGGACCCGCGTCCCGCCGACTGGGAGGGGCCGGCGGAGGCGATCCTGTGGGACGTCCGCGTCGACGGGGACGTGCACGTCGGGAAGGACATGACCTTCTCGGCACGGTCCTCGCGGGTCGACGGCAGCGTGCACCTCGACGACGCCTTCCGGGCCTCCGTCGACGGCATCGTGGGCGGGGACGTCGAGGGCGGCACCGTGCGCGGCGGCCTCAGCGGGCAGGTCGCCGGCTCGGTGGACGTGCAGCTGCCCGTGCGGGCCGTGGACGACCCCGACCCGGGGTTCTCGTTGCGCCGCGCCGAGGTGGGCGGCTCCGTCGCCGTGACGGGTGGGACCGTGCTGGTCGCGAACTCGTGGCTGCACGCCGGCCTGGCCGTGACCGACGCGTACGGCGTGCTCGTCGCCGAGTCGCGCGTCGACGCGGACGTCGTGGTGCAGGACTCCCGCGGCGCCGTGCACCTCGGCGACCTGCACGAGGTCTTCGTCGAGGGCCCGCCCGACTGGCTCGACGACGGGCAGCAGGAGCAGAGCGCCTACGGCGGCGACCTGCTGGTGCGGCGCAACGCGGGCGCGATCACGGTCGGGCACGTCGACGTGGCGGGCGACCTCGCGTGCGCCGACAACGCCGTCGCCCCGACCGTGCAGGGGTCCGCCGTGGTCGCCGGTGCCCGGACCGGGCAGTGCGCACCGGCGGGCGGCACGCCGCCACCGGCGCCCCCGACGCCCGCCCCGGTCCCCGACCCGTACGTCTGCGCGGGCGAGCCCACGCCGCCGACGATCGTCCCGGGCGACCTCGTGGTGACCGGCGACTGCGACGTGCGCGGCGTCCGCGTGCTCGGCGACGTGCACGTGCGCACGACCGCGTTCCTGTCCTTCGGCGGCCGGGTCGCCGGCGACGTGCACCTCGGGCCCGGCGCGCGCGTGCAGGCGCTGGCGACGACCGTCGGCGGCGGCGTGCACCTCGACCGGGTCGCGTCCCTCGAGCTCACCGGGACGGTCGGGCGCAGCGTGCGCGGCACGGCGGCGCAGGTCCGGCTCGGCCAGCTCGACGTGGCCGGTGCGGTCAACGTCGCGGCACCGGAGGGGGTCGCCGGCACGGGCCTCCTGATCAGCCAGACGCGCGCCGGCGGGTGGGTCAACGTGCACGGCGGCACCACGCACGTCGCCGACTCCGAGCTGTCCCGCGGGCTCACGTCGTCGTGGGCCCGCGCCGCGCACGTCTGCGGGACGAGCGTGCTCGCGGACGTCACCGTCCAGGACGCCCAGGGGGCCGTGCGGGTCGGCGGGCGCCCCACCGCCGACGGGTGCGCCGGCGACGGCACGCCGGTCGGCAACGCGTTCGCCGCGGGCCTCCTGCTCGACGACAACCGGAGCAGGCCCGTCGTGCGCAGCACGACGGTCGGCGGCGACCTCGCGTGCCGGCTCAACGCCGGGCGGCCGACGGTGGGCCCCGACGTGACGGTGGGGGGCGCCCGCACCGGTCAGTGCGCGTGAGCACGGCGCGTGCTCCGGTCAGCGCGCGAGCAGCTCCCGCAGCCGCCACGCGTCCCGCACGGCGTTCCCGCCGCCGTCGTTGTTGAAGTACGCGACGACGTCGCGGCCCTGCGCGTCCCACTCCCCGATCCGGTCGGCCCACCACCGCAGGTCGTCGTCGCCGTAGGAGCCGGCGTACAGGTGGTGGTGGTCCGGGCCGTGCAGGCGCACGTAGACGAGCCGGGACGTGGCCCGCAGGACGCACGGGATCCCCGCGCCGGAGACGACGCAGTACGCGGCGCCGTGCCGCGCGAGCAGGTCGAGCACCGCGTCGTGCTGCCACGACGGGTGGCGCAGCTCGACGGCGACCTGCATCCAGCCGGGCAGCGTGCCGAGGAAGTAGCCCAGCCGGGCGTCGTCGCGCCCCATGTCGGGCGGCAGCTGGACGAGCACCGCCTCGCGGCGGCCGCGCAGCTCGTGCCAGCAGCGCGCGATCCGCTCCGACCAGACCTCCGGCCCGTACAGCCGGCGCGCGTGCGTGAGGCCGCGCGGCGCCTTCACCGACATCGTGAACCCGTCCGGCAGCCGCTCCCGCCAGCTCCCGAACGCCGGCTCGCGCGGCCACCGGTAGAAGCTCGCGTTCAGCTCCACGGTGTCGAACGCCTCGACGTACCGGGCGAGCCGCTGCGCCGCCGGCAGCCCCGGCCGGTACAGCACGCCGTCCCAGTGGTCGTAGGACCAGCCGGACGTGCCGATGCGGATGGTCATGGCGGCACGGTGCCGTGCCCGGCCGCGTGGTGCACGTCGGCGGGCGGGGAGGCTGCGGACGGACGCCGGTGGCGGCCCTGCGGACGCCGCACCCGCTGCCGCCGGCTCAGAGCGGGCGCGCGAACCAGAGCAGGTCCGGCGTGCCCGACCAGTCGACGGCCGGGCGCACCGGGCGGTAGCCGAGCCGCAGGTAGAGACCGATCGACGTCGGCGCCCGGACGCCCGTGTCGAGCACCGCCGTCGTGCAGCCTCGGGCGCGCGCGGCGTCCGCGGCCGCCGTCATGAGCGCGTGCCCGACGCCCCGGCCGCGCAGCGCGGGGGTCACGTACAGGCGCTCGACCTCCGCCCACCCGTCCGGCCACGGCGGCGGGGCGCGGCGCACCGCCGCGCAGCCGACCGCCGCGCCGTCGACCCGTGCGACGAGCGTGGCGAGCACGCCCTCGCCGGCGAGCGCGTCGGCGCGGGCGAGCGCGGCGGCGTCGGCGCCGGCGTCGTCCGGGCCGGCGGCGTCGACGGGTGTACGGACGGCCAGCTCGACGACCATGGCGCGGCGCAGCGCCACCGCCTCGGGGTCGTCCCACGCGACGGGCGCGATCGTGATATCGACGGGCGGCGCGGGCACCACGGCGGGCGCGGCCCGGAGGTCCTTGGCGAAGCAGCGAGAGTCCGGTGCGTCCGCGTACTCGCCCCACCGCGGGACGGGCCGGTAGCCGGCGGCCAGGTAGAGGCCGATCGCCTCGGGCTGCAGCACGCCCGTCTCCAGGACGAGCCGGCGCAGGCCGCGTGCGCGCGCGGCGTCCTCGAGCTCCGTCAGGACGCGGCGGGACAGCCCGCGCCCGCGCCAGGCCGGACGCACGTACATGCGCTTGAGCTCACCGGTACCGGCGCCCAGCTCCGGCGCGTCGCGCAGCGCACCGCTCGCGACGGGCTCGCCGTCGGCGCGCAGCACGAGCATCACGGCGATCGTCTCGCCGGTCATGTCGTGGCCGATGTCGTCCTCGCCGTACCGCTCGCGCAGCTCGGCCTGCTGCGCGTCGCGCAGGCGCCGCGCGTCGGGGTCGTCCCACGGGACGGCCGTGACCCGGACGTCGGCCGACGTCACGACGTCAGCCGACGAGCGCGCGCAGCACCGACGTGAAGAATCGCAGGCCGTCGGTGCCGCTGCGCGGACCCTGCGCGCCGTCGGGGCCGAAGCCCGGCTCGACGGCGTGCTCGGGGTGCGGCATGAGGCCGACGACGTTGCCCGCGGCGTTCGTGATGCCGGCGATGTCGCGGCGCGAGCCGTTCGGGTTGCCGCCCTGGTAGCGGAAGACGACCCGGCCCTCCCCCTCGAGCTCGTCGAGCGTGCGCTCGTCCGCGACGTACTGGCCGTCCTGGTTCTTCAGCGGGATCGTGATGTCCTCGCCGCGCGCGAACTCACGCGTCCACGCCGTGTCGCTGTTCTCCACCGTGAGCACCTGCTCGCGGCAGAGGAAGTGCAGGCTCTCGTTCTTGATCATCGACCCGGGCAGCAGGTGCGCCTCGGTGAGGACCTGGAAGCCGTTGCAGATGCCCAGCACGGGCAGCCCCTTGCCGGCGGCCTCGACGACCTCGCCCATGACGGGCGCGAAACGGCTGATGGCACCGGCGCGCAGGTAGTCGCCGTAGGAGAAGCCGCCGGGCAGCACGACCGCGTCGACGTCCTTCAGGTCGGCGTCGGCGTGCCACAACGCGACCGGCTCGCCGCCGGCCAGGCGCACGGCGCGCGCGGCGTCGCGGTCGTCGAGCGTGCCGGGGAACGTGACGACGCCGATGCGGCTCATCAGGCCAGGCCCTCGCTCGTCACCGTCGCGGCGTCGGCCTCGATGTCGGCGACGCGCACGACGTCCTCGATCACCGGGTTCGACAGGACCTGCTCGGCGGCGGCCGCGGCGGCCTCGAGCACCTCGGGCGTCACCGGCCCGTCGACCTCGAGCTCGAACCGCTTGCCCTGGCGCACGGAGGTGAACTGCCCGAAGCCCAGGCGCGGCAGCGCGCCGGCCACGGCCTTGCCCTGCGGGTCGAGGATCTCCGGCTTCGGCATCACGTCGACGACGACTCGTCCCACGGGTGTGCTCCCAGGTTCACGGC
>JAPSIR010000178.1 GCA_031178625.1 Cellulomonas sp.
CTTGAACCCCCACGCCCGTTAGGGCACTAGCACCTCAAGCTAGCGCGTCTGCCATTCCGCCACCCGGACAGGTGGACCTCGGCGGCCCTTGCGGGCCCCTCGGCGCGGCAGAAAACATAGCACGGCGCGGACGCGATCCCCGCATCGGCCCTCCCCGCAGCCGACCGGCCGCCGCCCGTGGCGCGCCGCGGGGGACGCGTCGCCGTCCCCCGGCGGGCCGCCGCGCCGTGGACGGCCGTGAGGGGCAGACTGCCTGGTGGGAGCACCGGACCGCAGGAGGGCCGCATGGTCGACGTGACGGGCACGAGCACCTCGAGACCGCGCGCGGGGGCGGTGAGCCCCGTCGCGCGGCGGGTCGCCGGCGGGCGGCGCAACCCGCACGTCGTCGGGGCGGACGAGACCGCGCCGCGGTGGCTGCGCCGCTCCGCGGGTGTGTCGTGGCGGCTGCTCGTGGTGGTCGCGGCCGTCGTGCTGGTGTTCTACGCCACCTCGCGCGTGCAGCTGCTGTTCATCGCCGTCTTCCTGGCGCTGGTCTTCACCGCGGTGCTGCGCCCCCTCGTCGACGCCATGGACCGGGTGATGCCGCGGGGCCTGGCGACGGCGCTGGCGCTGCTCGCCGGCATCCTGTTCTTCCTCGGCATGCTCACGTACGTCGGGTACTCGATCGCGACGCAGTGGAACGACCTGGCGCGGCAGTTCGAGACGGGCATCGGCCAGATCACGGACTTCCTCGAGAGCGGCACGCTGCCCTTCACGATCACGAACGACCAGATCGTCGACGCGATCGACGAGGGCGTCGCCTGGGTGCGGGAGCACGCCGGGGACATCGCGACGCAGGCGGCCGCGAGCGCGGGGTCCGTCGCCGTGGGGTTCACGGCGCTCGCGCTGGCGATCTTCTGCACCGTGTTCTTCCTCGCGCGCGGCACGCAGATGTGGACGTGGTTCCTCAACCAGCTGCCCGTGCGGGTGCGGGAGTCGTGGATCACGGCCGGCGGTGCCGGCTGGTACACGTTCTCGGGGTACACGCGCGGCACGGTGCTCATCGCGCTCGCCGACGGGGTGATGGCGTTCGTGCTGCTCAGCGTCCTGCGCGTGCCGCTCGCGGCACCCCTGGCGGTGCTCGTCCTCATCGGCGCGTTCATCCCGCTCATCGGCGCACCGGCGGCGATGGTCGTCGCGATGATCGTGGCGCTCGCTGCGAACGGCCTGTGGAGCGCCGTCGCCGTGGGTGTCGGCATCGCGCTCATCGGCCAGCTCGAGGGGCACGTGCTGCAGCCGCTCATCATGGGCAAGCAGGTGTCGCTGCACCCGGTGGTGGTGGCGCTCGCCGTCACGGCGGGCACGCTCACGGCGGGCATCCTCGGCGCCGTCATCTCGGTCCCGCTCGTCGCGGTGGCGTGGGCGGTGTACTCGCGGCTGCGGACGCTGGACCCGCCGATGGACGAGGAGGACGCGGCCGAGGGCACCGAGCCGGTCGACGACGAGGACGACGGCTCCCTGCCCGCCGGCACGACGCCGGTCGTCGCTCCCCCGGGCGCCTGACGCGGCACGTGCTCCGGCCGGGGACTCACTGGAAGTCCCGCGACGCGGACCGCACCTGCAGCGACAGCGGGCTCAGGTGCTCGGCGACGACGTTCGTCGCGCCGTCCGCCTTCTCGAGCCGCCCCCGCACCACCATCGCCTTCGCCGTGCGCGCGGTGCGCCGGAACCGCTGCCACAGCCCCGGCGAGCACACGACGTTGACGAGCCCCGTCTCGTCCTCGAGCGACAGGAACGTCACCCCCTGCGCCGTGCCGGGGCGCTGCCGGTGGGTCACGACCCCCGCGACGGCCACGCGCCGCCCCTCGTCGGTGCGGAACACCTGCTCGATGCGCAGCACCCCGGCCCGGTCCAGCCCGTCACGGACGAACTGCGTCGGGTAGGAGTCGACCGACACCCCGGTGGCCCACACGTCGGCGGTCGCGACCTCGACGTCCGCGAGCCCCGGCAGGGTGGGCGCCCGGACGCCGACCGCCACGCCGGGCAGCGTGTCCGGCCCCTCCTGCGTGAGCGCCCCCGCGGCCCACAGGCCGGCCCGGCGGTCGACGCCGAGACCGGCGAGCGCACCGGCGGTCGCGAGCGCCTCGAGCTGCGGCGTGGTCAGCCGCACGCGCCGCACGAGGTCGTGCAGGTCGGCGAACGGCCCGTGCGCGGTGCGCTCGGCGACGAGCCGGCGCGCGAGCTCCTCGCTGATCGTCCGCACCGAGGACAGCCCCTGCCGGACCACGAGCGACCGCGGGCGCGGGTCCCCCGCGCCCGTGCGCACGCCGGCACCCGCGACCGGGCCGGTCCCGCTGGGCGTGGGCACGAGCCGCGGCTCCCCGTCGGGCGCGGTGGGGCCGACGCGCTCCACGACCGCCAGCGCGTCCGACGCCTGCACGTCGGGGCGCAGCACCTCGACGCCGTGACGGCGCGCGTCGGCGACGAGGCTCTGCGGCGAGTAGAAGCCCATGGGCTGGGCGGCGAGGAGGCCGGCGTAGAAGGCCGCCGGGTGGTGCACCTTGAGCCACGCGCTGGCGTAGACGAGGAACGCGAACGAGTACGCGTGGGACTCGGGGAACCCGAAGTCGGCGAACGCCTTCAGCTTGTCGAAGATCTGCTCGCGCACGTCCGGCGCGATGTCGTTGCGCGCCATGCCGGCCATGAGCCGCGCGCGCAGCGCCTCCATGCGCTCCGCCGACCGCTTCGAGCCCATGGCGCGACGCAGCTGGTCGGCCTCGGCGGGCGTGAAGTCGGCGACGTCGATCGCCATCTGCATGAGCTGCTCCTGGAACAGCGGCACGCCGAGGGTCTTGCCGAGCGACTTCTCGAGCCGCGGGTGCAGGTAGGTGACCTTCTCGCGCCCCCGCGCACGGTTGATGTACGGGTGCACGGACCCGCCCTGGATCGGCCCGGGCCGGATGAGCGCGACCTCGACGACGATGTCGAAGAACCGGCGTGGGCGCAGGCGCGGCAGGGTGCCCATCTGCGCGCGCGACTCCACCTGGAACACGCCGACCGTGTCGGCGGCCGACAGCAGCTCGTACACGAGCGGGTCCTCGTACGGCAGCGCGTGCAGGTCGAGGACCAGGCCCTCGTGCTTCTCCACCTCGGTGAAGCCGAGCCGCAGCGCCGTGAGCATGCCGAGGCCCAGCAGGTCGAACTTCACCAGGCCCGCGTCGGCGCAGTCCTCCTTGTCCCACTGCAGGACCGTGCGGCCCTCCATGCGCGCCCACTCCACGGGGCACACCTCGATGACGGGGCGGTCGCACATGACCATGCCGCCCGAGTGGATGCCCAGGTGCCGCGGCAGCCGCAGGAACCGCTCGGCGAGGTCGATGACGTGGTCGGGGATCTCCTCGTTCTCGGCCGCCGACGGCGGCAGCACGTCCGGCACGACGTCGTGCCTGTCCGCGGTGGCCAGCCCCGGCACGCCCGACGGGCCGACCGGCCCCGCCTTCGTCAGGTGCCACCAGGACGTCGGCCTCTCCGGCCCGCGCAGCGTCGACCAGTGCTCGATCGTCGAGCTCCACGCGTCCTGCTGACCGACGTCGTACCCGAGCGCCCGCGCCGCGTCGCGCACCGCGGAGCGCGGGCGGTAGGAGATGACGTTGGCGACCTGGGCGGCGTGCGTGCGCCCGTGCGTGGCGTAGACGTGCTGGATGACCTCCTCGCGGCGGGCCGACTCGATGTCGACGTCGATGTCCGGCGGGCCGTCGCGCTCGGGCGCGAGGAAGCGCTCGAACAGCAGGCCGTGCCGCACGGGGTCGACCGCGGTGACGCGCAGGACGTAGCAGACCGCGGAGTTCGCGGCCGAGCCGCGGCCCTGCGCGAGGATGCCGTTGCGGCGGCAGAAGTCGACGAGGTCGTAGACGACGAGGAAGTAGCCGGGGAACCCGAGGTCCTCGATGACGCGCAGCTCGTGCTCGAGCTGCGCGTACGCGCCGGGCACGCGCTCGTCCCCCGGCGGTCCGTACAGCTCGTGGGCGCCGCGGCGGACCAGCTCGCGCAGCCAGCTCGCCTCGGTGTGCCCCGGCGGGACCGGGTACGGCGGCAGGCGCGGCGCGACGAGCGCGAGGTCGAACGCGCACTCGGCGGCGAGGTCGGCGGCCGCGGCGACCGCGTGGGGGTGCCGGCGGTGCAGGGCGAGCATCTCGGCGGCCGAGCGCAGGTGGGCGGTCGGGGCGCCGGGCAGCCAGCCGTCGAGGTCGTCGAGGGACGAGCGTGCGCGCACGGCGGCGAGCGCCTGCGCGAGGTCGGCGTCGCGCGGGGTCGCGTAGTGCACGTTCCCCGTCGCGACGAGCGGCAGGCCGGCGTCGGCCGCGAGGGCCGCGAGCGCGTCGGCGCGGTCGGTGTCCCACGCGTCGCCCGCGGCGGTCGTCTCGACCGCGACGTTGTCCCGCCCGAAGAGCGCGACGAGCCGGTCGAGCCCGCGGCGCGCGGCCTCGGCACCACCGGGCGCGACGCCGCCGACGCCCGACGGGTCCCCGCCGGCGAGCGCGCGCCGCACGGCGCCCTTGCGGCAGCCGGTGAGGACGAGCCACTGCCCGTCGGCGGCCGCGGCGAGCTCCTCGAGGCGGTGGTCCGCGGCGCCCTTGCGGCCGGTGCGCAGGTGCGCCTCCGCGATCGCGCGCGAGAGCGACCGGTAGCCGTCGGGCCCGCGCGCGAGCGCGAGCAGGTGGGTGGCGCGCGGGTCGGGCGTGCCGGTGGGCGCGTCGAGCACCGGCGCCGGGGACGCCCGCCGCTCACGTGCGTGGCGGCGCCCGTCCGGGGCGGGCAGGTGCAGCTCCGCTCCGAACACGGTGGGCAGGCCCACGGCGCGGGCGGCCTCGGCGAACCGCACGACCCCGTACAGGCCGTCGTGGTCCGTCAGGGCGAGCGCGCCCAGGCCGAGCCGGGCCGCCTCGGCGGCGAGCTCCTCGGGCTGGCTGGCGCCGTCGAGGAAGCTGAACGCGGAGTGCGCGTGCAGCTCGGCGTAGCGCGGGTCTGTCGTAGCGGGGTCAGTCATAGTCGGCCTCGCACGTCCAGGCGCCGTCCGCCCACGTGAGCAGCACGGCGCCGCCGTCCTCGAACGCCACCTGCGCGTGCGCGCGGACCTGCGGCGGGCTGCCGGGGTGGTTCCACCACCGGTCGGTGAGCAGCCACGGACCGGCCCACCCGGCGACGGCCCGGGGCCCGGCCCCGGGAGGTGCCGCGGCGACGGGCCAGCGCACCGTCGTCGGCGGGCCGCTCAGCCGTCCGCGGCGGTCGACGCCGACCGGGTCGCCCGCGGCGTCGCGCACGTCGACGCGCACGGGTGCGGTCAGCACGGTCGCCGGGGCCGGGTCCGGCAGCCGCCCGGGCCACGGCAGGTCGGCCGCACGCGGTGGTGCGCTCTGCTCGCCCCACGGGCGGACGTGCACCTGGTCGCGCGCGTCGCGACCGCCCTGCAGCGTCGCGGTGAGGACGCCCGCGCCCCCGACGATGCCCTGGGCGCGCTCGAGCGCCCGGTGCGCGCGCAGGTCCCCGCCGGACGGCCCGCCCCACAGGCGGGTCTGCTCCGCCCCTGCGGGTGCGACGTCGAGCGCGGTGAGCACGAGCCGCACGAGCGCGACAGCCTGCTCGTCCTCCGGCTCGACGGTCGGGGGGTCGGTGGCCTCGAGCAGGTCGAGCAGGTCGCCGGCGGCCCGTGGACGGCCCGCGCCGACGACACGCGCGGCGCGGCGCCGGTCCCGCGCGGTTGCCGCCGCCGTCGCGGTGAGCCACCCGTCGAGCTGCCAGCGGATGCGGTCGGTGATGCGCGCGGGCGTCAGCCCGCCCCAGCCGCCGACGTCGGTGCGCCACGTCCGCACGAGGTCGACGCCGTCGTCGGTGCGCGCGCTGACCTGCAGGCGGCCGCACGTGACGGACCGCGCGACGAGCTCGTCGTGCAGCTGCTCGGCCAGGCGGCGGCCGGCGAACGTCGCGGCGTCGACCCGCTCGACGGGCGGGTCGAGCGCGGTCGCCACCTCGAGATCCGCCTCGGGGCGCCGGCGGGCCGGGGGGCGCTCGTCGAGCCCGCGCGCGAGCGTGTGCGCCCACGTGCCGAGCCGGCCGAACCGGGCGTGCACGTCCCCCGGCGGCAGCGCGGCGAACGCCCCGAGCGTGCGCAGGCCGAGCCGGTGCAGCAGGTCGACGAGGCCGGAGACCTCGACCGCGGCCTCGGGCGTCACGGTCGCGTGCACGAGCTCGGTCACGCCGTGCGGGGCGAGGAACACCGGCGACGCGCCGGGCTCCACGACCGCGCCCGTGCGCGCCGCGAGCACCGCGGCCAGCAGCCCGTCGGCGGTGCCGACGCCGCACTCGTGGCCCGTCCCGCGCGCCACCGCGTCGACGAGCCGCTCCGCGAGCGCCTCCTCCGACCCGTGGTACCGGCTGGCTCCGTCGGCGGGCAGCAGGAGCAGCCCGGGACGCACGACCTCCACGCCCGCGACGACGGTCTCGGCGGCGGCGGCGACCGGCTCGAACAGCCGCACGTCGCGCGCGTCGTCGGCGGGCAGCAGCACGAGCTCGGGGCAGCAGCCCTGCGCCTGGCGCCGGCGCATGCCGCGGCGCACGCCCTCG
>JAPSIR010000179.1 GCA_031178625.1 Cellulomonas sp.
CTCACCGCGGCCGTCGACGAGCGGGTGCGCTCGACGCCGGCGCGGGTCGGCGTCCTGCTGTCCGGCGGCGTCGACTCGGCCGTCGTCGCGGCCCTCACGGCGCGGGCGGCGGCCGAGCCCGTGAGCGCGTACACCGTCCGCTTCGGGTCCACGGACGTCGACGAGGGCGACGCCGCCGCCGCGGTGTGCGCGCGGCTCGGCCTGCGGCACCGCGAGCGGCACGCCGACCTGGCGCTGCTCGGCGCCGAGGCGCACCGCGTCCTCGACGAGCTCGACGAGCCGCTGGCCGACCCCTCGCTGGTGCCGCTGCGCCTCGCGGCGGAGACGGCCGCCGCCGACGGGGTGCGCGTCGTGCTCACCGGTGACGGCGCGGACGAGCTGTTCTACGGCTACCGCTGGTTCGAGGCGGAGGCGTTCCTGTGGCGCGTGCGGCGCGCCCCGGACCCGCTCGTGCGCGCGGCCTTCACGGCGCTGTCGACGCGGGCGGCGGCCGCCGCCGGCCTGCCCCTGACGCGGTACGCGGCCGACCTCGCGCGGGCCGTCGGCAGCCCGCCGGGCGCGGGTTTCGTCGCGGCGCACAGCGGGGTCGACGCACGGACGGCGGCACGGCTCCCGGTGCCGCCGCAGCCGCTCGCGGGCCCGACGGGCGCGGGTGGCGCGGGCACCGGCACGGCGTCGCTGGACGAGCGGCTCGCGCTCTCCCGCGCGCAGGTGCTCCGGCTGTTCCTCGGGGACACGGTCCTGACCAAGCTCGACCGCGGCACGACGGCGCACGGCGTCGAGGCGCGCTCCCCCTTCCTCGCGGACGCCGTGTGGCGCCTGGGCACCGGCGCGGCGCCGTCCGCGTGCATGGTCGGCGGGCGCGGCAAGGTGCCCGTGCGCGCGCTGGCGGCGCGGCTGCTGGGCGGCGAGGTCGCCGGCCGGCAGAAGGTGGGGTTCCGCGCGCCGCTCGCCGCGATGCTGCGCGGCCCGCTGCGCGAGCGGCTGCTCGACACCCTCACGCCGGCGCGCGTCGCGGCGGCCGGGGCCTGGGACCCGGTGCTCGTGCGGGGCCTCGTTCAGGCGCACGTGTCGGGCCGCGCCGACCACGCCCAGGTGCTGTGGACGCTGCTGGTGCACGCGGCGTGGGCGGAGCGGGTCGCGGCGGCGCGCGCGACCCGGCCGCGCCCGGCCCCGGAGTCCGTCGGGGTCGTGCGGTGACCCGGGCGCGGGTGCTGGGCGCCCGGACCTGGGGCGCGCTGGGCAACTACCTCGCCGCCGACCGGTACGCGTCGGTGCTGCGGACCCGGCTGGGCTGGGACGTCGGCCTCGAGCCGGCGGAGCAGCACCTGCCGTGGGTCGCGCAGGCCGGTGGGCGCATGGCGGCGATCGCGGACGCCGCGACGAGCCCCGACGGCCTCACCGCCGCCTACCTCGCGCTCGCGCGCGAGCTCGCCGCTCAGGTGCCGCCCGGTGCCGAGGTCGGCGCGGCACCGCTGGCCGTCGACGTCGGCGCCCTGGCCGCCGACCTGCGGGTGGACCCGCCGGACGTGCTCGTGGCGACGAAGGGCGTCGTCGCGCGGCTCGCCGCGGCGGCGCTGCGCGAGGCAGGGCTGGACGTCCCGGTGGTGAGCCACGTGACCAACCCGGGCCTGCTCACGCTCCCCATGCACCTCGCACGGCACGCGGACCTGGTGACCGTGCCGTTCGCCGCCGACGCCCGGCTGCTGGTCGGCACCCACGGGTTCGACCCCCGCCGCGTCCGGGTGGTGGGCCCTCTCGTCGCCGGCAGCGCGGTCGCCGCGGCCCTCGCCGGGCCCGGCGGCGGGCACGACGCGGAACCGGGCCGCACCACGCAGGAGGCGCCGCGCGAGCAGCTCCGCCCCCTCGTGCTGGTGCTGTGCAACCGCGGCGGCGGCGCGTACGTCGACCTGGTGGCGCGCCTGGCCCGCACCGGTGCCGACGTCGACCTGACGTTCGTCTCTCCGCGGCGGCCCGACGTCGCGGAGGCGGCGCGTACGGCGGCGGGCGTGCCGCACTGGCGCTTCGAGGCCGCGCTGCCGCAGTCCGAGTACCTCGACCAGGTGCAGCGCGCCGCGCGCACACCGGGGTCGTTCCTCGTGACGAAGGCCGGCCCGAACACGGTGCTCGAGGCGGCGATGCTCGGCATCCCGGTGCTCGTCGCGCCGTCGGGGCTGCCGATGGAGCGCTGGGTGCCCGGCCTCGTGGAGCGCGAGGGCCTGGGCCGCGCCGTGCCGGACGCCCGGGCGCTCGCCGACGTCGCGGAGCGGTGGCTCACCGACCCGGCGCCGACGCACGCGGCCCGGGCCCGCGCCGCGGCGTTCGCCCGCGCCCACCTCGACCAGGACCGGATCGAGGCGGCCGTCGCCGCCGCGGTCGCGCCGCTGCTGCAGGAGGTGCACGCCCGTTGACCGCCGTCCACGAGACCACGCCCGCCCCGTCCTTCGACCGCTCCGCCCCCCGCCCCGGCGGCTGGGGCGCGGCGGCGCTCGTGGCGCACCTGCGCGCCCACCGGGGCCACGCCGTGCACATCATCGACCCGTTCAAGGTCGACGTCGCCGAGGCCGTCGAGAAGGCGCGGGCCCTGTACGCGCGGGGCGCGCCGTGGCTCATCCTCGCGAGCACCGACTGCCCCGACTTCGCGGCGCGGATGACGTCGTACGTGCCCGCGGTGACGGCCGCCGTGCCGGTACCCGTGGTGCTGCACTTCCCGCCGTCGCCCGGCACGGGCTTCCCGGTCGTGCCGGGCGCCGACGGCTACCTGTTCCCGGCGCTGCTGCGCTCCACGTCCCCGTACTTCGTCTGGCAGAGCCACCTGGAGACGATGGCCACCTGGGGTCGCACCCTCGCCCAGGAGCACTGGCCCGAGGTGGTACTCACCGCGGCGCTGACGTTCGGCGACGACGCGCGCACGGGCGACCTGCTCGGCACGCGGCCGGTCGACCCGGCGACCGACGTGCCGGCGCTCGCCGACGAGATCCGCAGGCTCGGCCTGCCGCTCGTCTACCTGTACTCCCGGCACGAGCGGGTGCCGACGGACGTGGTCCGGGCGCTGCGCGCGCGGCTGCCGGAGGAGCACATGCTGTTCGTGAGCGGCAACGTCCGCACACCCGGCCGCATCGACGAGCTGCTCGACGCGGGTGCCGACTTCGTCGGGTTCGCCGGGGCGCTCGAGGGGGACGACTGGCGCGGGTGCCTCGACGGGCTCGTCCGGACGGTGGCCGGGTCGCCGCGCGGCGGGCGCGCATGACGTCGGCGCGCTCCTCGCCGGACGCGTCGCGGCGTCCGGGCGTCGCCCCGGCGCACCCGGCGGCCGGGACCGACACGTCCCGCTCCGCCCGGGCCGGCTCCGCGACGCCGGACGGACGCGGCTGGTTCGACCACGTGCGGCGCGCGGCCGCCCGCGGGTACGCGGTGCGCCAGGAACCGGGTCCGGTGACGTGGCTCCGCCCGGACGGGTCCGCGCACCCCGACGACCCGGCCGCCGACGCGCGCCTGGCCGGCCGCACCGTCGCGGTCGTGCTGCCCACGACGGTGCGCCGCACGACCCCCGAGCGGTTCGCACGATGGGTCGAGGACGTCGTCGCGCAGCTGCGGGAGGTCACCGCGACGGGAGCGGGCCGCGACCGCGGGCTCGTCCTCGTCGTGCTGCAGCACACCGCCGACGAGGCGGACGAGGCGGCCCGCCGCGCGCGGGTCGTGGGCACGGACGATGCGGACGTCGCCGTCGTCGCCGCCCTGACCCGCGTGCACGGCAAGGTGCACGCGATCGGGGCGGCCGCCCGCCTGCTCGCCGGCCGCTGCCCCGTCGTCGGCTGGACCGACGACGACGTGCGGCTGGAGCCGGGGTGCCTCGCCGCGCTCGCCGCCGACCTGCGCGCGCACCCGGGCCCGGCCGCGGTCGGCGCCCGCAAGGTGCCGGGCACGAGCGGGCACACCACGTCCCGCGTGCTCGCCCGTGCCAAGGAGCTCATGCCCGCGGCGACCAACTACCCGCACGGCTGCTGCATGCTCGTCACCGCGGACGTGCTCGGCGACGGCATCCCGCCGCGGTACACGTGCGACGACGGCTGGGTGTGCGTGCGCCTGCTCGAGCCGGACGCGCCGGACCCGTTCGCGCGGCTGCGCCTGGTGCCCGCCGCGGTGTGCCACTACACGGTCGGCGGCGCGGCGGGGTCGACGTGGCGGCGCCTGCGCCGCCAGCGCGTCAGCCAGGTCGTGCACGTGGCCGACGCCGACGCGGCGACGGCGCGGTGCTTCACCCACCGCGCGCTGCTGCACGGCGTGCGCCTGCGGCCGCGGCTGCGCGGCGGCGACCCGCCGCGGGACGAGCTGCTCCGTGCCCTCGTCTCCGCCGTGCACGTGACCACCACCCTCGCCGTGGTCGCCGAGCTCGCCGTCCGGGGCGTCGTGCACCGGCCGCTGCGGGCCGTGGACTGGGGCACCGACCCGGAGGCCGCCCGGTGACCACGACCGACCCCGCCGTCGTCGACCGCATCAACCACCGCATCAACGACTCCCAGCGCGACGTGCAGGACCACGCGTACGCCCGGCTGCGCGCGTGGGGCGGCGGCGAGGACCTCGTCGCGCACGTCGCGACGATGCGCCTGTACTTCCGCGTCCCGCACATGCTCACCGTCTGGCTCGCGGGGGACGCGCGGCGCGCGGTGGCACGGGCGCTCGCGCTGCACCTGCTCGCGATGAAGCTGCTCGACGACGTGGTGGACGACGACAGCGGGCTGGACCGCATCGACCTGCTGCAGGCGTACTTCCGTGCCCAGAACGAGTCCCTGCGCGACCTGTGCGCGCTCAGCGCCGACCCGGCGGGGCTCGTCGACCGGCTCACCGACGACCTCGCGGTCGTCACCGCCGGGCAGGTGCGGACCAAGCGCGAGCCGGCGCAGGACCTCCCCGGGTGGCTCGCGCACGCGGAGACGTACGGCGGGCGCTTCCTCGCCCTGTACGGCTCGCTCGCGGCCGACGCGGGCCGCCGGCCCGACGTCGAGGGGCCCGCGCGGGCGTTCGGCCGCGCCTTCGGCCTCGTCATCACGATCGCCGACGACCTGCGCGACTACGACCGGCACGGCGAGCGCAGCGGGAACCTGCGCCACCTGCTGGTGCAGGGCCGGGTGGCCCTGGCGGAGGCCGTCGCGCTGGTCGAGGGCCTGCGGCGCGAGGCCACGGCGGCGGTCCGCGCGGGCGACCCCGGCGAGGACCTCGGGCCGCTCGTCGACTCGTACGCGGACGAGGTGGTCGAGCGGCTCGCGCAGGCGCTCGCGGCGGGGTCGGCGCCCGCCTGACGGACGGGCGGGACGGGCCGTCGGGCGCCGCCCCGGCGGTCAGGCGCCGGGGGCCGCCCGCGGGGCGACGACGGCGAGCACGTCGACGAACCAGGGCGTGGTGACGCCCGCGTCGACGAGCGCGTGCGCCTCCTCGGCCGCCACCCACCGCGTCGCGCCGACCTCCTGCGCGTCGGGCCGCAGGTCGCCGCGCGCGCGGCCGACGACGACGTGGTCGTACTCCGTCTCGACGTGCCCGCTGCCGGCGTCGAGCGCCCGGTAGCGGAACGTGCCCGCCTCGCGGGCGTCGACGAGCTCGACCCCGAGCTCCTCGTGGACCCGCCGCGCCGCGCTGGCCAGCAGGTCGGCGCCGGGCGCGGGGTGGCCGCAGCAGCTGTTGGTCCACAGGCCCGGGAACCGCAGCTTCACGTCGGCGCGCTGCTGGAGCAGCATGCGCCCGGCGTCGTCGACGACGACCACCGAGAACGCGCGGTGCAGCAGGCCGGGGGCGGCGTGCGCGGCCCCGACCTGCGTCTCGCCCGTCGTGATCCCGTGCTCGTCGACGAGCTGCACCAGGTCCGTCTCCGCCATGTCACCCCGTCCGTCCCGGCGCCGCACCGCGCGGCAGCCCCAGTACGACACCTCACCCGCTTCCGCACAAGTCCGCGACCCGGCCGAGCGGGATGCCGGCGGCCTTCCGCCCGCCCGGGACCGCACCCGCATGCCGTTCGGCTCCGCCGTGCGGACGCGCCGAGGCCCCGGCCCCCGTGGAGGGGGCCGGGGCCTCGGGTGTCAGCGGGTGCTCCCCGTCAGAGGGGCGCGAGCCCCGTGCCGCCGTCGCCGCGGCTCGCGGCGGGCGGTGCGGCCGGCACGTCGGTGCCCGAGCCGGGCGTCCCGACGGGTGCGCCGACGCCGACCGGCTCCTTGTCGCGCTCGCCGCGCGGGACGCCCCGGAACGAGAACTCCCCGAGCAGGCCCTCGCCCTCGGCGTCCACGACCACCAGCTCGCCGGCCTTGAGGTCGCCGAACAGGATCTTCTCGGACAGGACGTCCTCGATCTCCCGCTGGATCGCGCGGCGCAGCGGACGCGCACCGAGGACCGGGTCGTAGCCCTTCTCCGACAGCAGGCGCTTGGCCGCGTCGGTGAGCTCGATGCCCATGTCCTTGTCGCGCAGACGCTTGTCGAGCTTCGCGATCATCAGGTCGACGATCTGGAAGATCTCCGGCTGCGAGAGCTGCGGGAAGACGACCACGTCGTCGACGCGGTTGAGGAACTCCGGACGGAAGTGCGTCTTGAGCTCGTCGTTGACCTTGGCCTT
>JAPSIR010000180.1 GCA_031178625.1 Cellulomonas sp.
CCGTGCCCGTGCCCGTGCGGAGGGTCATCGCCCCATGATGACGCGCGGGGCGCGGCCGGGGAACCGGCGCGCCCGTGGACCTGCGGAGGGCAAGGGATTCGAACCCTTGAGTACGGGGTCACCGCACCAACGGTTTTCAAGACCGTCGCTTTCGGCCGCTCAGCCAGCCCTCCTGGTGCCCGGACACTACCAGATCACGCTCTTGACCTGCGGCTTTGCTGTCTGGCCTGCGCCATCGTAGGCGATACCCCTATGTCGACTTTCGGCAGTCTGTAGCAGCGTGTCGCCCCATCGCTCGCCGAGGAGGGGTTCGCAGCGGGGTTGGAGATGGAACCACCGAAACACTCACGGCAGGGCTGAGCGCCGGGCGTCGGGAGCTTGCGCTGGCCGCGGGCTGGGCTCAGTCACGACTGATCGCGGAACGCCTGGAGCAGGTCGCTCAGCGGTGCGGTCCAAGCTTGCTCGCGCTCCCAGATCGCGCTCGCCTTCTGCGGGTGTGCCCACAGGTGACGCGTGTGGGTGGCGATCGCCTGTGCCAGGCGTTGCCGACCTCCCCGTCCTCCCGCACGACTGGGAGGCCGGCAAGACCTCGATGCGCGGCGACGCGGCAATCCAGGGCCAGGCATCTGTCAATGCGATCCAGCCGATCCCCACGATGTGCACCGACTACCCGGACGGCGTCTGGACCATCGTGTCGCGCACGCAGGGGTGCGTGGTGACTCCCTGGACGCTGACGGTGACCCGTACGACCAACGGCGTGCCGACGGTCACCGGCACGATGGAGTTCCTGCTCAAGTACTACGTCTACACCTCGACGAGCACCAACACCTGGGCCCACCAGATCGAGGTCGAGCCGTTGGTCATCACCGGCACGGCGGCCGGCACGACGGTCACCGGCGTCAGCGCGTGCACCCTCACCGACGCGGTGCCCGGGGCGTGCGGCGCGGACATCTCCTCGTTCCCGCTCCAGACCCTCTCGCTGGGCCGCGACGCGGAGGGTGAGGCGTACCAGACGTTCACCGGCAGCGGACCCTCCTGGGGCGAGGGCTCCTGGAACCTGACGATGCGGGTGGCGGCTGCGCCGAATCCCGTGCTCGTCTCCGACCGGGCGCTGGAGGTGCGGTGCGACAACCTGATCGGCAACAGGGCCGCCGGGTGCGTCTTCCCGCAGTTCACGCCGGCCGTCGTCTACTCGCGCACCTCCCTGCCGCAGTTCGCGCGTCACGTCGAGGCCGCGCAGGCGTCGGGCCTCCCGGGCCGCGAGGTCGCCCGTCCGCTGCACCGTCTGCAGAACGAGTCTCTCCAGGCCAGCAACCGCGCCACCGCGTGCCCGTCGGCCTCGTCGGCCCCATGGCTGCCGCGCCCGGCGAACCACGACTGCGACGAGTACCCCTTCAGCTCCACCTACGAGGGAGCGTTCACCGGCGGCGGGACCGCGCGCACGCACTCCTGGTGCCAGATCTCCTTGCTGAACGCGCCCTCGACTGGCCCCACGGGGTACAGCATCTGCATGGTGAACGCGAGCCAGAACCGCAGCGCCGGCTCGCAGCTGCTCAACATGTTCAATCAGAACCGGGTCCTCGACAGCGACCCGTTCGTCGTCCGGTTCCAGTCCTGACCGACAGGAGTGACGTGGCCGAGCCTTCTGCCGTCGTCTGGGTGGACTTCCACATCTTCACCGTGGGGGAAGAGGTGCTCGAGGACGAGCCGCTGCAGGAGCGGCCGACTCCGCTGTGCGTGGTCTTCGAGCCGCGCACCAGTACCACCAGCGTCAGTACCGGTGTGGCGGTGGGCGAGGTAGCCGTACGCAGCGAAGCGTTGGACGAGAGCCCCGGCGAAGCGCCGCTCGACTGGGAGGATGTGGCCGAGGTGTCGCTCACGGTCCGCCGCGGGCCGCTCATGGCGACAGGGTGGAACCCGCGACCGCCCGGCGAACGGCTCGACGGCCACGGCCCGGGCAGCTACCGGGTGCGGGTCCATGCCCGCGGCCGGGACGTGAACTACGACGGGACGGCGACTGTGCCGAGCGAGGAGTACCTCGTGCAGGCGTGGCCGCAGGCCCCTGCTCCACCGACGACGCTGCGAGCGACGAGTGCGCTCGCGCGGCGGGAGCTCACCGCGTAAGCCGTTCGTCGGACAGCAAGCGAGCGACCCTCCCTTCCGTGCCGAACGGAGGGTCGCTCGCGCTCCAGCACCCGTAGCAGCTTCGGGGCGTCAGCCAGGTCGGATGCGCGCATCGCAGCGAATAGCAGGGGCACCGTGCGATCCGGCACGGGGCCATGCGAACTGACCTCGCCGTTCGCCGCGCGCACCACCGCGCCGGGGTCGGGGCAACGGGCGAGCAAGTCCATTGCGAGGCGGCCGCGCGCCGGGTCGTAGTGGACAGCCCCGAGTGGCGCGCCGTCGTCGGTGGCGGCTCCAATGCAGACGACGTTGCCGAAGTGCCAGTCGACCAGCTCCCACCCATGCGCGGTGCCAAGATCCCGTACCCACACCAGCTCCCGGCCCACGAGGTACAGAGCGGGGTCGCACCCAAGCAGTCGCTCGAGGAGCGCAAGACGCACCCCCACATGCCGCGGGTCGGGGCCGGGGGTGTCGCGCACCTTCCCATCGTGCCGCCGAGCCCGGACACGACCGTGACCGCCGCTCCGGCCGAGACTTCCACCATCTGTGGAAGCGGTGAACGCCTGTGAAGGGCTCACCGGTGCGCCTCGAGGTCGCGCTCCTCGAGCCGGTCCCGGTCCATGGACGTGCGTCGACGCAGGGAGCACGGCCAGCGAGGTTCAGTTGCGCACGGGCCATCGTGTGGTCGGTGCAATGCTCGGCAGCGGAGCACGGCATGACTGCGGCGGCCGCTGCCAGGCGTGCTGCCCTCGTGAGGAGACGGCCGTCGGCGGCTCGGCCGACCCAGTGGACGCGTGGTGGGTGACGGCCGACTCGGGGCACTCTTGCAGCGGGGTTGAATGGTGCAGCGTTGCTCCGCACCGTCGCTTCCATGAGCCCCACCGTCACTCCCCCAGTAGGTCGTCAACCGCCTGCGAGAAGTGCTCGCTCATGGACGCGATCGAGTGGAGGTACGTGTCCTGGCAGACGCCCACCGCATGCCCGAGTCGGCCTGCGACCTCCGTGACCGGCATGACCCGCAGCCACGTCGTCGCCGCGGTGTGCCGCAGGTAGTACGGCACCGGCAGCGTCATCTGCGACGGCGTGTCCTCCTCGGTCTCCATCCACAGCGCCCGCGCGGTGCGGAACGCCGTCGCCAGCGCGGACAGCGACAGCGGCTCCCCGTCACGAGTCGCAGCCACTAGGTCGTCCGGCCCCAGGTCGGCCAGCAGCGGGCGCAGGTACTCCGCGAGCACGCTCGGGATGGGCACGATGCGGATCTGCCCCTCCTTGCGGTGCTTGAGCGGCTTGACCACCTGCCGCACTCCGTCGGTGGCGTACTTGCCCTTCACCTCGGAGATGGCGCGGCGCAGCATCAGGCGCGACCGCTCCCCCGGTGCGCGCAGCTCGACGTCCATCCGGCGCAGGCCCTTGGCCTCCTCGGGGCGCACACCGGCGTAGAGCATCAGCATGAAGACCGTCCGGTACGGCACCCACGCCACGAGGTCCACCAGCCGGCGCGCAGCGGTGGTCGTGGTCACCTCCGCGGGGTCGATGGCCTTCGCCGACTGCCGCTCCACCCGTGAGGGCGTCGGGAGCGCCTGGACGCCGGAGTCAGTTAGCAGGCCCTCGGCGCGGCAGTACGTCAGGACCTTGGACAACACCTGCCGACGCCGGTTGTACGAGGTCGTGGCGATGTTGCCCGCCGAGGTCAGCTTGCGCTTGGCCAGGCGCAGCGCCCGCTCCACATCGCGGGTCGTCATCACGTCGACGCGCAGGGAGTGGGCCTGATGCCAGCGCAGCGCGTCGGCCTGCGCGGCGGGCAGGTCCTCGGTGCTCTCGGTCGGGTTGAGGTAGGCCCGCAGCGCCGCGCCGGCTGTGGACCGGTTTGGCATACGTTTCTCCATCGCCGCGGGCACGAACCCCTGGACGGCGATGGCGAGCTCCTCCACGAGGGACTGGTTGGACCGGACCTCCAAGTCGTGCCAGTCCTTCTCGAGCATCTCGCGGGCCATCTCCAGGAACGTCGCCCCGGTCGTGGCGCCGGCCTCGGTGACGGGCTCCTTGGACTCGACGTCGAACGGCACCCGCCGGGCGACCAGGGCGATGAGCTCACGCTGGCGGTCCTGGGCGAGCTTGAGCCGGTCGAAGACGCGGCTGGTCTCCTTGCCGGCGACGGTGTAGCGGACGACGTACTTCTTCGGCGGGCCGGCGAGCGTCTTGATGGAGGGGCAGACGCGCACGTCCGTCGTGGTCCCGGGACGCATCAGGCCGCGACCTCGAGCGAGACGATGAAGTCCTCGAGGTGGTCCGCGCGCACCCGCTGCGCGCCACCGTTCGGGAGCTGGATGCGCCGGGGGCCGCAGTCGGCCTCCCACCAGCGGTAGAGGGTCGCGCGGGAGACGCCGAGGATGGCGTAGACCTCGGTGATGGTGAGCAGGGGCCGGGCACTGGGTCGCGGCTTGGTCGCCGTCCTTGTTGTGGTCATGCCGGGGCACGGTGACGGCCGGTGCAACGCTGGCAGTCGCCGCACACCCCTGGCGCTGTGTGCTTCGTCACCGTGAGACGGGGTGCGACACTGGGGTACCGGGACCGGGGCGGAACGGGGTTCAGGACCTGTTCGAACTGCCTCGATCTGGGGGGCGCGGGGTTCCAGCGGGGTTGGACCTCGTGACAATGGCCCGCGAAGCGCGCCCTGACCTGCGGAAGCATCGACCCACTGGCACGGTTTTCAAACCGTCGCTTTCGGCCGCTCAGCCAGCCCTCCCCACCGGCGCGAGCGCCGGTGCGCGGCAGTCTCCCACACGCCCGCGCGCGACTTCCGCGCCTCGACCGGCGGACGTGGACCGGCGTTCCTAGCCTCGATGCATGACGAAGCCCATCTCCCCCACGGTCCACGCCGCCCTCGACTACGGGGTTGCCGGCACCCTCCTCACCGTGCCGCACCTGCTCGGCATGAGCAGCCGGGCGAAGGTGTTCTTCGGGGCCTTCGGCACGGTCGCGACGGTGGTCAACGCGCTGACACGCACACCGCTCGCCCTGAAGCCGGTGCTGTCCCTCAAGGCGCACCGCACGGCCGACCTGCTCTCCGACCCGCTGTACGTGGCGCTGCCGCTGCTCACGGGCATCGCGAAGGAGCCGAGGGCGCGCACGCTGTGGCTCGCGACGACGGCCCTGCTCGCCGGCTCCGTCGCGCTCACAAACTGGGACGCCGAGGAGTCCTGAGCCCGCGTCGTCCGACCGGGCGTCGCCCGCGGTCGGGCGTGTGCGTGATCGCCCCGGTGATCGATGAGGTCCTGCACGACGTCACCCGGAGCGGGAGTCGCCGAGCGCCACGGACGGGGGGTTCAGTTCGAATGTCTGTTCTACTGGAGTGGTCAGAGCTCCCTCCCCCGGGGACGCTGACGTCGCGGTCCACTCTGACGCGAGGCGTGTCGACGCCCGGTCAGGAAGCGGTCTGGGCGTCGACGCGTGCGGAGGTCGACCGATCACCCTGGCGGCGACGCAGCGGGGCACTCCCCACGAGGGCCGAGACCGAGGACCTGCAGCCCGAGCCACACGTGCAGGTGGTCGCCCGGGGGTCAGGCAGGTGGGCGTCGGCGTCCGTGAGCGAGACCGCCGGAGCCGCGCGGGCCCCCGGAGGACTCGGGGGCGAGCCGCAGCTGGGCGTCGTCGACCCGGACACCGGTGCGGACGTCGACCGGGCGCTCCGTCGCGAGACCGTTGCCCGCGGCTGGCCCGTCCAGGTCGCGACTTCGCCACGGTGGTGCCGCACGCGCCCGGCTCGGGCGGCGACGGACGCACCGCCCGGCACGACGACGGCCGGCCCCTCGGGGACCGGCCGTCGTCAGGTGGTGCGGACGTCAGCGGGAGCGCAGACGCTCCATGGCGAGCTGCACGAGCGCGATGAGCGCCTGCTTGGTGGCGGCACGCGACCGCGCGTCGGTGTAGAGCACCGGCACGTGGGCGGGGATCGCCAGGGCCTCCCGGACGTCCTCGAGCTGGTGCTTCGCGATGCCGTCGAAGCAATTCACGCCGACGACGAACGGGATGCCGCGGCTCTCGAAGTAGTCGACGGCCGGGAAGCACTGGTCGAGACGGTCCGTGTCGACGAGCACGACGGCACCGATCGCCCCGCGCACCAGGTCGTCCCACATGAACAGGAAGCGGTCCTGGCCCGGCGTGCCGAACAGGTAGAGCCACAGCTGGCCCGGCAGCGCGATGCGGCCGAAGTCCATGGCGACGGTCGTGGTCGTCTTGCGGTCGCTGACCCCGCCGGCGTCGTCGACGCCGACCGAGTGCTCCGTCATCGCGGCCTCGGTGTTGAGCGGCTCGATGTCGGAGATCGAGCCGATGAAGGTCGTCTTGCCGACGGCGAACCCGCCGGCGACGACGATCTTGACGACGGTGGGGGCAATGGCGCCCGCGGTCCCCGCCGGAGCGGCGACGGCGGCGTCAGAGGGCGGAAATGCCATTG
>JAPSIR010000181.1 GCA_031178625.1 Cellulomonas sp.
CCCGCCGACGCCCCGGCCGACGAGGAGACGCAGGCCGACAAGGCCTGACGTCCCGCAGCAGCACCCCGAGGGCCCGGACACCGCACGGTGTCCGGGCCCTCGTGCGTGCGGGCTCGGTGCGTCCGGGGCCTCGTGCGTCCGGGGGGCGGCCAGGCCGTGGGGCAGCGGGCTGGCGCCGTGGACGTACGGCGCGTCGTCCCCGGCTCGTCGGCCCGCCGGTCCCGCGCGGTCCGTTCGGCCGTGCCGCGGCTCCCTCGGTACGGTCGGAGGATGACCGCCCGGCCGACCCCCGTCGTGCTCGTGCACGGCCTGCGCGCGTCCCGCACCATGTGGCGGGCGCAGGTCGCCGCGCTGGAGGCGGCGGGCCGGACGGCGCTGGCGGTCGACCTGCCGGGGCACGGTCGCCGGCTGGGGGAGCGGTTCACGCACGAGGGTGCCGTCGCAGCCGTCCGGGACGGCGTCGACGCGGTGGGCGGGCGCGCGGCCGTGGTGGGGCTCTCGCTCGGTGGCTACACCGCGATCGCGCACGCCGCGCGCCACCCGGAGCAGGTGGCCGGGCTCGTCGCCGCGGGCTGCAGCACCCGTCCGCACCGGGTCGTCCTGCGCGCGTGGGGCATGGCGGCGTGGGGCTTCGCCCGGCTGCCCGACCGCGGTGCGGCGATCAACCAGCTCCTGGTCGACCGGACGATGCCACCGGAGGCCGCGGCAGACGTCGGCGCCGGCGGGTTCGCGCTCGACGTCGTGGAGGACACCCTGCGCGAGATGGCGGCGGCGGACCCCGTGGCGGACCTGGCCCGCGTGACGGCGCCCGTGTGGCTCGTGAACGGCCGCTGGGACCACTTCCGCGGCGAGGAGGCCCGGTTCCTCGCGGCGTGCCGGGACGGCCGGCTGGTCGTCGTGCCGCGGGCGACGCACCTCGTCAGCCTCGTGCAGCCCGTGCGGTTCGCCCGCGTGCTGCTGGAGGCGCTGGACGAGGTGGACGCCGCGGAGGCGGTGCGCGCCGGGGCGCGCCGCGAACGGCGGCCCGCGTCGGCCTGACCGCCGCTCACGGGCGCGTCGCCGTGCACGCGAGGGGGCTGTCGCCGTGCTCAGGCCGAGCGGCCGGACTGCCGGACGGCGACCGCGTCCGCACGGTGCGCCTGCGCGAGGGTCTCGCGGCGGCCGGGGGCGGGCGCGGCCTGCGCGCGCCGGGCGGCACGCTGGGGCGCCACGACGGCCTCGGCGTCGAGGTCGCGCAGGACCGGGTCGGCCGTGCGGCGCGCGAGCGCGACGTTCCACGACGGGGGGCCGACGAGGACGACGACGAGCCCGGCCGGGTCGTGCACCGCGTACAGCGTCGCCTCGGCGGTCTCCACGACGGCGCGGACCGGGTCTGTCCCCGTCGTGTCGACGAGGGCGAGGGTGGTCGCGACGGCGCGTGCGGCCGCGACGAGGTCGGCGGAGGCGTCGCCGTCCGCCAGGACGACCCGGTCCACCGGGTCGAGCGCGATGACGTGCGCGACGTCCCCGACGGCCTCCTGGAGGCCGGCGAGGACGTCGCCGAGCTGGTCGGGCATGTGCGGGCGGCCGTGGCTCAGAGCTCGAGGTGGTCCTCGAGCGCCTTGAGCGCGCGGCGGGCCAGCGCCAGGTTGGACCGGGCGCGGTCGAGGACGAGGTACGAGAAGACGCCGACGAGGTCCGGCCGCGACGACAGGCGGATGAGGTGGTACTGGCCGGAGAGCGTGATGAGGATGTCCTCGATCTGCTCGTCGAGCCCGAGGCTGTCGATGGCGCGCAGCTTGGCGCGGATGACCTCGGTGTTCACGGCGGCGGCGAGCTCGAGGTCGAACGGCACGACGTTGCGCGTCGCGAGGGCCATGCCGCTGCCGAGGTCGACGAGGGCGATGGCGAGCGCGCCGTCGAGGTCGAGGACCTGCTGCAGGGCGGCGTCGGGCGTGGCCATGGTGGTGGCCCCTTCTTCTCGTGGGTGCGTCCGGGGGTTCCCCGGCGACGGGTGGGCGCGTTCCCATGCCGCGCCGTGGGCCATCGTGAGCGGGTGGTCCACGGGCGGCAACAGGGCGTCCGTACCGGATCGCACCGGTTGTCCGTATCCGCGCCGGGTTCGTCCTGGACCGTCCCGCCGCGTTTCACCCGCGGCGCGCCGCGGGTCACCCGATCGCCTGGAGGGGCACCACGGTGGTCACGCGGCTCCGTCACGGCGGTCGGCCGTCCTCGTGAGGCGACGTCCGCGCGGACGGCCGCGTCAGCCGGCGAGCGCCCAGGCCCGCACGCCGCCGACGATCCCGGCCTGGTTCGGCACGACCACGACGTCGTCGCCGAGCCGCTCGAGCGTCGCCGCGGTGATGGCGCGCGAGTTGCCGCCGCCCAGGTAGAGCCGGTCCCAGTGGAAGACGGGCCGGAACCCCTCGACGACGCGGCGCACCCGCCGGGACCACAGGCCGTCCCCGAGCCGCGCCCGCTCGTGCTGCCCCACGTACGCGTCGTACGTCGTCCCCCAGCGCACGGGCGCGTGCGACAGCTCGAGGTGCGGTGCGATCCGGCCCCCGTCGAACAGCGCGGAGCCGAGGCCGGTGCCCAGCGTGAGGACGAGCTCCAGGCCGGTGCCGGAGACCACTCCGGCGCCGTGCACCTCCGCGTCGTTCAGCACGAGCGTCGGCACGCCGAGCCGTGCCTCGAGGAGCGCGCGCACGTCGCAGCCGTGCCAGGCCGCGACGAGCTCGGGCAGGACGGTGGTCCGCGGCCCGGACCGGGTCACGTAGTGCGGGGTGGCGACGACGACGCCGTGCCGGATCATCCCGGGCACCCCGACCGTGGCGCGCCCGGCGGGCGGCAGGCCGGCCGCGATCGCAGCGATCGTCTCCGCGAGGCGCTCGGGCGGCAGCGGGTAGGGCGTGGGCACCCGGACCGCGGGGACGTGCAGCGTGCCGGCCGCGTCGAGCACCGACGCCTTGATGCCGCCCCCGCCGCAGTCGACGGCGAGCGTGAACGGGTCGGACGGGTGCGGCACGCCGACCACGGTAGCGCCGCGGCTAGCGTGGCCCCGTGCGCAGCGAGGACGGGTCCGGGACCGACGACGTGACGCCGGTCGGCGGACCGCGCGCCGACGCGCCGCTG
Organism: Cellulomonas sp.; assembly: GCA_031178625.1. GTDB lineage: Bacteria > Actinomycetota > Actinomycetes > Actinomycetales > Cellulomonadaceae > Cellulomonas. The sequence goes on from JAPSIR010000181.1 coordinate 3,115, forward strand.
CGCCTGCGGCTCGACCTCGCCTACGACGGCTCCGCGTTCTCGGGCTGGGCGCGCCAGCCGGGTCTGCGCACGGTGCAGGGGGCCCTCGAGGACGGTCTCGCCACCGTCCTGCGCACCGGGCCGCGCGGCGAGCCGGCGCCCCGCGTGACGGTGGCCGGCCGGACGGACGCGGGCGTGCACGCCCGCGGGCAGGTCGCGCACGTCGACGTCACCGCGGACGCCCTCGCGGCGGCGCGCGGCCGCTCCGACCGCGACGCCGTCGACGCGCTCACCACGCGGCTCGGCGGCGTGCTGCCCGCGGACCTCGTCGTGCACCGCGTCACGCGCGCGCCGGACGGGTTCGACGCCCGCTTCGGCGCGCTGCGCCGCCGGTACGCCTACCGGGTGGTCGACGACGCCGCCGCACGCGACCCGCTGCGCCGCGCGTGGGTGCTGTGGCACCGGCACCGTCTCGACGTCGACGCGATGGACGCGGCCGCACGGCGCCTCGTGGGGCGGCACGACTTCGCGGCGTTCTGCAAGCCGCGCCCGGACGCCACGACGATCCGCACGCTCGAGGAGTTCACCTGGCGCCGGCCCGCGGACGGCCCGGACGCGGGGCTCGTGGTCGCGCACGTGCAGGCGGACGCGTTCTGCCACTCCATGGTCCGCGCGCTCGTCGGCGCGAGCCTGGCCGTGGGGGAGGGGCGTCGCGGCGTGGACTGGCCGCACGCGCTCCTGGTGGGGCGGCGCCGCGACGGCGGGGCGGCGGTCGCCGCGCCGCACGGGCTCACGCTCGAGGAGGTCACGTACCCGGCGGACGCCGAGCTCGCGGAGCGCGCCGGACGCACGCGCGCCCGGCGCGGGGCCCACGAGGTCGAGGGCGCGCCCGCGCCGGGCGGCTGCTGCGGCTGACCGGTCGGCCGGTCAGATGCGGTCGTCGGGCGACGTCTCGTCGTCGCCGGTGACCTCGTCGTCGTCCGCCGTGGCGGGCGCGTCGGGGTACGCCTCCTCGTAGTCCTCCTCGATGACGTGCACGGCCGCCTCCTCGGCGGTCGCGGCGCCGCCGGCGACGCCCGCGTCGACCGCGAACTCGCTGGTGCCGCCCGCGTCGACGGCGTCCGTGTCCTCGACGATCCGGCCCGCGCGCAGCTCGTCGCGGTCCGGCGGCGGCGGCGTGGTGGCCTCCCACACCTCCGGCTCCTCCTGGGCGACGCGCTGGTCGAGCGTCTCGCCGCGCGCCTCCTCCCAGTGCGTCTCGCCGAACCGGGTCGACGCCGGACGGTCGCGCTCCGGCGGGACGATCCACTCGTCGAGCAGGTCGCCGGTGCCGCGGTCGGACATCGAGTCCTCGCCGGGCAGCTGGTTGCTGTCGCCCTCGGACCCGAGGGCGGGGTCGGTGCTGGTGGCCGGGGTGTCCTCGCTCATGGCACGACCCAAGCACCGCGCGCGGGGCCTCGCCACAGCAGACGGCCCGGCGATATCGGGTTGGGGTGCGGGGCCGCGCACGGGGACACTGCCCGCATGGGTCACCTCGAGGTCTCCGGCGTCGGCTGGACGCTCCCCGACGGCCGGCCGCTGCTCGACGACGTGTCGTTCCGGGTGGGCGAGGGGCACCGCACGGCGCTCGTGGGTCCCAACGGGGTGGGCAAGTCGACGCTGCTGCGCGTCGTCACGGGGGAGGCCGAGCCGCACGCCGGTGCGGTCGTGCGCAGCGGCGGGCTGGGTGTCATGCGCCAGGAGGTGGGCCGCATCGACGACGACCGGACGGTGCGCGACCTGCTGGCGTCGCTCGCGCCGCCGGCGGTGCGCGACGCGGCGGCGGAGCTGACGGCCGCCGAGCTGCTCATGATGGAGCGCGACGACGAGCCGACCCAGCTGCGGTACGCGCAGGCGCTCGCGGACTGGGCGGACGTCGGCGGCTACGACGCGGAGGCCGGCTGGGACCTCGTGACCGACGCGGTCCTGTCGCTGCCGTTCGAGCGCGCGCAGCACCGGGACGTGCGCACGCTGTCGGGCGGCGAGCAGAAGCGGCTCGTGCTCGAGGCGCTGCTGCGCGGCCCCGACGAGGTGCTCGTCCTCGACGAGCCGGACAACGCGCTCGACGTGCCGACCAAGCGCTGGCTCGAGGACCGCCTGGTCGCGTCGCCCAAGACGGTCCTGCTCGTGAGCCACGACCGCGAGACGCTCGCCCGCGTGGCGACGCACGTCGCGACCCTCGAGCCGACGGCGGTGGGCGCGCGGGCGTGGGTGCACGGCGGCGGCTTCGCGACGTACGCCCGGGCCCGGCAGGAGCGGCGCGCGCGCCTCGAGGAGCTGGCGCGGCGGTGGGACGAGGAGCACGCGAAGCTGCGCGAGCTCGTCCTGACGTTGAAGACGAAGGCCGCCTTCAACGACGGCCTGGCCTCGCGGTACCAGGCGGCGCAGACGCGTCTGCGCAAGTTCGAGCAGGAAGGGCCCCCGGTGGTGGTGGCCCGGGACGAGCGCGTGCGGGTGCGGCTGACGGGCGGGCGGACCGCGAAGCGTGCGGTGGTCGCGCGCGGGCTCGAGCTGACGGGGCTCATGCGGCCGTTCGACCTCGAGGTCTGGTACGGCGAGCGGGTGGCCGTGCTGGGGTCGAACGGCTCGGGCAAGTCCCACTTCCTGCGGCTGCTCGCCGCCGGGGGCAGCGACCCCGCGCCCGAGCACGCACCGGCCGGCGACCTGCACCCGGACCCCGTCGCGCACACGGGCGCGGTCGTGCTCGGCTCGCGCGTGCGTCCCGGGTGGTTCGCGCAGAACCACGTGCACCCCGAGCTGGGCGGCCGCACGCTGCTGGACGTCCTGCACCGCGGCGACGGGCACCGGGCCGGCATGGGGCGCGAGGCGGCGAGCCGCGCGCTCGACCGGTACGGCCTCGTCGCGGCCGCCGAGCAGCGCTACGAGACGCTGTCCGGCGGCCAGCAGGCGCGGCTGCAGATCCTGCTGCTGGAGCTCGCGGGCGCGACGCTGCTGCTGCTCGACGAGCCGACGGACAACCTCGACCTGCAGTCCGCGGAGGCGCTGGAGGCGGGGCTGGCGGCGTTCGACGGCACGGTGCTCGCGGTGACGCACGACCGGTGGTTCACGCGCACGTTCGACCGGTTCCTGGTCTTCGGCGCGGACGGCGAGGTCGTCGAGACGCCGGAGCCGGTGTGGGACGTGGGACGGGTCGCCCGCACGCGCTGACCCGGCCTTTTGCCCTGCGTCCCGTGGCCCGGTACTCTGGGTGGTCGTTGTGCGTCCCCTGTCGCGCACCGGTGGCTTCTCACCACTGCGTGCCGATGGCCGTCCTGGTGCGATCCCACTCGCCGGGGCGGGATGCTCCGACAGCCATCCTCGGTCGGTCGCCCCTGCGCGCCCGGCCATGACACGCAACACGAGACAGAGGCCCACACCCGTGCGCACGTACACCCCGAAGCCCGGCGACGTCGAGCGGAACTGGTACGTCATCGACGCGTCCGA
>JAPSIR010000182.1 GCA_031178625.1 Cellulomonas sp.
GGCCCGCCGGCCCGCGCAGCGCGCGCCGGCGGCCACGACTCCCCCAGCACGGCCGCCCAGGCGACCTGCGGCGTCGCGCCGGCCCGCAGCCGTGCGGCCACGGCGAGCAGCACACCGGCGAGGTCGCCGTCGGCGGCGCCGGCACCCTGACGACCGCCACCGCGCCGCCCGGGCGCGAGACCCCAGCGCTGCGGCGGCGTGAGGCCCCACCGGCGCCCCGCCGGCCCGGGGGGCGTCAGCCCTCGTCGGTGCGGCCGCCGCCCCGCCGGTCCCGCGCCGGCGAGCACCGCGACCGCGACGAGGACGCCGACGACGACGGTCACGACGACGTGCCCGGTGCGCGTGACCGCGCGACGACCGCGCCGCCACCGGGTGCCCCGCTCGTCAGCCCCAGCCGGTCGGCGAGGCGCGGCCAGCCCGGCCCGGTGCGCACGTGGCCCGCGGCGTCGACCCGCAAGGCCGTCGCCACCTCGAGCTCGCCCGCCGCCGAGCGGCCCACGACGCCGACCTCGGCCAGCCGCCGCCCGCCGTCGTCGCCGCCCCTGCGCACGTGCAGGACGGCGTCGATCGCGCTGACGGCCTGCGCCGCGACGGCGGCCCGGTCCAGGCCCGCGAGCGCGGCCATCGCCTCGAGGCGTGCGGGCACGTCGGCGGCGGTGTTGGCGTGCAGGGTCGCGCAGCCGCCCTCGTGCCCGGTGTTCAGCGCCGCGAGCACCTCGCGCACCTCGGCGCCGCGGCACTCGCCGAGCACCAGCCGGTCCGGGCGCATCCGCAGCGCCTCCCGCACGAGGTCAGCGAGGCCGATCCCGCCAGCGCCGTCGACGTTCGCCCGTCGTGCCGTCAGCCGCACGACGTGCGGGTGGTCGGGCAGCATCTCGCCGGACTCCTCGACGAGCACGATCCGCTGGTCGTGCGGCACGCGGGACAGCAGGGCGGCGAGCAGCGTGGTCTTGCCGGCACCGGTCGGCCCGGACACGAGCACGTTGGCCCGCCGGTCGACGAGCGCGGCGAGCACCGGCAGGAGCGCGGGTGCGAGGGACCCGGACGCGACCAGCTCGGCGAGCGCGAACGCGCGCGGCCGCACGACGCGCAGGCTCAGCGCGGTGCAGCCGTCGGCGAGCGGGGGCAGCACGGCGTGCAGGCGGGTGCCGTCGGGCAGGCGCGCGTCGACGGTCGGTGCCGCGTCGTCGAGCCGGCGCCCCGCCGCGGCCGCGAGCCGCACCGCGAGGGCGCGCACGTCGTCGACGGCGCCCAGGTCGACGTCCACGCGCCGCAGCCGGCCGGCCTGCTCGACCCACACGTCGCGCGGGCCGTTGACGAGCACGTCGGTGACGTCCGGCGCGTCGAGCCAGCGCTGCAGCGGACCGGCACCGAGCAGCTCGTCCGCGACCGCCCGGACTGCCTGCGCGAGCGGGACGGGCCCGAGCAGGGTCCCGGCCGCACGCAGCGCGCGGTCGACGACGGGCGTCAGGTCGCCGGCGCACGCCGGCCGGTGCCGGAGCTGGTCCCGCACCGTGTCGACGACCGCGGGCGGCACGGGGCGTCGCGCCGGCGCGGCCTCCTCCGGACCACCGGCGGACCGGCCGCCACCGTGGTCGCCCGCCGACCCCTCGCGCATCGCTCCCGTGCGCACCACCTCGGCTCCCGCCCGGGCGGGCCCCGCCCGTTCGAACCCCGCCCTCCCGACCTCCGCCTCCTCGATCCCGGCCCACCCGGCTAGCACTCCGCCCGGACGCGCCACCGGCGGCCCCGTCACGCGCCCAGCCCCAGCCGACGCGCCACGGCGTCGGCCCCCCGCGCCGCCCGGCCGCGGCCGCCGGGGCCGGCGCGCTCGGCGCGCGCGGCGAGCCCGCGGTCCCGGCCCGCGGCCACCCACACGGGCAGGTCCGTCGCCGCGCCGACGTCGGCCGCCGCGAGCCCGCCCGGCGGGCGTCCCAGCACCACGAGCCCCGCACCGGTGCCCGCGGCGGCGAGCCGCGGCCGCAGGGCGAGCGCACCGGCGACGGACCGCAGGTCCGCGCGCGCGACGACGACCACCGCGTCGCACGCGGGCAACGGCGCGTGGCCGTCCACGACGTCCCCGCGGTCGAGGTCGAGCACGACCACCCCCGCCGCGCACGACAGCGCGTGCAGCACGTCCACCCGGACCCCCGCGTCGACGGGGTCGGGGCGCTCGCGGTCGGCGGACAGCACCGCGCACGCGCCCCACCGCGGCAGCAGCGCGACCACGTCGTCGCCGCGCACGTCGCCGCCTGCGCCGCGCAGGTCCGGCCAGCGCGCCCCCTCGGCCTCCTCGACGCCCAGGACGACGTCCAGCCCGCCGCCGCCGCGCACGAGGTCGACGAGGACCGTGGACGTCGTGCGCGACGTGCGCCGCGCGAGCAGCGCCGCGAACGTCGACGCCCCCACGCCGCCCGCCGCGCCCACGACCCCGACCACCGCCGCCCGCCGCACCTGCCGCACCTGCCGCACCACCGCACCCGCCTCCGCCCGGGCGCCGGTCGGCGCCGCCACGGGCCAGGCTCCGCGCGGGCGCGGGGCGGCGGTGCGGCGCGGGCGCGGACCGGTGGACGGGCGCCATCGGCGCGCGGGCTGTGGTCGGGTCGCCGCGCGCGCCGCCCCGTGCGCGCGCACGCGTGTCGGCGGGTCCCGCTAGTGTCCTGCGGATGGTCCGTGCCGCGGCGTTCTTCGACCTCGACAAGACGATCATCGCGACGTCCTCCGCGACGGCGTTCTCCAAGGGCTTCCTCGCCGAGGGCCTGCTCACGCGCCGGAGCGTGGTGGCGTCCGCGTACGCCCAGCTCGCGTACCTGCTGGGCAGCGCCGACGCGGCGGCGACGGAGCGGCTGCGCGCCCAGCTGTCCCGCACGGTCACCGGGTGGGACGTCGCGACGGTCTCCGCCGTCGTCCGCGCGACCCTCCACGAGTCGATCGACCCGACCGTCTACGCGGAGGCGGTCGAGCTGATCGCGGAGCACCAGGCGGCGGGGCGCGACGTCGTCGTGGTGTCGGCGTCGGGCGCCGAGGTCGTCGAGCCCATCGCGCAGATGCTCGGTGCGGACGCCGTCGTCGCGACCCGGATGGCCGTCGCCGACGGGCGGTACACCGGGGAGATCGAGTTCTACGCGTACGGGGAGAACAAGGCGACGGCGATCCGGGAGCTCGCGGCGGACCGCGGCTACGACCTCGGGGCGAGCTACGCGTACTCCGACTCGATGACCGACGCGCCGATGCTCGCCGCCGTCGGGCACGGGTACGCCGTCAACCCCGACCGCGCGCTGCGCCGGCTGGCGGTCGAGCACGGCTGGGGCGTGCTGACGTTCCGCCGCCCCGTGCCGTTGCGGGCCCTGGACCGGCGCGCGGGCGCGACCGCCGCGGCGGTGCTCGCCGGGCTGCTCGTGGCCGTCTCCGTCGTCGTGCTGCTGCGGCGGCGTCCCCGCGGCACCCGCTGAACGGACGCACCGCCGCGACCGTCCCGCGTCGTGGACCCCGCGTCCCGCCACGTGGGCGCCAGGTCGTCACCCACCTGCACCGACGCGCCGCACCGTTGCCGATCTCCCCGAGCGGGTGTAGACCGGTGCCACAACAGAACGACCGAGGGCACCCACGCGCAGGACGCCTACTTTCGGCAGGTCGACCGGGCTGGTCCCGGAGCGAACCTCTTCGTGGCAGCACGCCTGATCACCCCGGTCGTCGAGTCGGCGACGGCGCCCACCACGGGCGCCGTCGTCCGTGTCCGGGCCGGGGCCGCGCGTGCCGACCGGACGACGGCCTCAGCGACCCGCGTCCCCCTGCCGCCCGGTTCCCCCCGACCGCCCCGCGAGCACCGCGTCCGCGACGCCGCGCGCCGCCTCCGCACCCGCCCGCACCGCGTCCGCGTACGCCACGAGCCACCCCGTGACCCCGTCCGGCGTCCCGGTCGCGTACCGCGCGGCCGCCGCGAGGTATGGCGCAGGCGCCGCCTGCCACGCCGGCTCGGGCAGCACCGTGCCGGTCGGGTCGAGCCCCGTCGTCGTCGTGAGCCACCGCGCCACGGCACGGGCGACCACCCCGTTGGCCGCGGCGAAGGGCCGGGCGACGAGCAGCTCCGCGTGCACGACGCCGGCGACGACGACGCCCGGCGCCGCCGTGCCCGCGACCGCTCCGGCGAGGGCGGCGAGGCGCGCCGCGGCGAGCTCCGGCGCGGGCGCCTGCCCGAGCCCGCGCAGGTCGCGCGCCGCACCGGTGCGCGGGCGCCCCAGCTCCGCCGCGGGCAGCAGGTCCGCCGCCGCTGCGGCGTGGACGCGCGCGACCAGCTGCGGCAGGGGCAGCGCGGCCGTACCCCCGCGGCCGCCCAGCGGCGGCAGCGCGGCCTCGACCACCGCCTGCGCCCGCAGCGCACCGGCCGCCACGAGATCCGTCCCGTGGGCGGGCCCGCCGGCGCCCGTGGCCCAGGCCCGCAGCAGCTCGACGCCGACGGGCGCGCCGTCGAGCGCGGCGGACGCGGCCGCCGCCCGCAGCCCCGCCTCGGCCCGCACCTCGCGCCACCGGCGGCGGAACGCCTCGTGCCAGCGCAGCGCCTCGCACGCGGCACGCGCGGACGCGACGGCCTCGGCCACGGCCGGCACCGCCGCCAGCGCCGCGAGCGGGTCGCCCAGGCGCCCGACCGACGCGTCGGTCACGCGACGAAGTCCGCCTCGCCGTGCGCGACGAGCCCGGCGGCGAGCCGCGCCGCCATGTCGTCGGACATCGGCGGCAGCGCGTCGAGGTCGTACCAGCGGGCGTCGGTGTTCTCGCCGTCGGCGGGCCGCGGGTCCCCCGACACCCACCGGAAGCGGAAGGTGAGGTCGAGGTAGATGGACCGGTCGCCGTTCTCGTACGTCACGGGCCCGACGACGCCCACCGATGCGAGCCGCTCGGGCACGGCGACCACGTCCGCCTCCTCGAGCACCTCCCGGGCCGCCGCCACCGCCGGCTCCTCGCCGGGGTCGACGACGCCCGAGACGGGCGTCCACGCGCCCGTGTCGGCGCGGCGCACGAGCAGCGCCTGCTCCCGGCCGGCGTGCGTGCGCAGGACCACCGCGGTCACGCCGGGCAGCCACAGCAGGTCGTGCCCCACGTGCTCACGCAGGGCCAGGACGAACGGCGGGACGGGCACGCGCCCGATGCTACGGGCGCCGCACCGGCCGGGGCGCCGGGCCGGGCGGTCGGTGACACGATGGCGGCATGGTCAGCGCCCCGTCCGTGTCGTCGTCCATCACCGCGCGGCTCGAGGTCCGCGCCAGCCCCACCGCGGTCTCCGACCTCACGACCGCGATCGAGCGCGCAGGCGGCATCGTCACGGCCCTCGACGTGACCGCGTCGTTCCACGAGGCGATGACGGTCGACGTCACGTGCGCGACGCGCGACGTCGACCACGCGGCCGACGTCGTGTCGGCGCTCGAGGCGCTCGACGGCGTCGCCGTCAAGCGCGTCTCCGACCGCACGTTCCTCATGCACCTGGGCGGCAAGCTGTCGATCGAGTCGAAGGTGCCGCTGCGCAACCGCGACGACCTGTCGATGGCGTACACGCCGGGCGTCGCCCGGGTGTCCCAGGCGATCGCGGAGCGCCCGGACGACGCCCGCCGCCTGACCATCAAGCGCAACACCATCGCGGTCGTCACGGACGGCACGGCCGTGCTCGGCCTCGGCGACATCGGCCCGCTCGCGGCGCTGCCGGTCATGGAGGGCAAGGCCGTCCTCTTCAAGCGGTTCGCGGACATCGACGCGTTCCCCATCTGCCTGGACACGACCGACGTCGACGAGATCGTCCGGACCGTGCAGGCGATCGCGCCCGTGTTCGCGGGCATCAACCTGGAGGACATCAGCGCGCCGCGCTGCTTCGAGGTGGAGCGGCGCCTGCGCGAGGCCCTCGACATCCCGGTGTTCCACGACGACCAGCACGGCACGGCGATCGTCGTGGTCGCTGCGCTGACCAACGCGCTCACGGTCGTGGGCAAGCAGATCGGCGACGTGCGCGTCGTCATGTCGGGCGCGGGCGCGGCGGGCACGGCGGTGCTCAAGCTGCTGCTCGCGGCGGGCGTGCGCGACGTCGTCGTGACCGACATCGACGGCGTCGTGCACGTCGACCGCCCCGGCCTGACGCCGTCGCTGCGCTGGACGGCCGAGCACACCAACCCGCGCGGCGTCACGGGCACGGTGCACGACGCGATCGTCGGCGCCGACGTCTTCGTCGGCGTCTCCGCGCCGGACGTCATCACGGGTGACGACGTCGCGCGCATGGCCGACGACGCCATCGTCTTCGCGCTCGCGAACCCGCGGCCGGAGATCGACCCCGACGAGGCCGCGCTGCACGCGGCGGTCGTCGGCACGGGTCGCTCGGACTTCGCCAACCAGATCAACAACGTGCTGGCGTTCCCGGGCGTCTTCCGCGGCCTGCTCGACGCGCAGTCGCACACGATCACCGAGCCGATGCTGCTGGCCGCGGCGGAGGCCCTCGCGTCGGTCGTGCGACCCGAGGAGCTCAACCCGACGTACATCGTGCCGAGCGTGTTCAACCCCGAGGT
>JAPSIR010000183.1 GCA_031178625.1 Cellulomonas sp.
CGGTCGACGCGTGCCGGCCCGACCACCTCACCGGTGTCGGGCTCGCTCGTACGCCTGCGCAGGGAGACTCTCATCGTGGGTCATCGTCCCACGGACTGGGCCAGCAGCTCCGCCGCGTGCGCGCGCGCCGTCTCCGAGTCGTCCTGGCCGGACAGCATCCGGGCGAGCTCGCGGACACGGTCCTCGCCGTCCACGGTGCGCACGTCGGACTCCGTGACCACGTCGACGCCGTCGGCGACCGACTTCGTGACGACGAGGTGCTGGTCGGCGAACGCCGCCACCTGCGCCAGGTGCGTCACGACGAGGACCTGCGTGCCGCCCGCGAGCCGCGCGAGACGCCGGCCCACCTCGGTCGCGGCGCGCCCGCCGACCCCGGCGTCGACCTCGTCGAACACGAACGTGCCCGGGGTCGCGGCACCGGAGCCCTCCGCCGTCGCGAGCGCCACCTCGAGCGCGAGCATGACGCGCGACAGCTCACCGCCGGAGGCACCCTTGCCGAGCGGGCGTGCCGGCGCACCGGCGTGCGGCACGAGCAGCATCTCGACGGCGTCGGCGCCGTGCGCGGCCGGTTCGTCGGCCGGGCGGACGTCGACGACGAGCCGCGCACCGGCCATCGCGAGTCCCGCGAGCTCCTCGCTGACGGCGGCGGCGAGCCGGCCCGCCGCGTCCGCGCGTGCTGCGGTGAGCGTCGCCTGCAGGTCGCGCAGGTCCGCGTCGAGCGCGTCCCGCCGCTCCCCCAGCGCGGCGATCCGCTCCTCGCCGCCCTCGAGGTCCAGCAGACGCGTGGACGACTCCTCCGCCCACCGCAGCACCGCGGCGACGTCCTCACCGTACGAGCGCGTGAGGGTGGCCAGCTCGGCCCGTCGTCGCTGCACCGCGTCGAGCCGCGCGGGGTCCGCCTGCAGGTCCTGCACGTACGCCGCGAGGTCCGCCGCCACGTCGGCGAGCAGGTAGCCGGCCTCCGCGACGCGGGTCGCGAGACCGGCGAGCGCCGGGTCGTGGGCGCCGACCTGCTCGAGCCGGCGGCGCGCGTCGTCGACCAGCAGGGTCGCCGCCGTCGTCTCCCCCGCGGTGTCGTCGTCGCCGACGAGGGCCGCGTGCGCACCCGCCGCCGCGGCCCGCAGGTCCTCGGCGTTGCCGAGCCGCTCGGCCTCGGCCGCGAGCTCCGCGTCCTCGCCCGGCTGCGGTGCGACGCGCTCGACCTCCGCCAGGCCCAGCCGGAGCAGCTCCGCCTCGCGGACGCGTTCCTGGGCGCGGGCGACGAGGTCGTCGAGCTCGGCCTGCACGCGCGCGCGCTCCGCCCACGCCGTGCGGTGCCGGGCCAGCACGGCGGCGTGCTCCGCACCGGCGAACGCGTCGAGGGCCGCGCGCTGCCGCGCGGGCGAGCGCAGGCGCACCTGGTCCGCCTGGCCGTGGACGGTCACGAGCTCCTCGGCGATGTCCGCCAGCACACCCTGCGGCACGGAGCGCCCGCCCAGGTGGGCGCGCGAGCGCCCGGCGGTCCCGTCGGTGCTCGCCGTGACCGTGCGCAGCACGACCAGGCTGCCGTCGTCGTCGGCCTCGGCACCGGCCTCCCGGGCGCGCGCGAGCGCCGGCGAGGACGGGGGCAGCACGACGCGGCCCTCGACCGCGGCGGCGCGCGCGCCGGTGCGGACCGTGGCCGGGTCGGCGCGGCCGCCGAGCAGCAGCGACAGCGCCGTCAGCACCATCGTCTTGCCGGCCCCCGTCTCACCGGTCAGCACCGTCAGCCCCGGCCCCAGCCGCACGTGCGCGCGGCCGATCACGCCGAGGTCGTCGATCCGGATCTCCTCGATCACCGTCCACCGTCCTCGCGGGCTCCCCGCCAGCCGACGACCGGCAGGTCGAACTTCTGCACCAGCCGCGTCGTGAACGGCGCCGGGTTCAGGCGCGCGAACCGCACGGGTGCGTCGCTCACGCGGACCTCGAGGCGGGCGCCCCGGTCCAGCGGGAGCTGCCGGCGCCCGTCGCACGTGACGACGGCCGTGGACGACGAGCGCTCGATGAGCTCGATCGCGAGCACGCTGCGCGGCCCGAGCACGAGCGGGCGGGCGAAGAGCGAGTGCGCCGCGAGGGGCACGAGCACCATCCCGGCCACGTCGGGCCACAGCACCGGCCCGCCGGCCGAGAACGCGTGCGCGGTCGATCCCGTCGCCGTCGCCGCGACGAGGCCGTCGCAGCCGAACGCGGACAGCGGCCGGCCGTCCACCTCGACGACGACCTCGATCATGCGCGCCGGGTCGGTCTTCTCGAGCGCCGCCTCGTTGAGCGCCCAGCCCGACTCGGTACGCCCGTCCGCGTGCACGACCCGCACGTCGAGCGTCGCACGCTCCTCGACCTCGTGGTCCCCCGACGTCAGCCGGGCCACCGCCGTCGCCACGTCGTCCGGCTCGATCTCGGCGAGGAACCCGACGTGCCCGAGGTTGACCCCGAGCAGCGGCACGTCGGTCCCTCGCGTCAGCTCGGCGGCGCGCAGGATCGTGCCGTCGCCGCCCAGCACGACGGCGAGCTCGAACGGCGGCAGGTCCGCGGCCGTGTCCTCCTCGGACGCAGCGACGGCCTCGACCCCCGCGCGCTCCAGCGCCCGGAGCACGTCGTCCGCGGCCGCCAGCGCCTCCGGCCGCCCGCTGTGGCGGACGACCAGCGCACGCCGCGTCACCGGGCGGCCCCGGCCCGCGTCGCCGCCGTGCGCGCGTCGCCGACGGCCGCGTCGACGATCGCCGTCACCTCGGCGTCGTCCTGCGCGGCGTCGTCCTGCGCGGCGACGCGGTCGCCCGGTGCGACGAGGCGCAGCACGAACTCGACGTTGCCGTGCGTGCCGGGCAGCGTGCTCGGCCGCACGTCGACGACGCGCGCGCCGAGCCCGCGCGCCGTCGCGCACACGTCGAGCACCGCCGCGCGCCACAGCGCAGGGTCCCGCACCACGCCGTTGGCCCCGAGCCGCTCGCGCCCGACCTCGAACTGCGGCTTCACGAGCAGCACCAGGTCGGCCGCCGGCGCGGCGAGCGCCACGAGGGGCGCCAGGAGGAGCCGCAGCGAGATGAACGAGAGGTCGCCGACCACCAGCGTCGGCGCGGGCACGACGTCACCGGCGCGCAGGTCGCGGACGTTCACGCCCTCCCGGACGTCGACGCGGGCGTCCGCCCGCAGCGCGGGGACCATCTGGTCGTGGCCGACGTCGACCGCCACCACGTGCGCGGCACCGCGCCGGAGCAGGACGTCCGTGAACCCGCCCGTGCTCGCGCCCGCGTCGAGGCACGTGCGTCCCCGCACGTCCAGGTCCGGCCACGCGGCCAGCGCGTCCGCCAGCTTGTGCGCTGCACGGGAGGCCCAGGCGGGATCCGCCGGGTCGGCCGCGACGGCGACGTCGTGGGTGGCGTCCACCGGCGTCGCCGGCCGGCGTGCGGGGACGCCGTCGACACGCACGCGGCCGTCGGCGACGAGCCTGGCGGCCTCGGTGCGCGACCGGGCGAGCCCGCGGCGGACGAGCTCGGCGTCGAGGCGCGCCGTCATCGTCGCGGTCATCCCTCGGCGTCCGCGAGGCGGTCCTGGAGCGCGCCGTGCACCGCCTCGAACGTCACGAGCTGGGCGCGGAGGTCGAGGTCCGCCACGTCGCGCAGCCGGCCGAGCGCCTCGTCGACGGCGTCGTCGCCGGTCCCGTCACCGTCCGCGGCGACCGGTCGGACGTCGGCGGGTGCCGGGACGGCCGGCGGTCCCTGGACGGGCGCGGAGAGGGTACGCGGCCCGGGGACGACGTGCGCGAGGGCGGCCGGCGAGGGGGCGGTCGACCGTGCGTCGGGCGTGCTGTCGCTCACGTGCGGTCCTTCCCTTCGTCGACGGGTGCGGTGCGGGCCGACGTGGCCACGCGTGCCCGGCCCGGGACGGGCCCGGGTGCCGGCGGACGTACCGCGCCCGACGCGTGGGCGCGCCGGGCGTCCCCACGCTACCCGGCGACCGTCCGCCGCGGCGGGCACGACCCACAGGAGGCGCGTGCCCGCCGCGGCGCGGGGCGCGGCGGCCGTGCGTCAGAGCTCGGGCACGCTCGTGGGATCGAGCGGCAGCCCACGGTCCGCCGTGTCCCACGCGGCCGCGCAGGCCGCGCGGACGAGGTCGAGCCGACCGTCCGCTCCCGGCGCCGGACGCAGCTCGAGCGCACCCGCAGTGACACGCGCGGCGGCGCCGCGGCACACCCACCAGCCGTCCTCCGGCGCGGGCGCCGGGTGCGGCTCGAGCAGGGACAGCAGGTCGGCGCCGATGAAGTGCGGGCGCTCCCCCGGCAGGGCCAGGACGTCGTCGCGCGCGCTGCTCACTCCGGTGAGCACGTGCAGCCCGGGGATGTCCCCCGAGCGCGCACCGGCCAGGTCCGTGTCGAGCCGGTCGCCGATCACGAGCGGTGCACGCGCACCGGCGCGCTCGACGGCCAGGCGGTACATCGTCGGCGACGGCTTGCCGGCGCTCGCCGGCTCGACGCCCGTCGCGGCGCGGACCGCACCGACGAGCGACCCGTTGCCGGGCGCGAAGCCGCGTGCCGTCGGCAGGCTGAGGTCCAGGTTCGACGCGACGTGCCACGCGCCGCGCTGCACGGCGTACGCCGCCTCCGCGAGCTGCGCCCAGCCGAGCTCCGGCGCGAAGCCCTGCACGACCGCCACCGGGTCCTCGTCGGCCGACGTCACGACCTCGTACCCCTTGGCGCGCACCGCCGTCAGCAGGCCCGCACCGCCGACCACGAGCACGCGCGCCCCGACGGGCACGCGCGTCGCGAGCAGCTCCGCGGCCGCCTGCGCCGCCGTCATCACCTCGTGGGGCTGCGTGGGGATGCCGAGGCCGACGAGCTGGTCCGCGACCTGCTCCGGCTCCCGCGACGCGTTGTTCGTGACGAACACGAGCCGCATCCCGGCACCGCGGGCGACCTCGAGCCCCTGCGCGGCTCCGTCGATCGGCTCGTGCCCGCGGTACGCCACGCCGTCGAGGTCGACGAGCGCGAGGTCGTACCGCTCCGCGAGCGGCTCCTGCGAGGCCAGCAGCCCTGCACCCGTCACCGTGCCTCCTCGTCGTCCGTGCCCGCACCGGCCGTCGTGCCGGCGCCCGGCTCCTCCTCGGTGCCCGACCCCGCGGCGTCCCCGCCGTCCGCGTCGTCCGCAGCCGGGTCAGGAACCTGGTCACGACCCGCCTCGTCGGTCACGACCTCGTCGCCGTCGGTCTCGTCGTCGTCCGCCACCACGTCGTCGTCCGCCACCACGTCGTCGTCCGCCACCGCGCCTGCGCCGGACGCCTCCGCGTCCGTACGTGCGTCGTCCGCCGCGGGGGCGTCGTCCGACTCGGCCACGTCGTCCTCGAGGTCGTACACGAGGACCTCCTCGTCGACCTCCACGACCCCGGCCGCCTCCTCGAGCTCCTGCTCGGAGTACGGGGCGAGCTCCGCCTCGGCGTCGGCGTGTCGTCCGGCGGCCTCGAGCGCTGCGGCGCGCGCCTGGGCGACGCGGACGGCGAGCACGCCGCTCGCACCGCGCACCAGGTCGGTCGACAGCGCCGCGACCGCGGCCTCGGCCTGCCCCATGTCGAGGCGGGCACCGCTGACGACCATCGCGAGCTCGACGCGCGTGGCCGCGGGGAGCGCCTCCGCCTCGGGCTCGTTGGCGAGGGCGATCGCGCGCTCGGGCCGTCCGATCCCGCGCTCGGCGTCGGCCATCACCGCGAGGTGCTCGTTGGAGCCGTTGAGCCGTCGCACCGTGCGCAGCTCCCGCAGGGCCTCGGCGTAGCGACCGGTCCGGTAGGCCGCCAGCCCTGCGGCCTCGCGCACCACGTCGACCCTGCCGGCGCGACGCACCGCCGCGGCGGCGTGCTCGTAGGCACGCTCGGGGTCGAGGTCGAGCAGCCGCCCGACCATGACGAGGTGCCGTCCGACGCGCTCGGCGTTGTCCTTGCTCAGGGTCCGCAGCGGCCCGCGGGCCTCGCGGTCCAGCTCCGCGAACGTGACGTCCTCGGGGATCTCCGGCTCCGGGACACGGACGCGCTCCGGCTCGTGCCGGTCGGCCGCCCGCGGCGCGCGGTCGCCGCCCGCCACCCGCGGGCGTCCGCCGCCCTCGCTGCGGCGGTCGCCGGAGCGAGCGCCACCGTCCGGACGACCGGAGCCGCGCTCGCCGTACGTGCGGGCGGTCGGACGGTCGCCGGACCGCGGGGCACCTCGACGCTCCCCTGCGGCCGAACCACCACGGCGGTCGACGTCCTGCCCACCCGTCGCGCCGGTGGCGTCCCGCCGTCCACCGGCGGGTCGGTCGCCGTACGTGCGGTCCGCGCGGGCGCGCTCGCCGTAGGGCCGCTCGCCGCCGCGCGACTCCGCACGGGCGTCGCCGTGGCGTCGTGCGTCGGTCCCGCGAGGCGGGCGCTCCTCGTAGCGGCCGCCACCGCGCCGGTCGTCGGGACGCTGCTCGCGCCGCGGACCGTGGCCGCGATCGTCGGCGCCGCCTCGGAACGGACGGTCGGCGGAGCGGTCACGCCCTGCACGGTCGTCGGTCGGGCGCG
>JAPSIR010000024.1 GCA_031178625.1 Cellulomonas sp.
TGAGCCACGTGGCAGCGAGCGCCGACAGCACGACGGCGTCCCGGATGCCGCCGCGCGACTCCTTGAGGTCCGGCTCGATGAGGTAGGCCAGCTCGCCGTGGCGCTCGGCGCGCTGCCGCGTGGAGGTCAGCAGCTCGGGCAGGCGGCGGCGCGCCGCGGAGCGCCAGTCCGCGAGCAGGGCCGAGCGGGCGCGCGCCACGACGAGCACGTCCCCCGCGACCGGCTGCAGCTCCAGCAGTCCCACGGCGGCCGGCAGGTCCTTCGACGCCACCTGCCGGCACTGCGCGAGCGAGCGCACCGAGTGGTCGAGGTCGAGGTTGGCGTCCCAGATCGGGTACCAGAGGCGCTGCGCGAGGTCGGCCAGCTCGTCCGCCCCGTGCCCCCGCCCCTCGTGGACGAGGAGCAGGTCCAGGTCGGACACCGGGCTGGCGTCCCCGCGGCCGACGCTGCCCACGACGCCGAGCGCGACGCCCGCGACGTCGCGGCCCTGCGTGACCTCGTCCCACAGCCGCGCGAGCGCCCCCACGACGAGGTCGGCGACCGCGCGGCGGCGTGCGACGCCGTCGGCGCCCGGACCCGGGGTGCGCGCGGCGAGCTCGAGCCGGGCGGCGCGCAGGTCCCGCACCCCGAGGGGGTGCGGGACCTGCGGCGACCCGGCGGCGCCCGCGGCGGGCGGCCGTCGCGTCATCATCTGCTGTGCGCGACCGTCCTGCTCAGAGGGCGTCGTCGCCGTGCTCGCCGGTGCGGACGCGAGCCACGTCCTCGACCGGCACGACCCAGACCTTGCCGTCGCCGATCTTGCCGGTCTGCGCCGCGCGCAGGATCACCTCGGTGACCGCCGCCGCGTCGCCGTCCGCCACGAGGACGTCGATCTTCACCTTCGGCACCAGGTCCACCGTGTACTCGGCACCCCGGTACACCTCGGTGTGGCCACGCTGACGGCCGTAGCCGCTCGCCTCGCTCACCGTGAGGCCGCGGACACCCGCCGCCTCGAGGGCCGACTTCACGTCGTCCAGCCGGTGCGGCTGGATGACCGCCGTCACGAGCTTCGTCATCACTTCACCTCCGTCACGACGCGGGCACCCGCGCCCAGCGACTCGTACGCCGTCTCGCCGTGGACCGTCAGGTCGAGACCGGACACCTCCTGCTCCTCGGTCGCCCGCAGGCCGATCGTCGCCTTGAGGACCAGGGCGATGACCAGCGTGACGAGGCCGGAGAACACCATGGCCAGGACGGCGACGATCACCTGCGTCGCGAGCTGGCCGGCACCGCCACCGTAGAGGAGGCCGTTCGCCGCACCGTCGGGGTACCACGTCGCGTCGGTGTCCGTCGCGAAGAAGCCGATGAGCACGGTGCCGACGAGACCGCCGACCAGGTGGACGCCGACGACGTCGAGCGAGTCGTCGTAGCCGAACCTGTACTTCAGGCCCACGGCCAGCGCGCACAGCACGCCGGCGACGAGCCCGATGGCGATGGCGCCCCACGTGTCGACCGCCGCCGCGGCCGGCGTGATCGCGACCAGGCCGGCGACGACGCCCGACGCGGCGCCGAGCGACGTGGCATGCCCGTCACGGATCTTCTCCGTGCCGATCCAGGCGAGCAGCGCGACCGCGGTGGCGACCGTCGTGTTGACCCACGCACGGCCGGCCGTGCCGTCCGCCGCGAACTCCGAGCCGGCGTTGAAGCCGAACCAGCCGAACCACAGCAGGGCGGCGCCCAGCATCACGAACGGCAGGTTGTGCGGGCGCATCGGCTCGCGGCCGAAGCCCCTGCGCTTGCCGAGCACGATCGCGAGGACGAGGCCCGCGACGCCCGCGTTGATGTGCACGACCGTGCCGCCGGCGAAGTCGATCGGGATCGGCAGGGCGTCCACGAGGAACCAGCCGCCGCCGAGCAGGCCGCCGCCCCACACCATGTGCGCGAGGGGCAGGTAGGCGAACGTGACCCACAGGCCGGCGAACACCAGCCAGGAGCCGAACTTCATGCGGTCCGCGACCGCGCCGGAGATCAGCGCCGCCGTGATGACGGCGAAGGTCAGCTGGAAGCCCGCGGCGACGAGGAACGGCACGCCGGTGCCCGCCATCAGGCTCTGGTCGTCCGTCGCGCCCTGCAGGCCGAGGAAGTCGGTCGGGTTGCCGATGAAGCCGCCCATGTCGGTGCCGAAGGCCACCGAGTACCCGTACAGGACCCAGATGAGCGAGACGAGGCCGAGGGCCCCGAAGCTCATCATCATCATGTTGAGCACGCTCTTGCCGCGCACCATGCCGCCGTAGAAGAACGCCAGTGCGGGCGTCATCAGGAACACCAGTGATGCGGCGAAGATGATGAACGCCGTGTTGCCGCTGTCGAGCTCGAATTCCATTGGAGGTCGCCTCTCCCCTCGCCACCGTGCGTGGCTGGTCGGCGACAACCGTCGCGGAGCGGGGTTTCACCGGCGGACGCGGCGCGTTACCGCGACGTGACAACCACCGTCGCGGTGTGAACATCGTGTTTCGACCCGGGCGATCGTCCAGCACTCGGGACGGCGGGCGCCCCACGACGACGCACGGCGCGGGTGCCGGCGGGGCACCCGCGCCGCGCGCGTGGCTCACGACGTCGGGCGGCTCACTGCCCGAGCAGGCCGTCCACGAACGCCTCGGGGTCGAACGGCGCGAGGTCGTCGGGGCCCTCGCCCAGGCCGACGAGCTTGACCGGCACGCCGAGCTCGCGCTGCACCGCGACGACGATGCCGCCCTTGGCGGTGCCGTCGAGCTTGGTGAGCACGATGCCGGTCACGCCGGCGACCTCGCCGAAGACGCGGGCCTGCTGCATGCCGTTCTGCCCGGTGGTCGCGTCCAGCACGAGCAGCACCTCGGACAGCGGCACGTCGCGGCTCAGCACGCGCGTGATCTTGCCGAGCTCGTCCATCAGCCCGGCCTTGTTCTGCAGACGGCCGGCGGTGTCGACGAGCACGACGTCGGCGCCGTCGGCACGACCGGTGCGCAGGGCGTCGAACGCCACCGACGCCGGGTCGGCGCCGTCGCGGTCCGAGCGCACCGTGGGCACGCCGACGCGCGAGCCCCAGGTCTCGAGCTGGTCGGCCGCCGCGGCGCGGAACGTGTCCGCCGCGCCCAGCACGACCGAGCGGCCGTCGGCGACGAGGACGCGCGCGAGCTTTCCGACCGTCGTCGTCTTGCCCGTGCCGTTGACGCCGACCACGAGGACGACGGCGGGCGCCGGGGTGCCGTCTGCGGCCGTGACGGGCGCCGTGCGCAGCGCGCGGTCCAGGCTCGGGTCGACGAGCGCCAGCAGCTGCTCGCGCAGCACCGCGCGCGCGCGTCCGGGCTCGGACACGCCCTCGACGCGGACACGCGTGCGCAGGGCCTGGATGATCTCGTCCGTCGGGCCGGCGCCGACGTCGGCGAGCAGGAGCGTCTCCTCGAGCTCGTCCCAGTCGTCCTCCGTGAGCGTGTCGCGCGAGAGGACCTGCAGGAGGCGCGCACCCAGCGGGGAGCCGTTGCGGGCGAGCCGCTCGCGCAGCCGGCGCAGGCGGCCGGACGTCGGCTCGGGGGTCTCGACAGGGGGTGCGACCAGGTCCTCGACCGACAGGTCGTCGACGACCGCGCCCTCCACGGCGCCGCTCGTGCCGTCGACCGCCACGTCGGGCGGCACCACGGGGGTCGGCACGACGGGACGGTCGACGACGTCCGTCGCGGTGCGCGTGCCGGGCCGGACGTCCGGGCGGCGGTCGGGGGTGCGCCGTCGGCGCACGAGGAGCGCCGCGGCCGCGCCGGCCGCGAGCACGGGCGCGCCGACGAGGTAGGGCAGGAGGTCGTTGAGGTCCACGGCGACAGTCTGTCGGCGTCAGGCGCCGCGGCGCACCCGCAGCGTCTGCGCGGCGCGGTGCAGGTCCTCGGTGAGCTCCTCGACGTGGAGGTAGCCGTCGCCCTCGCGCGCGTTCGCGCGCAGGAACTCGGCGAGGGACACGTCCTGGGGCTCGACCGCCGCCGCGGCGGCGGCCTCGCTCTGCTCGGTGTCGGGCTCGCGGCGGGCGCGCCACCCCCGCCGGAAGGCGTCCCAGAGCGACTCCTCGCCGGCGGGCGCGTCCTCGCTGCCCACGCGCGCGAGCAGCAGCACGGCGGCGGCGGCGAGCAGGGCGAGGAGGACCACGGGCACCAGAGTCATGGGACTATTCTCCGCGGCCGGCACGGTCCCGCACGACGCCGCGCGACGCCCGCCGGGACCCCTCACACGACCTTCACAGCGCGTCACCCGGGCGGCCGTGCGCCCGCCGCGGCGGGGCTCAGGCGGGCTGGTCCTCGCGCATCCGCTGGCTGATCACGGTGGTCACGCCGTCGCCGCGCATCGTCACGCCGTACAGGGCGTCCGCGATCTCCATCGTGCGCTTCTGGTGCGTCACGACGATGAGCTGCGAGTCGTCCTGCAGCTCGCGGAAGATCTCGAGCAGACGGCCGAGGTTCGCGTCGTCGAGCGCCGCCTCGACCTCGTCCATGACGTAGAACGGGCTCGGCCGCGCCTTGAAGATCGCGACGAGCAGCGCGACGGCCGTGAGCGACCGCTCGCCGCCGGAGAGCAGCGACAACCGCTTCACCTTCTTGCCCGCGGGCCGCGCCTCGACCTCGATGCCGGTCGTCAGCATGTCGTCGGGGTCGGTCAGCACGAGCCGCCCCTCGCCGCCGGGGAACAGCCGCGGGAAGACGTCGTCGAACGCGGCGGCGGTGTCGCGGTACGCCTCGGTGAACACCTGCTCGACGCGCTCGTCGATCTCCTTGACGATCTCCAGGAGGTCGACGCGCGACTTCTTGAGGTCGGCGAGCTGCTCCGTGAGGAACCGGTGCCGCTCCTCGAGGGCGGCGAACTCCTCGAGCGCGAGCGGGTTGACGCGCCCCAGCAGCGCCAGGCCCCGCTCGGCGGCGCGCAGGCGCTTCTCCTGCTCGGCGCGCACGTACGGCACCGCCGCGGGCGCCCCGGGTTCCGGCTCCGTGCCCGGCGGCAGCACCACGGGCACGTCCCGGTGCGGCCCGAACTCCTCGAGCAGCACCGCCGGGTCGAGTCCGAGGTCCTCGACGGAGCGCGCCTCGAGCTGCTCGATGCGCAGCCGCTGCTGGGTGCGCGCCACCTCGTCCTTGTGCGCGACGTCGGTGAGCTCGGCCAGGTCCCGCGCGAGCGCGTCGACCTCGCCGCGCACGGCGGCGAGCTCGCGGTCGCGCTCGGCGCGCGCGGCCTCCGCCGCGTCGCGCTCGTCGGACGCCCGCCGCAGCGCGCGCTCGAGCAGGCCGGTCGCCCGCACGGCGCCCTCGTGCACCGCGGCGGCGACCGCGGCCTGCCGGCGGCGCTCGCGCTCGCGCGCGGCCGCCCGCTCGCGCGCCGCCCGCTCGCTCGCGGCGGCGCGCTCCAGCCCCTCGGCGCGGCCGGACATCGCCCGCGCCCGCTCCTCGCCCGTGCGCAGCGTCAGGCGCGCCTCGGTCTCGCGCGCGCGTGCGGCGGTCGCCTCCGCGGCCGTCGCATCGCGGCGGGCTGTCGCGTCCGCGATTGCGGCCTCGGTGTCCCCCGGCTGCTCCTCGGCCGCCGCGAGGCGCTGCGTCAGCTCGGCGAGCGTCGCGTGGTCCTCGGCCAGCGTGGCGCCCGCCGCCTCGAGCGAGCGCTGCGCGCGCTCCGCCTCGGCCCGCGCGGCGCGGGCCGCGGACCCCAGGTGTCCCAGCTGCTCGGCGACCGCTGCGAGCGCGGCGTCGGACTCGTTGAGCCGCTCGAGCGTCGCGTCGACCGCCGCCCGCGCGGCGGTGCGGGCCTCGCGCGCGGCGGCGAGCTCGAACCGCACGCGCTCGGCCGTCGCGGCCGCTCGCGCGCCCGTCTCGCGGGCCGTCTCGAGCGCCGCCTGCAGGTGCAGCGCGGACGGCGCGGACGCCGACCCGCCGGAGGCGCGGAACCGCGACAGGACGTCCCCCGTGCGCGTCGCGACGACCACGTCGGGGTGCGCGGCGACGAGCGGACGGGCCGCCGCGAGGTCGTCCACGACCACGACGTCGGCGAGCAGCGCGTGCACGGCGTCACGGACCGCCGGGGGTGCCTGCACGAGGTCCACCGCGCGGTCGACGCCCGGCGGTAGGGCGGCGGTGCGCCCCTCCCCCGACCCGGCGACGAGCAGGGCCGCGCGGCCGGCGTCCTCGGTGCGCAGGTGCCGGATGGCGTCGACCGCCGCCTCGACCGAGTCGACGGCGACCGCGTCGGCGACCGCGCCGAGGGCGGCCACGACCGCCTCCTCGTCGCGCGCGTCGACCTGGAGCAGCGCCGCGACCGAGCCCAGCACACCGGGCAGGCCGTCGGAGGCGAGCAGCGCGCCGGCGCCGTCCTTGCGCGACAGCGACATCTCGAGCGTCTCGGCGCGGGACGCCTGCTGGTCGCGCTCGCGCTCGGCCTCGCGCAGCGCGTCCTCGAGCGCGGCGACGCGTGCGACGGCCGCGTCGAGCGCCTCGGTGGCGGCCTCGTGCTCGGCGTCGAGGCCCTCCTCGCCCTCCTCGACGCCCGCGACCTGCGTCTCGAGCGCCGCGAACCGCGTCGTCGCGTCCTGCGCCCGCTCCTCCGCGGCGGCCACCGCGGCGCGGAGGCGGCCGATCTCGGCCTCCGTCGCCTCCACGCGGCTGCGCCGCGCCGCGACCTGCCCCGCGAGCCGGGCGACGCCCTCCCGCCGGTCCGCGACGCCGCGCTGCAGGTCGGCGAGCGCCCGCTCCGCCGCGGTGGCCGCCGCCTCCGCCTCCTGTCGCGCGGTGCCCGCGCCCGTGACGGCGGCCCGCGCCAGCTCGACCTCCGCCGCGAGCTCCTGCTCGGCGGTGCGCACCCGCTGCGCCTGCCGCTCGAGGTCCTCGGGGTCCTGTCCGGGCGCACGCTCCTGCGTCGGGGCGCCGAGCAGGCGGGCGCGGTCGGCCGCGAGCGAGGCGGTGCCGCGCAGGCGCTCGCGCAGGGACGACAGCCGGTACCAGACCTCGCTCGCCTCGCTCACGGCGGGCGCGGCCAGCGCCGCCTCGCGCTCGAGGACGGCGAGGCGCTCGCGGGCGGCGGCGAGGCGTCCCTCGACGTCCTCGCGGCGGGCGCGCAGGGCCGACTCGTCGGCGATCTCCTGCTCGAGCTGCGCGGTGAGCTGGGCGAGGTCGTCCGCCAGGAGCCGGGCGCGGGCGTCGCGCAGGTCGGCCTGCACGACGGCGGCCTTGCGCGCGACCTCGGCCTGCCGGCCCAGCGGCCCCAGCTGGCGGCGGATCTCGGTGGTGAGGTCGCCCAGGCGCGTGAGGTTGCCCTGCATCGCGTCGAGCTTGCGCAGCGCCTTCTCCTTGCGCTTGCGGTGCTTGAGGACGCCCGCGGCCTCCTCGATGAAGCCGCGGCGCTCCTCCGGCGTCGCCCGCAGCACCGCGTCGAGCTGCCCCTGCCCGACGATGACGTGCATCTCGCGGCCGAGGCCGGAGTCCGAGAGCAGGTCCTGGATGTCGAGCAGGCGGCAGGCGCGCCCGTTGATGGCGTACTCGGAGCCGCCGTTGCGGAACAGCGTCCGCGAGATCGTCACCTCGGAGTACTCGATCGGCAGGGCGCCGTCCGCGTTGTCGATGGTCAGCGACACCTCGGCGCGCCCCAGCGGCGGGCGGCCGGACGTGCCGGCGAAGATGACGTCCTCCATCTTCCCGCCGCGCAGCGACTTGGCGCCCTGCTCGCCCATGACCCACGCCAGCGCGTCGACCACGTTCGACTTGCCGGAGCCGTTGGGCCCGACCACGCACGTGATGCCCGGCTCGAAGCTCAGCGTCGTCGCGGACGCGAACGACTTGAACCCGCGCAGGGTCAGGGTCTTGAGGTGCACGGGCTGAGCCTAGGCAACGCGGCGGCGCGCACGGCGACGCCCCGCCCGAGCGGCCGTACGGCGCTGGGACGGGGCGTCGGCGTGCGGTGCGTCAGAGGTGCGGGAACCAGAGCCCGATCTCGCGGGCGGCCGACTCCTCGCCGTCCGAGCCGTGCACGATGTTCTCGATCAGCTTGGTGCCCCAGTCGCGGGCCAGGTCGCCGCGGATGGTGCCGGGGGCGGCGACCGTCGGGTCGGTCGCACCGGCCAGCGAGCGGAAGCCCTCGATCACGCGGTGACCCTCGACGACCGCGGCGAGCACGGGGCCCGAGCGCATGAAGTCGATGAGCGCCTGCACGAACGGCTTGCCGGCGTGCTCGGCGTAGTGCTCGGCGAGCAGCGCCTCGTCGGCCCGGCGGAGCTCGACCGCGACGAGCGTGTAGCCCTTCGCCTCGATGCGGCGCAGGACCTCGCCGACGTGCCCGCGCCGGACGCCGTCCGGCTTCACGAGGACGAGCGTGCGCTGCGGGAGGGGTGCGTCTGCCATGGCCGTAACCCTAGCGGGGGACGGTCACGGTGCGGTGCGAAGGCCCGCGGTCTCGATCCGGTGCGGGGATGCTGCCATCACCCGACGGAGCGCCGCGACGAGCGAGCCTCGAGCAGGCACTCGGTGGCTTCTCCGAAGCGAACGTGCGGCAGGCGCCGCGTCACGGGCCCTCGCACTGCGCGGCCCCGTGGTGGGCACCGTCGAACATCAGGTCCACACCGATCTCGTCGTAGTTCCCGTGCATCGGCCGGACGGTGCCACTCAGCTGCCGGGCCGTGATGCCGGAGCAGTCGACGCTGAGGTCACCGCTGCTCCCGGACAACAGGCCGAGCCCGGAGACCCGCGCGCGCGTCCAGTCCGGCTGGGACACGGCGTGCTGCCAGATCTGCGGGTACGTGACGCTGAAGACCAGGTGCGTCTCAGGCCAGAGGTTCTCGTACGCCTCGTACTCCGAGACGCCGACGTGGATGACGCCGTGCGACGAGGTGACGGCGGCCCCGGGGTTCCACCAGTCGCCGCCCCAGGCCGTCGCCTCGGTCCGGATCTCGCACCGGGTCCCGGCGACGGCGGCACCGGTGTCGTTCCAGCGCAGCTCGCACCACTCGTCGCCGAGCGATGGCCAGGTCGGGGCGGCCGAGGCGGTCGCCGAGACCCAGGCGTCGTCGGTCCAGGCCGCCCTGGTCGCCGCGACGCCCACCGGCGCGAGCAGGCCCAGGGCCAGGAGCGCGGCGACGAGCCGGGGACGGAGCCCTCGTCCGACGCGGCCGCCGGTGCGCCGCCGGGTGATCACGGTGCCCTCCTTCTTCCGAGGCGGAGCCTTCGGTCGAGGTCGTGGTCGAGATCGGTCGAGGCGGGGTCCGCCGGTGCGGCCGGGACGGGGTCCGCGTCCTCCTCGCGGCGCCGTCGCGCGGCGAGCAGAAGGTGCAGACCGACGAGCGTCGCGGCGATGGCCGCCAGCAGCAGCGGCAGCGCGGTACCGCCCGTGGTGGCCAGCGCACCGCGACCGCCGGTCCGGGCGCCGCCGTCACCGCCCGCGCCGCCGGCGGCGTCGGCCGTGACCACGACGTGGCCGTCGAGCGCGTTCGTGGCGGCCGGCGGGATGTCGCGCACCGCCACGGACACCTGCAGGTCGTAGGCGCCGGCGGCCAGCCGCGCCCCCGTCGCACCGTCCACGAGAGGGGTGGTGGCGCCGGTGGCGCGGTGCCGCAGCCGGACATCCCAGTCGACGTCGCCCGGTCCGGACTGCGTCGTCGCGACCTCGGTCACGACGGCCGGCCGCTCGAGCCGCAGCCCCCACGAGGTCGACGCCGTCGACCCCGGGAGCAGGTTCTCGAAGCGGGCGCGAAGGGGTTCGGTGCGCGTCGAGGCCCCGGCGGCGCCGGCGGACACGAGGAGGGACGCGAGCGCGAGGGCGACGGCCAGCACGAGGCCGAGCGCGGCGCGGCGCGTGCGACGGGCGCTCATCGGACGACCTCCGCGGTCACCCTCGCGGTCGCCGGCGGGGCCGTGCGGGCCGGGCCGGACGTGTGCGGGAGGAGACTCAGGCCGAGCAGCGCCGCGAGCGCGACCGCGAGCGGGACCGCCACGGCCGGCCGGGTCAGCGTCGTCACGACGAACCCGCCCCCGGGAATCCGCCAGGCGGGCTCGAGCACCGCGTCGCCGACGACGTACACCTCGGCGTCGGGCGAGTCGTTGACGTCGCCCTGCATCGTGACCGCCCACTCACCCGCCCCGTGCGGCTCGACGGACACGACGCGGTGCGAGACGAGGTCCCCCGTCCGCGCGCTCGGGATGGTCGCGACGTCGCCGACCCGCAGCTCGCTGGTCGGCTCGGGTGTGGCGAAGAGCAGGTCCCCGGTCATGATCGCGGGCTCCATCGAGCCGGAGATGACGACGAGGGGCTGGGTCCACCCTGCCTGCGTCGCACCCCAGACCAGGGCGCTGAGCAGGCCGAGGGCGGCCACGAGGGACAGGGCGACGTTCCCCAGGAACCGGAGTGCGCGCATGGTCACCACCTCACGACGCGTAGCGGGGGGACGGCGGGCCCGCCGGCGCAGGGGCGCCGGCGGGCAGGCCCGTCAGCGGTCGACAGACCCCTCGAACTGGACGGTGAGCGAGCCGGAGGCGCCGCCGAACGTCTCGCTCGACGCATTCTGGTCGAGCGTCACGACCAGGTTGACGGTCGTGTCGTGGCCCACGGGGAGCGCGAGCGGGTACTCGCCCGTCACCTCGGCGGTCGCGCCGCCGGTGGCGAACAGCGGGATGTCGCCGTTCTCCGGCGTGACGACCGGGGTGGTCACGGTGAGCGGCAGGGTGCCCGTGTTCTTCAGGTGCAGCGGGATGGTGACCGGGTCGCCGGGGACCAGGTTGGCCAGCAGCGTCGACTCGATCATGATCCCCGGGCCCTCGTCCGCGGGGTTCCACGTCGCGCCGTCCAGCGAGCCCTCGAGCTCGATGTCGTCGGGGTCCAGGGCGGTCGCCTGGGCGTTGAACCAGGCGCTGTCGGTCCACGCCGCGGAGGTCAGGGCCGCGCCGATGCCCAGGAGGGCGACGCCGGCGAGGGAGTACTTCGCGACGGCGACCTTCTTCCGCTTGCGCTCGTCGCGCGCGGCGGCCAGGTCGACGTCGGTCATCGGATCGGTGGTCATGATGCACTCTCCTCGGTCGCTCACCCGTGCGGGGGCTTGTGCCGCCGCGCGGTGATGTGCATTGCAGGTGTGAATCCAGAGCGCGACGGGGAAGCCGATCCTTCTTGGGCCCTTGGACCTACGTCCAGGACAGTCGTCCAGGTGAGCTGCGACGACGCGCTCAGGACGCGTCGGACATCGACGACGGATTCACCCGCGGCATGGCCCTCGCGGTGCGAAGGGGTACGAGAAAGCCCTGACGAGGCGGTCCGGAGGACCGCCCCGCCAGGGCTGTCGCGCGTCGCGCGGGGTAGGCCGGCCTCAGCCGGCGGGGTGCGCCGCGTCGTACTCCGCGCGCTCGCGGTCGATGCGTCCGCCGAGCCGCAGGGAGACGATCCACAGCACCACGAACAGCCCGCCGACCGCGAACATCATGGGCACGAGGACGCCGAAAGCGAGGACGGCGATCTGGGCGACCGTCCCGGCGACGTACCCACCGGGGCGGCCGACGTAGCCGGCGATCAGGATCAGCACGAGGGCGGTCACGCCGCCGAGCGTCCACACGGTGGCGGGCGGTGCGACGCGCAGCCCGTAGGCGACGAGGGTCGCGAAGAACACCAGGAGCGCCTCGAGAATCAGCGTCATCTGCGTGAACTGCGGCTTGGCGGGCCGCTTGCGACCGCCCCGGCCTCCACCGTGCATGCTCATCGCCCCAGGCTAGCCGCGCGGCGCGGTGGTCCCGGCGGACGCGCGCTCCCCCGCGTCCGCGGGGGCGTCGTCCGCCGGGGCGGTGCCGCCCTCGACCTGCGCCGAGCCGGGCACGGCCACGTCGGGCTCCCCGGTCCGCGCCGCGCGACCCGGGTCCGCGACGGCCTCGCCGCGCGCGACCATCCCCGCGACGTCGGAGAGCTTCACCTCGCGGAGGAACAGCGCGAGCACGAGGCCCACGACGACGAGCGGGACGAGGTACCAGAACGCCGGCGCGAGCGCGCTCGCGAAGGCGTCGACGACGCCCGTGCGCACCGGCTCCGGCAGCGCGTCGACCGCGGCGGGCGTCAGGCCCGACGCCTCCGGACCGCCGGTCCCGGCCGGCACGTCGCCGAACGCCGCGGCGAGCCGGTCGCTCAGGCGCGACGTGAAGATGGTGGAGAACAGCGCCGTGCCGACGGCCGCGCCGATCTCGCGGAAGAAGTTGTTGGCGCTCGTGGCCGTGCCGATCTCCGCCGGGTCGACGGAGTTCTGCACCGCGAGCACGACGGTCTGCATGACCAGGCCCATGCCGGCGCCCAGGACGAAGAGCATCGCCCCGAACAGCCACATCGACATGTCGCCCGTGAGGCGGGTCAGCCACATGAGCCCGAGCGTCGTGATCGCCAGCCCGGCCACCGGGAAGGCCTTGTAGCGGCCGGTGCGCGTGATCGCGACACCCGACCCGATGGCGGTGATCATGACGCCCGCCATCATCGGCAGCATGAGGAAGCCGGACTGGGTCACGCCCGCACCCGTCGCCATCTGCAGGAACGTCGGCAGGAACGCGAGCGCCGAGAACATGCCCATGCCCAGCACGAGGCCGATGGCCGTCGCGATGGTGAAGGTCGGGTTGCGGAAGAGGCGCAGCGGCAGGATCGGCTCGACCGCGCGCAGCTCGACCGCGACGAAGGCGGCGATCGACACGAGCGTGCCGACGACCAGGCCGACGAGGCGCAGGTCCGTCCAGTCGTAGCCGGTGCCGCCGCTGAACGACTCCCAGCTGGTGGCGAGGACGAGGCCCGACGTCGCCACGACGAGGAAGAAGATCCCCGCCACGTCGACGGGACGCTCGGAGCGGCGCGACGGCAGCTTGAGCGTCATCCACGCGACGACGAACGCCGCCACGCCGATCGGGATGTTGATCCAGAACGCCCAGCGCCAGTCGGCGTGGTCGGTGAACAGGCCGCCCAGCAGCGGGCCGATGACCGCGGCGATGCCGAAGAGCGCACCCATCGGACCGAGGTACTTGCCCCGCTCCTTGGCGGGCACGACGTCGGCGATGATCGCCTGCGACAGGATCATGAGCCCGCCCCCGCCGAGGCCCTGCACGAAGCGCCACCCGACGAGCGCCTCGAAGGACCCCGCGAACCCGGCGCCCGCGGACGCCACGGTGAAGAGGCCGATCGCGAAGAGGAACGGCCAGCGCCGCCCCCACAGGTCGCCGAACTTGCCGTACAGCGGCATGACGATCGCGATGGCCAGGATGTAGGCCGTCACGACCCAGCCCTGGTGCTCGACGCCGTCCAGCTCGCCCACGATCGTCGGCATCGCGGTGCCCACGATCGACTGGTCGAGCGACGACAGGAACATCGACGCCATCAGGGCGCCGAAGATCAGCCACACGGTGCGTGGCGTGAGCACGACGAGCGGCGCGTCGTCCGCGCGGCCCGGTGCGGTGGCGGTGCCGGCCATGGGGGGTCCTCCGGTGGTGGGTGGTGGGGTGGCGGCGACGCTGCCGTGGGTCAGGACGGTGCCCGCCGGGGCACCGAGCGGGTGACGGTCGGGCGGTGACGGTCAGGCGGGTGACGCTCAGGCGGTGACGACAGCGCGCAGGTCGGCGACGACGGCGCGGGCGTGCGCCTCGGCGTCACCGGCGCCGCCGGCGGCCTCCCAGCGCACGAACGTGCTGTGCGCGAGCAGGAGCACGAGGCCGGTCACGGTGTCGACGAGGTGCGGCGAGCCGTCGCCGAGCCGGGAGCGGACGACGTCGAGCAGACGGTCCTTCTGCTGGTCCATCCAGGCGACGTGGTGCGCCATGAGGCGGGGGTGCTCGGCGGCCAGCTCGAGCGCGCGGCGCATGCGGTCCCGCCCGAGCGGCGGGTCCCGCAGCACGGGCGCGAGCAGCGTGACCAGGTCGTCCAGGAGGTGGCCGGACGGGCCGCCGGCCGCGAACACCGCAGCGGTGCCGGCGTCGAGCTCCCACGGCGCGTGCCCGAGCACGGCGTCGTCCTTGGTCGCGAAGTAGTTGAAGAAGGTCCGCGTCGACACGCCGGCCGCGGCGCAGACCATGTCGACCGTCACGCCGTCGAGCCCGTGCGCACCCACGAGCTCATGCGTCGCGTCGACGAGCGCCGCACGGCGCGCGGCCTTCTTGCGCTCGCGCAGGCCCGGTGCGGGGGGCGGCTCCGCGCCCGCTGCCGCCGTGGCGACCCCGGCGGGACGCACGGTGCCGGGCGGGCGCACGGTGGCGGCGGAGCGCGGCTCAGTGGTCATGCGTTCATCTTGCACCCGCTGCAACTTTGCAGTCAATGCAGTTTTCGCGCGGCGCGCGGTGCGCCGCCCCTAGTCCTCGCCGAAGCCCTCCTCGACGGCCGTCACCAGGCGCTGCACCGCGTCCGCCGCCTGCGGGCCCTCCGCCACCACGTCGAGGCGGTCGCCCTGCTGCGCGCCGAGCTTCATGAGCTCGAGGACGCTCGCGCCGTTCGCCCCGTTCACCCGCACCCGCGCGTCGTACGCCGCGAGCGCGCGTGCGAGCACGGCCGCCGGACGCGCGTGCAGCCCGAGCCGGTTGCGCAGCACCGCCGACCCCCGGACGACGCCGTCGGCGTCCGGCCGCGCAGCGTCCCCGTCGACGCCCGCCGCGGTCCCCGCAGCCGCCGCGTCGCCCTGCCCCGGCGCCCAGCCGGCGAACGTCCCGCCCGCGTCGTGCGCGGACGCGAGCACCGCCGCGAGGTCGCCGCCGCCGTGCGCGGTGACACCCGCGGCCACGGCACCCTCGACGAACGGTGCGTCCGCGAGACGCACCCGCTCACCCAGGTCGGCGTCCGCCATGTCGAGCACGGACTCGGCGGTCATGACGGCCGACCCCAGGTCCGTGAGCACCACGACGGCCCGTCCGTCCGCCCCCGCCTGCGCCACCGCCTGCTCGACGCGCGCGTAGCTGGTACCGATGCCGCCGTCGTCGAGGCCGCCGGCCGGGACGATCAGCACGCCCGGCGCCATCTGCCCCGCGACCTCCGCGGCGCCCTCCGCGAGCGCACGCGAGTGCGACACCAGCACGAGCGCCACCTGCGCCCATCGTCGAGCCATCGACGGCTCCCTCCCTCTCGCTCGTCGCGCGACGTCGTCGCGCCGTGTCCAGCGGTCCGCGTCAGTCCGCCGCCGCGGCGGCCTCGGCGGCCGCCACGAGGAGCAGCTCGCTCGAACGCGCACCGGGGTCGAGGTGCCCCACCGAGCGCTCCCCCAGGTAGCTCGCACGGCCCTTCGTCGCGACGAGCGGCACGGTCGCCTCGGCACCGTCGTGCGCCGCGCGCGCGGCCGCCGCCAGCACCTCGGACGGCGGCGCGCCGTGGTCGGCCGCCTCGACGGCGGCGGCGACCGCCGGCGTCCACGCGTCGACCATCGTCTTCTCCCCCGCGCCCGCCCGGCCGCGCGTGACCACCCCGTCCAGCGCGGCCTCGAGCATCGCCACGACGCCGTCGCTGTCGAGCGCGCTCGTCGCGGTCGCCTTGGACGCCCGCAGGTACGCCGTGCCGTACAGCGGCCCGGCCGCGCCGCCCACGGTCGACATGAGGGTCGTCGCCACCAGCCGCAGGACGTCACCGACCTGGGCCGGCTGCTCGGGCAGCGCCTCGAGCCGGCCGACGACGGCCGCGAAGCCGCGCGCGAGGTTCTCGCCGTGGTCCCCGTCGCCGATGAGACGGTCGAGCTCGACGAGCTCGTCGCGGTGCTCCGTCACGGTCGCCGCCGACCGGCGCACCCAGTCCAGCGCCCACGCCACGTCCAGGGTCATCGGCCCTCCTCCTCGGGTCGGGCGCCCACGGCGGCGACCGCCGTCACCAGCGCAGTGCGGCGGTGTGCACGGGGGCGTCCCAGAGCGCGGTCAGCTCGTCGTCCAGACGCAGGACGGTGACCGACGCACCCTGCATCTCCAGCGAAGTCACGTAGTTGCCGACGAGCGAGCGGGTCACCTCGACCCCGCGCTCCGCGAGCAACGCGCGTGCCCGACGATAGACGACGTACAGCTCCGAGGCGGGCGTCCCGCCCATGCCGTTCACGAGGAGCAGCACCTGCTCGCCGCCCGACAGGCCGAGGTCCTCGACCACGGGTGCCAGCAGCATCTCCGTCACCTCGTCGGCCGGTGCCATGGGCACGCGGCGCCGCCCGGGCTCGCCGTGGATCCCGATGCCGACCTCGATCTCGTCCTCGGGCAGGTCGAAGCTGGGGCGGCCGGCGTGCGGGACGGTGCACGCGGTGAGCGCGACGCCCATCGACCGCACGTTCGTGACGACGCGCTCCGCGACGGCCGCGACCGCGTCGAGGTCGTCGCCGCGCTCGGCGGCCGCGCCGGCGATCTTCTCCACGGCGACGGTGCCGGCGACGCCGCGTCGGCCCGCTGTGTAGAGCGAGTCCTCGACGGCGACGTCGTCGTCGACGAGGACGGTGCGCACGGTGACGCCGTCGGCCTCCGCGAGCTCCGCGGCGGTCTCGAAGTTGAGCACGTCGCCCGTGTAGTTCTTGACGATCGTCAGGACGCCCGCGCCACCGTCCGCGGCGGCGATCGCCGGGGCGACCTGGTCGGGCGTCGGCGACGTGAACATCGCGCCCGGCACGGCTGCGTCGAGCATGCCGACGCCGACGAAGCCCGCGTGCAGGGGCTCGTGCCCGCTGCCGCCGCCGCTGACGAGGCCGACCTTGCCGGGCACCGTGCCGGCCACCCGCGCCACGAACAGCGGGTCGCGGTGCACCTGCACCAGGTCGGCGTGGGCGAGGCCGAAGCCCTCGACCGACTCGACGACGACGTCCTGCGGGTCGTTGATGAGCTTCTTCACTCGCGTCCTCCTCCACGTGGCCCCGGGGGGCGCGTCGGCGCACGACGTGCGGGCGGGCGCCGTCGTCCCGCACGCCCACCTAACGACGCCCCTGGACGCCGGTCAAGGCGGGCGGGCAGGCGGCACCCGTCCGGGCGCCGCCCGCCCCGCCGCGTCAGTCGCGCCCGAGCAGGACGCGCGCCTCCGCGACGAGCAGGATCGAGCCGGTGACGAGCACGCCGGCACCACGCTCGACCTCGCCCTCGGCGCGCTGCACGGCGACGTCGATCGCGTCCGGCAGCCGGGGCGCGACGTGCACGCGGTCCTCGCCGAACACGTCCACCGCGATCTCCGCCAGGTCGTCGACGTCGAGAGCCCGCTCGGACGACGCCTGCGTCACCACGACCTCGTCGAGCACCGGCTCGAGCACCGACAGCATGCCCTCGGGGTCCTTGTCCGCCATGACGCCGACCACGCCGACGAGGCGCTGGAACCCGAAGGCCTCCTCGACGCCCGCGACGAGCGCCTCGGTGCCCGCGGGGTTGTGCGCGCCGTCCACGATGACCGTCGGGCTGGACCGCACGACCTCGAGCCGGCCCGGCGACGTGGCGTCGGCGAACGCGGCGCCCACGACGTCGCCGTCGAGCGCGGCGCCGCCCGTCAGCAAGGCCTCGGTGGCCACGAGGGCGAGCAGCGCGTTGTGCGCCTGGTGCGCACCGTGCAGCGGCAGGTAGACGTCGGTGTAGACCCCGCCCATGCCGCGCAGCGCGACCAGCTGCCCGCCGACGGCGACCTGCCGCTCGACCACGGAGACGTCGACGCCCTCGCGCACCACGCGCGCACCGCGCTCGGCCGCGGCGGTCAGCACGACGCCGTCGACGTCCTCGCTCTGCTGGGCGAGCACGAGGGTGGCGCCGTCCGTGACGATGCCCACCTTCTCGGACGCGATCTCGACCAGGCTGTGCCCCAGGTAGCGCTCGTGGTCCATCGCGACCGGCGTGATCACCGCGACCTCGGCGTCGAGCACGTTCGTCGCGTCCCAGCGCCCGCCCATGCCCACCTCGACGACCGCGACGTCGACCGGCGCGTCCGCGAACGCGGCGTACGCCATGACGACGAACACCTCGAAGAACGACAGCCGGGGCTCCCCGCGCTCGGCGGAGCGCGCGTCGACCATGTGCACGTAGGGCGCGACGTCCTGCCACACCTCGACGAACCGCTCGTCGCTGATCGGCTCGCCGTCGATCGCGATGCGCTCGTTCACGCGCGTGAGGTGCGGGCTCGTGAACCGGCCCGTGCGCAGGCCGTGCTCGCGCAGCAGCCGCTCCACCATCCGCGCCGTCGACGTCTTGCCGTTCGTCCCCGTGAGGTGGACGGAGCGGAACGCGCGCTGCGGGTCGCCCAGCAGCTCGAGCACCGCCCGGACGCGGGAGAGCTCGGGGTCGATGTCGTGCTCGGGCGCCCGCGCGAGGATGCCCCGGTAGACCTCGTCGGCCGCCTCCCGAGCGGCACGCGCCGCGGCGTCCCGCAGGTGGTCCGCGCCGCCCGACCGTGCCGCGCTCACGCCTGGGCCCCCGCCCGCGCGACGTGCACCTGCAGCGTGCCGTCGCCGGGGACCACCGACAGCCCCGTGGCGAGCGTCTCCGCCGCGACGAACTCCCGGTGCGCCTCGACCGCGGCGACCTGGTCGGCCGGCACGGTGAGCGTGAGGTCGATGCGGTCCGCCACGTGCAGCCCGGCAGCCTTGCGCGCGTCCTGCACGGCCCGCACGACGTCGCGGGCGTACCCCTCGGCCCGCAGCGCGTCGTCGAGGGCGAGGTCGAGCACGACGAACGACCCGCCCGGCAGCACGGTGGCGGCCACCGTGGCGTCGCCACCCTCACCGCCGGCGACCACGGTCGTCAGCTCGTACTCGGCCGGCTCGAGCGCGACGTCGCCGTCGTCGGTCGTGACCACGACCGCGTCGCCGTCCTGGCGCCACGCGCCCGCGCGGGCGGCCTTGATGACCGCCTGCACGCCGCGCCCCAGGCGCGGACCCGCCGCGCGGGCGTTGACCGCCAGGCGCTGCGTGATGCCGAATCCCTCAGCCGTGGCGACGTCCGCCGTCACCGTGTCGACGTGCTTGACGTTGAGCTCCGCGGCGAGCAGGTCGGTGTACGGCGCGAGCGCCGCAGGGTCCGCGACGGCCACCGTCAGCCGGCGCAGCGGCTGGCGCACGCGCACCTGGTGCGCCTTGCGCAGACCGAGCGCGGCGGACACGACCGCGCGCACCTCGTCCATCGCGGTGACGAGCGCGTCGTCGTGGACCCGCACCTCCTCCGCCGTCGGCCAGTCGGTCAGGTGCACGCTGCGCGCGCCCGTCAGGCCGCGCCAGACCTCCTCCGTGACGAGGGGCGCCAGCGGGGCCATGACCCGCGTGAGCCGCTCGAGCGCCGTCCACAGCGTGTCGAACGCGTCGGCGTCCTCCGACCAGAACCGGTCGCGCTGCGTGCGCACGTACCAGTTCGTCAGCACGTCCAGGTGCTCGCGGACCGACTCGCACGCCGCGGGGATGTCGTAGGCCTCGAGCTGCTCCGTCAGGCGCGCGACGAGCCGGTCCGTGCGCGCCAGCAGGTAGCGGTCCATCGGCGGCAGCCCGGCGGCACGGGCCGCGTCGACCGGGCGCGCGGCGTACCCCCGGCCCTCGTCCGCCGCACCCGCGTAGAGCGTGAAGAAGTAGTAGGTGCTCCACAGCGGCAGCAGCACCTGCCGGACCCCGTCGCGGATCCCCTCCTCCGACACGACGAGGTTCCCGCCGCGCAGGATCGAGGACGACATGAGGCTCCAGCGCACGGCGTCCGACCCGTAGCGGTCCCACATCTCGGCCGGGTCGGGGAAGTTGCGCAGCGACTTGCTGGCCTTGCGGCCGTCGTCGCCGAGGACGATGCCGTGGCACATGACGTTGCGGAACGCGGCGCGGTCGAAGATCGCCGTCGCCAGCACGTGCAGCGTGTAGAACCAGCCGCGCGTCTGGCCGATGTACTCGACGATGAAGTCGCCCGGGTAGTGGTGCTCGAACCACTCGCGGTTCTCGAACGGGTAGTGGACCTGCGCGAACGGCATCGACCCGGAGTCGAACCACACGTCGAGGACGTCCGGGATGCGGCGCATCGTCGAGCGACCCGTCGGGTCGTCCGGGTTGGGACGCGTCAGGTCGTCGACGTACGGCCGGTGCAGGTCCGGCTCGCCGGCGTCGTTCGTGGGCACGCGGCCGAAGTCCGCCTCGATCTCCGCGAACGAGCCGTAGACGTCGACGCGCGGGTACTCCGGGTCGTCCGACACCCACACCGGGATCGGCGTGCCCCAGTACCGGTTGCGGCTGATCGACCAGTCGCGCGCGTTCTCGAGCCACTTGCCGAACTGGCCCTCCTGGATGTGCCCGGGGATCCAGGTGATCTCCCTGTTCAGCTCGACCATGCGGTCCTTGAACGCGGACACGCGGACGAACCACGACGACACGGCCTTGTAGATCAGCGGGTTCCGGCAGCGCCAGCAGTGCGGGTAGGAGTGCTCGTACGTCTCATGGCGCACGAGCGCCGGCCGCACGTCGGCGGCCGCGCGCGCCAACGGGCCGGACGCGGCCTTGAGGTCGGCGATGATCTGCTTGTTCGCCTCGAACACCTGCACGCCGGCGTAGTCCGGCACGAGCGCGGTGAAGCAGCCCTTGGAGTCGACCGGGACGACCGGCGGGATGCCCGCGGCGTCGCACGCGGCCATGTCGTCCTCGCCGAACGCGGGCGCCAGGTGCACGACGCCCGTGCCGTCCTCGGTGGTGACGAACTCGCCCGCGAGCACCTGGTGCGCGTTCTCGTGGCCGAGGAAGAAGTCGAAGGGCGGCGTGTACCGGCGCCCGACCAGGTCGGCGCCCGTGACGCGCTCGACGACCGTCGGCTCGGCGCCCAGCTCGCGCGCGTAGGCGGCGAGGCGTGACGCGGCCAGCACGACGCGCTCGCCGGGGTGGGCGTCGGCGAACGGCGAGCCCTCCTGCGGCTCCACGACGACGTACTCGATGTCGGGCCCGACCGCGACGGCCAGGTTGGACGGCAGCGTCCACGGCGTCGTCGTCCAGATCAGCACGAGCTCGCCCGTCGCCAGGCGGAAGCCGACCGTGAGCGCGGGGTCCTGGCGCGACGCGTACACGTCGTCGTCCATGCGCAGCTCGTGGTTGCTCAGCGGCGTCTCGTCGCGCCAGCAGTACGGCAGCACGCGGTAGCCCTCGTACGCCAGGCCCTTGTCGTACAGCTGCTTGAACGCCCAGATCACCGACTCCATGAACGTCGGGTCGAGCGTCTTGTAGTCGTGCTCGAAGTCGACCCAGCGCGCCTGGCGCGTGACGTACTCCTGCCACTCCTTCGTGTAGGTGAGCACCGACGTGCGGCACGCCTCGTTGAAGGCGGCGATGCCCATCTCGTCGATCTGCGCCTTGTCGGTGATGCCGAGCACGCGCTCGGCCTCCAGCTCGGCGGGCAGGCCGTGGGTGTCCCAGCCGAACCGTCGCTCCACCCGCTTCCCGCGCATGGTCCAGAAGCGCGGGACGACGTCCTTGGCGTAGCCGGTGAGCAGGTGGCCGTAGTGCGGGAGCCCGTTCGCGAACGGCGGGCCGTCGTAGAACACGTACTCGTTCGCGCCGTCCTCACCAGCGGGTCGCCGGTCGACCGACGCCTGGAACGTGCCGTCGGCCTCCCAGTGCGCGAGGACGTCGCGCTCGAGGGCGGGCAGGTCGGGCGACGCGGGGACGGGTGCGTCGGGGCGGTGCAGCGGGTACGCCACGGGCGGGGCTCCTGGTCTCGCGCACCCGGGGGTGCGGAACTGACGGACCACGAGGACGACGACGCCCGGACGACCCGGCCGGCACCGCGGTACCACCTCGCTTGCCCGTGCACCGGGGCGCACGGACCACTCTCGCTGCGGCTGTGACGGGCCTGCCCCGTCCGGTTCTACTGAGGGCACCTACCCGCGAGGAGCAGGTGTCCCGTTCTTCCGGAGGCTCACCGGTGATGGCCGGGTCGACGCCTGTGCGTCCCATGGTAGCCGCGGGACGGTCACGCGCGTCGACGACAATGGGCGCGATGACCACGCCGCCCGCCGCCCCCGCCCGCCCGCTCGTCCTGCTCGACCTCGACGGCACGCTGATGAACTCCGCACCCGGCGTCCTGTCGTCGGTCCGCGCCGCGTACGACCACCTGGGCGTGCCCGCGCCGACCGAGGCCGCGATGCGGACCTTCATCGGCCCGCCCATCGGCCACTCGTTCCCCGCGCACGGCGTCGCCGCCGAGCAGCTCGCCGACGCGATCGCCGTGTACAACGAGCACTTCGGGCGCGTCGGCGTGTGGGACACCACCGTCTTCGACGGCGTCCCGCAGGCGCTGCGGACGCTGCGCGCGGCCGGCGCGCTGCTCGTCGTCGCGACCGCCAAGCCGGCCCTGTGGGCCGAGCCGATCTGC
Organism: Cellulomonas sp.; assembly: GCA_031178625.1. Classification (GTDB taxonomy): domain Bacteria; phylum Actinomycetota; class Actinomycetes; order Actinomycetales; family Cellulomonadaceae; genus Cellulomonas. The sequence goes on from JAPSIR010000024.1 coordinate 22,260, forward strand.
GCGGAGGTCGGCCTCACCCCGCTGGTGGACGCCGTGGTCGGCGCACCCGCGGACGAGTCGGAGTCCAAGGGTCAGATCATGGCCCGCGCCATCGCGTGGGTGCGGGCCACGACCGGCACCGACCCGCTCGCCGACCCGTCCCGCACCGTGATGGTCGGCGACCGGGAGCACGACGTGGAGGGCGCGCACGAGCACGGCATCGCCTGCGTCGGCGTCGGCTGGGGGTACGGCGGCGAGGAGGAGCTCGTGCGCGCGGGCGCGGCGGAGGTCGTGCACGAGGTGGCGGAGCTCGGCCCGCGGCTGCTCGCCCGGCTGGGGCTCGCCGCCACGACGCCGTGACGGTGCCGGACCCGCGGGACGCAGGTCCGCGCCGGTACCGGCGTCGCTGTGGCACGCTCACCGCGTGAGCGCGCCCGCCCCCGACCCGCTGGCAGGGCTGTTCCCCGGCCGGCACTTCATCAGCACGGTCCTCGACGCGCTCGAGACGAAGACCACCATGTCGGGCCGGCTCACGCGCCGGTACCTCCAGCGGGCGGCGATGGCCGGCGTCATCATCGGCCTGCTGTACGCCACCCACTACGCGGTGGTCGCGGCGTTCGCGTCGGTCGAGGCCGCCGGGACGTCGCTGCAGCCGCTCGGGCGGATGGTCGGCGCGGTCGCGTTCGGGTGGGCGCTCGTCTTCATCTACTACTCGCGGTCCGAGCTGCTGACGTCGAACATGATGATCGTCTCGATCGGCGCCTACCACCGGCGCACCGGGTGGGGCCGCGCGCTGCGGCTGCTCGGTCTGTGCTACCTCGGCAACCTCGTCGGCGGCCTGTTCGTCGCCGCGCTCGTGCGCTTCTCGACCGTCGTCGACGGCGCCGCGCTCGACCAGATGGTCGCGTCCGTCGACCACAAGCTGGCGTACGTCTCGTCGGGGCCCGCCGGGTGGGGCGACCTGCTCGTGCGCGCGGTGCTGTGCAACTTCTGCATCAACCTGGCGATGCTGCTCGTCTACAACGGGCTGATCAAGGACGACCTGACCAAGTCGCTGGTCATGATCGTGTCGGTCTTCATCTTCGCGTTCCTCGGGCTCGAGCACTCCGTCGCGAACACCGTGCTGTTCTCGATCGTCGGCCTGCGGGAGGGCCTCGACCTGGGGCTCGCCGCGGGCAACGTCGCGCTCGCGCTGGCGGGCAACTTCGCGGGCGGCGGCCTGCTCATCGGGCTGTACTACGCGTGGGTCAACGACGACTCCCGGTGGCGGCCCGAGGGCTGACCGGCCCCGGCCTCACCCGGCCGCCGTCACCGGGGGCAGCGCGGACCACGGGAACGTGATCCACCGGTCGGTGCGGCGCCACACGTAGTCCGGGTCGACGACCGACCGGGACTTCGCGTACAGGACGGCGGTGCGCGCCTCGACGCAGTGCTCCGCCACGAGCCGCTGGACGAGCGCCAGCGTCTCCCCCGTGTCGGCGACGTCGTCGACGACGAGGGCGCGCATGCCGTGCAGCGCGTCGACGTCGAGCAGCGGCGGCAGCACCTGCGGCTCCGGCAGACGCGTGTCGACGCCCGTGTAGAACTCCACGTTGAGCGTGCCGACACCCTTGGTGCCGAGCGCGTACGCGAGCGCACCGCCAGGCAGCAGGCCGCCCCGTGCGACCGCGACGACGACGTCCGCGGCGAAGCCCGAGTCCACGACCGCCTGCGCGAGGTCACGCGTCGCCTCGCCGAAGACGGGCCAGTCGAGGACCTCGCGGTCCGCCG
>JAPSIR010000184.1 GCA_031178625.1 Cellulomonas sp.
GTCGGCCATGATCTGCACGTACATGTCCCACTGGGGGAAGTCGCCGCGCTCGATCGCCTCGTACAGGTCCTTCGACGCCGAGCCCAGGTCCTGGCCCTGCACCTTCGCGGCCTCCGCATCGGTCAGCGAGGCCACGCCCTGGCGCGGGTGCCAGTGGAACTTCACCAGCACCGTCTCGCCGGCGGCGTTCACCATCTTGTAGGTGTTGACGCCGAAGCCCTCCATGTGGCGGTACGTGGCCGGGATGCCGCGCGGGCTGAACAGGTGCGTCAGCATGTGCATCGACTCCGGCGTCTGGCTCATGAAGTCGAAGATGCGGTTCGGCTCCTGCCGGAACGTCACCGGGTCCGGCTTGAGGGCGTGGATGACGTCGGGGAACTTGATGGCGTCGCGGATGAAGAAGACGGCCAGGTTGTTGCCGACGACGTCCCAGTTGCCGTCCTCGGTGTAGAACTTCACCGCGAACCCGCGGGGGTCGCGCGCGACCTCGGACGAGTCCCGGCCGCCGATCACGGTCGAGAACCGGATCGCCAGCTGCGTCGTCTTCCCCGGCTCCGCGAAGAGCTTGGCCCGTGTGTACGTCGAGGCGGGCTCGTCGCCGATCTTCCCGGTGGCCTCGAACTCGCCGTACGCCACGAACCCGCGGGCGTGGACGACGCGCTCCGGGATCCGCTCCCGGTCGAAGTGGCTGATCTTCTCGAGGAAGTGGTAGTTCTCCAACGTCGCCGGTCCGCGGCTGCCGACCGTGCGCTGGTTCTGGTTGTCCTGGACCGGGTGGCCCTGTCGCGTGGTGAGGGTGCGGTCGTCGTCTGCCATGTGGCTCCAAGCCCGTGGGCAGCCGAACGACGTGCATCGTCTCGGCGGCCGGGGGCGGGTCGCGTCGAACGTGGGGGCGCCTCCGAGGCTAGGCGCGATCCGGGGCGGGCGCCCGCGGGGACGTCCCGGGCCTCCGGGCGCGACCTCCGCCGCGCACGGTGGGCGCGCCCGCCGCGCGGCTCACCGCTCCAGGGAGACGAGCCCGGCGATGACGGGTCCGACGACGACGAGGTACATGAGCGCGAAGAAGACCGTGTGCGTGAGGCAGAACCCGACGAGCGCGCCGGCGTGCCGCTCGGTCACCACGTGGGTGTAGAGCTTGCGGACCAGCGCCCGGGGGTGCGTCACGTCCCAGCTGTTGAGCCGCAGGTATCGGCCCAGGTACATCCCCAGCGACACCAGCAGGAGCAGGACCGCGACGAGCACCCGCGCGTCTGCGGCCTGCAGCCCGACCGCGTGGTCGCCGTGCCGCAGGAGCGCGTAGCCGGCGTGCAGGGTGAACACGTTGAGCACGGTGGTGAGCACCCCGGCCATGGCGAGGCTGATCACCAGGGCGATGTCGAACCACATCGGCACCCCGTCGCCCTCGCGGCGGTGGCTGAGGTTCAGCTCGGTCACGAGGTAGCCGGCGTTCGGCAGCAGCAGCACCCAGACCAGCGTCGTGACACCGGCGACCGCCCACACGGCCCAGAGCGGACCTCCCGCGACGCGCACGACGAGCGCCGCGCCCCACCCGACCGTCAGGACGAGCAGCGGCGCCGCGCACAGGGCGACGTTCAGCAGCATGGGCCGGTACAGCCGGGTCCGGAAGGCACGGGACCGGGCGACGACGAGGACGACGGCGAACAGGTCCATGCCGAGGACGCCCAGGATCAGGCTGTCCAGCACGCGCGCTCACCGCCCCGGCCGGGCGCAGGTCGGCGGCTCATGCTGGATCGCCCGGCACCGCGGCCCCCTGGCGTGCCGGGGCCACGACCTCGAGCCGGTGCCAGCTCCACCACAGCAGCAGGACGGTCGTCGCCGAACCGAAGGCGGCGAGCGACTGCAGCGCGAGGTAGACGTTGTACTCGACCACAGGGTCGTGCCCGAGCACGTCCTTCGACAGGACCAGCAGGGCCACCCCGAGTCCGAGCGACACGGCGGCGCCGAGGGCGAGGGGAGCGACGACGAGCACGACGCGCGCGCGGCGGACGGGCGCCTGCACCGTGCGCACGAGGCCACGCCGGTGCAGCCACAGCGCGGCGAGCGACGCGACCGCGAGCGTCACCCCGGCCGAGCCGAGCGTGTCGCTGAGGCGGTGCCACTTCGACTCGAGCGTGTACCCGGCGATGGCGACCGCCCAGGACGCCACGAGGAACATCACGACCCCTCGTGCGCGCCAGGTCGCGAGCAGCAGGGCGGCAGCGAGCACCGTGAGCGCGATCGTCGTGTGCCCGCTGGGGAAGCTGTTGCCGGTGTAGGCCTCCGACGCCTCGACGAGGGCCGGGCGGGGGAGCACGACGCGCTTGAGCCCCTGCGTGACGACCTGGCCGGCGACGATCGTCCCGACCGCCGCGACGGCCAGCTGCGGGGAGCGTCGAGCGAGGCCCACGACCGCGACGAGCACGCACGCGAGCCCGAGCGAGAAGACCGTGATCCCGGCGAGTGCCTCGTCGGACTCGGCGAGGCTCTGCTCGGCGACCTGGTCGGCCCCGCGCAGCGCGGCGTTCTCCAGCGCCTGCCCCGGCGGGGTCAGCACGAAGCCGACGTACGAGGCGACCAGCACCACCGCTCCGACGCCCACGAGGACCCACCACCGCCGCCGTGGGTCGCGGCCGGACGCCAGGTCCTCGCCCCGCTCCTCCTCGACGGCCCCGCGTTCGCTCGTCACGGCGTCAGTGTGTCGACGGCCGGCGCCGGACGCCATCGGAGGTAACGCAGGCAACGCCTTCGAGCATCGGGCGGCGTACCGCCCCGGGCAAGTCTCCGGGTGTACGGGACGGTCGTCGGGCCCGGCGACACCGCGTGCAAGGGACCCACCGGACCAGCCGTCGTCGCTCGCCGTGACCGTGGGACCGGCCGTCGGCGGCAGCGTGGCCGCGCACCTGGGGCCGGGTCGTTGACACCCGTGCAGGCGTCCAGCACTATTGCGACCGCTTCTGAGTAACGTTCGCATCAATAGGCCCGTCGCGTCGACGTGTCATGGGATGCGTGCGCCTTCGGAGCCCCGCCCCTCCGGCCCCGACTCGGAAAGTTCTCATGCCCGTCGGCCGTACCCTCCGCACCCGTCAGCGCCTGGTGTCCGCACCCCTGGTCGCGTCGGTCGTCCTCACGTCCCTCGCCCTGCCGGGCGTCGCGGCCGCGTCGTCCCGCCCGGCTGATCCGGTCCTCGCAGGCGAGGGGTGGGACGTCCCGCACGGCTCCGTGAACGACGCGGGTGCACTCGTGCTCAACGACGGTCACGTCGACGTCGCGTCGGTGGTCGAGGACGACCGACTGACGACGCGGCTCAAGGACACGAGCCGGGGCAGCGAGCCGCAGTGGCTGCCGACGGACGAGGCCGTGCTGCAGGTGCTGCCCTCGGCCGAGCAGGAGGTGCCGGACGGGACGGCGCTGGACTTCCTGGGTGCGCCCGGGACGCCGTTCTGGGGGCTGCCCGAGACGCAGCAGGACGGACTGCTCTGGCCGGGGTGGTCGACGGAGTCGATCCCGGGGGGCGGCACGCCCGGCGGCGTCGCGTGGATGCTGACGGGCGTCGACGGGCCGGGGGACCTGGTCCTCTTCGCGTCCGACCCGCAGCAGATCGGCGCGCACCGGGTGCTCCTGAGCAGCCGTGACGGCGGGCCGGACACGTTCACCATCCCGGAGCGGACGCACGCGCACGGCTCCTGGGCGTTCTCCGCGGAGGGGGCGTACTGCCTCGGCTTCCGGCGGTCGGCGCAGCTGGCGTCGGGGGAGCAGTCGACGCACGACTTCACGCTCACGGTCGCGGTGGGACGCACCGACGTGGGCGGGCTCGACCCCGCGGCGTGCGCCCGGACCGATCACGGCCGGCCCGCCGACGACGACACCACGCCACCCGCACCGGCCGACCTCACCGAGGAGAGCCGGGGCGGGGTCGTCGTGCGCGACGGCTCGGCGTCGCCCGGTGGCCGGCTCACCGCCGAGGTCGGCGCCGACCGCGCCGGCACGTGGGTCTCCGTCTGGCTCGGCGGCACGCAGTGGCTCGGCTGGGTCCGCGTCGGCGCCGACGGCTCGGTCGGGGTCACGCTCCCCGACGCGACGTCGCCCGGCAGGCACGTCCTCGTGGTCGAGGACCGTGCCGACGTCCTCGTCGGCTGGACGGACCTGCAGGTCGTCCAGGCGCCCGGCGGCGGCCCCGGCCCGGACCCCGGACCGACGCCTCCCCCCGCACCCGGCGCGGTATGGGACCTGCCCAACGGCACGGTCAACGCCGCGGGCGCCACCGTGCTCAACGACGGCCACGTCGACGTGGCCTCGCTGCTCGAGGGCGACGCGCTGCGCACCCGCATCAAGGACACGACCGCACCGGGCGACGCGGTGTGGCGGGATCCTGCTCGCACGGTGCTGCAGGTCCTGCCGGGTGCCCGCACGAGCGTCCCCGACGTGCCGGCGTACGGGTTCCTCGGCGCGCCCGGCGCGCCGCTGTGGCAGCTGTCGCACCAGCAGCAGACAGGCCTGCTCTGGCCGGGGTGGTCGACCGAGGCGATCCCCCTCGCTGCGACGCGGACGGGCGTGACCTGGGCCCTGACCGACGCCTCCGGCCCGGGCGACGTGGTGGTGCACCGGCCCACCGCGCAGCTCGGCGGCGTCGAGGTGCTGTTCAGCACGCGCGACGGCATCACCGCGGCCGACCGCGTGCTCATCCCGCGGAACACGCACGCGCACGGCGCCTGGGCCTTCACCGCCGAGGGGCGGTACTGCCTGGCGTTCGAGTGGGCGACGGAGCTGGCCGACGGACGCGTCGTCCGGGACGCCTCCGTCCTCGCCGTCGCCGTCGGCACGGCCGACGTGCAGACGTTCGACCCGGCCTCGTGCGCGGCGGAGGTCGCGCCGGGCTCCGGGTCCACGCCCGTCCTCGCCGAGCCGGCGGACGGTCCGCTCGGCGCCGGCGCGGCGCCCGCCGCGCGCGCCGTCGCCGCGACGCGGTGCACGGCGGCCGCGACGGTCCTGTCCGCCGGGCACGTCGACTGGGCCTCGCGCGTCGTCGGCGGGCGCCTGCGCCAGCTCGTCGGGGACGACGCCACGGGCACCAAGATCTACCGCGAGCCGTCCGGCGTGGTGCTGTGGCTCAAGCCGTCGTCGCGCGTCACGCTCCCCGCCGGGTTCGGTGCGGTCGGCGCGGCGGGCACGCCCGTGTGGCAGGTCCCGCAGTCGCAGGACCCGTCGCTCGTGTGGCTGGGCTGGAACACCGAGCTGCTCAACGCCGGCAACGCCGGGTCGCCGGTCACGTGGACGCTGGACTCCGTCGACGGGCCCGGGGACGTCACCGTGTTCCTGTCGGGCGCGTTCGGCGGCGTGCAGTCCGTCGTGTTCGACGGCACCGGTCGCTACGAGATCCCGCTCGGCGTGCACGCGCACGCGAACTGGGCGTTCTCCGCGCAGGGCGTCTACCGGCTGCGCATGACGCAGTCCGTCACGCTCGCCGGCGGCGCCCGGTCCAGCGACACCGCGACGCTCACGATCGCGGTCGGCGACGTCGACCCGGCCACGGCGGTACGCGGCGCCGGCGACTGCGCGGGCGCGGCGGTGGCCGGCGGCGTCGTCCCGGTCTCTGCAGAGGAGCAGCCGCTGCGGGCTGCGACGCAGGTGTCACCCCTCGCGGCGGCCGCCGTGGTGGACCTGCGGCCGGGGCGGGACGCACCGGCGCTGAGGGGCGGTGCCGTCGCCGCAGCTGCCGCGGTCGGCGAGGACGACCCCGTCCCGCTGCTGCTCGCCGTGCTCGGTGGGCTGCTGCTCGTCGGCGGTGGCGGCACGGGCCTCCTCTGGTGGCGCGGGCGCGGCGACGCGTCGGCCGCGCCGGGGAGCGGGGCATGAGCCGCGCCGCGCGGCGCGCGGCGGCGTGCGTCGTCGCTGGTGCCCTCCTGCTCGCCGGCTGCGCGGGGGAGCCGGCGCTCGTCGCCCGCACCGACCGGCTCCAGGTGGTCACGACGACGGTGCTGCTGCGCGACCTCGTCCGGCAGGTCGGCGGCGACCGCGTGGACGTCGTCTCGCTCGTCCCCGACGGTGCGGACCCGCACGCGCACGAGCCGACGCTGCGCGACGCGCGCGACGTCGTCTACGCCGACGTGGCCTTCAGCAACTACGCGCTGCTCGAGGAGCACGCGATCATCCGTACCCTCGACGCGAACCTGCGCCCCGATGCCATCAGCGTCTCGCTCGCCGAGGAGTCGGTGAAGTACGCGGCCGAGATCATCCCGCTGGTCGAGGACGCCGGCCTGGACACGATCTGGCTGGGGCTGCGCGCGCACGGCGACGGCGCGCAGCACGGCGCCACCCGGACGTCGCAGGTGCTGCTGTCGGCCACCGGCGCCACGGGACCCGGCGACGTCTACGGCTACCTCACCGGCACGTTCGGCGACACCGACGTCTACCTCGACTCCTCCGACGGCTTCGACGCCGCCACCGGCTACCGCGACGACACCATGACGCTGCCGGCCGACGCGCACACGC
>JAPSIR010000185.1 GCA_031178625.1 Cellulomonas sp.
CCGCGTCGTCCACCGCGTCGTCCACCGCGTCGTCGGGCACGGTCCCGTCGTCCACCGTGTCGTCGTCCACGGCGTCGTCGTCGGCGGCGGGCTCCTCGCCCGGCGGGCCGTCGCCCGGGGTGCCGTCCCGCAGGAACGCGTAGCCCTCCAGGAACCCGCGGGCCCGCTGCGTGTGCGGGTACGTGGTCAGCTCGGCCCAGAACGCGGGCCCGTGGCCCGGCTGCAGCAGGTGCGCCAGCTCGTGCAGCAGGACGTAGTCGAGGACCCACCGCGGCATGCCGCGCACGCGGTCGCTGATGCGGATCGTCCCGTCCGACGGCGTGCACGACCCCCAGCGGCGTCCCTGGTTGGACGACCAGCGCACCGTGGACGGCACCGCCCGGCCGCCGAGGTAGCGGCGCGAGAGGTCCTGCGCGCGCGCGAGCAGCTGCGCGTCGGACGGCCGGCGACGACGTTCCTGCGCGGCGAGCCGCTCGACCATGCGGCCGACCCACTCGCGCTCCTGCGCGCGCGTGAACCGGGCGGGGATCGCGACCACGGTGCGGTCCCCCTCGCGCCACGCGCTGACCGTCCGCACGCGGCGACGCGAGCGGCGCACCTCCACGGCGGGCGCGACGACGCCGCGCGGGTCCTGCTCGCGCGGCGTCGGCATGCACGCACGCTAGCGCCCCCGCGGACCGCCGCGGGGACGACTGGCCGCCCGAGTCGTTCACCCGTCCGGGGCGGCGCTGCGTCCGCATTCGTCCCCGGCCGGGCAGGGGCCGCGCACTACTGTGAGACCGCACGGTGGCCGTCATGGTCCGGTGCCCGGGCGGCACCCCGCCGTCCGGTGACGGAGCACGAGGAGAGACCACATGGCCGAGACCTGGGCGGGCGAGTTCTACTGCGTCAAGTGCAAGGAGAAGCGGGAGACCGAGGGCGAGGTCGTCGTCTCCGAGTCCGGGCGCCGGATGGCCAAGGGCACGTGCCCCGTCTGCGGCACGAAGCTGAACCGCATCCTCGGCAAGGCCTGACGCACCGCGGGCGACGCCCGCGCACACGCGCATCCGAGGGCACCGTCGGCCGCGACGGTGCCCTCGGCGCGTCCGGGGAGCGTTCGGCCGCGGCCAGCAGACCAGTCGTGTGGCCACGGGCCCTGTGGACGGTGAGCCGCACCGCTTCCCCCCGGCTGCCAGGGTGGCCGCCGTGACCGGCACCCCCTTCCGCCTGCGCCCGGGACTGCGTGTGCTCGCACGCGACGTCGACGCCGTCCAGGTCGGGCAGGACCCGCGCTGGGCGGTGGTGCTCGACAGCCTGACGCCGGCCGAGGTGGCGACGTGGGCGCGCGTCGACGAGGCGACGGACCTCACCGCCCTGCCGGCCGCCGCGCAGCACGCCGGCGCGGACCCCGCCCGGGTGCGCGAGCTGGTCGGCGCGCTGCACGCCGCCGGCCTCGTGCGGCCGGACCCGCCGCGCGCACGGCTCGTGCGCGGTCCCACCGCCGCCGACGCCGCCGCCTGGTCGCTGCTGCGTGCCGACGCCGCCGGCGAGGACGTGGTCCGCAGCCGGGCGGACGCGGTGGTGGGCGTGGTCGGGCTCGGCCCGACGGGGGCGGGCACGGCGCGGCTGCTCGCCGCGGCCGGCGTCGGCACGCTCCTGCTGGACGACGACGGGACGGTCCGCTCGCCGGACGTCGCCGGCGGCGCCCACCGCTGGAGCGACGTGGGCGCCCCGCGGCCGACCGCGCTGCGCCGCGTCCTGCGCGACGTCGCCCCGGACGTGCGCGTCGACGGGGACGCGGAGCCGGACGTCGTGGTCGTCGTCGAGCCCGACGCCGCCGACCCCGCCCGCGGGGCGCTGCTCACGGCGAGCGGCGTGCCGCACCTGTCCGTGGTCGTGCGTGCCGCCGACGCGCTGGTCGGACCGTTCGTGCGGCCGGGCACCGCCGACCCGTGCCTGCGCTGCCTCGACCTGCACCGCGCCGACGCCGACACCGCGTGGCCGCGCGTGCTCGCCGGCACGACGGCGGGCCGCGACGACGCCTCCCGCCGCGGTGCGCCGCGCCCCGGGGAGGTCGGCGTGCTCGCCGCCGCGTGCGCCGCGCTCGCGTCCGCTCAGGTGCTGGCCCTGCTGGCCGGCACGGTCCCCCTGCTGTGCGGGACGACGGCGGAGATCGCCCTGCCGGACGTCGTCCCGCGGCTGCGGCCGTGGACGCCGCACCCCGACTGCGGGTGCGCCGCGCCACCGGCGGCCGGGACCGCGACCGTCAGGACGGGCGGTACGGCGGGGACGAGCGGTACGGCGGGGACGGTCGCGGCCGCGACGACGGGGACGACGACGCCGGGCCCCGCGCGCACACGGCACGCGGGACCCGGCGTCGGGGTGTGACGGCAGGTCGGGGCCGCCCCGTCAGGCAGCTGCGACCTTGCGGGGCCGGCCGCGCCCACGCTTGGTGGGCACGACCACACCGCCGACGAAGACCTGACCGCCCCACACGCCCCAGGGCTCGGCCCGCTCGACGGCGCCGGCCAGGCAGCCCTCGATGAGCGGGCAGGTGCCGCACAGGGCCTTGGCGCGCTCCACGTCGGCCTGACGCTCGGCGAACCACAGCTCGGGGTCGTTCGACCGGCACGGGATGAGATCGGCGACCATGCGGTCGAACTGCCGGCTGTCGTCCGTCGTCGCGGTGCTGCCGGTGGGCCACGGTCCGGATCCGCCGTGGTCCACGGTGTCGAGCAGCGTCGTGAGCCGCACGATGTCCTCCTGGTGTCCTCATGGGTGAGCTGTGGTGCGTCGAGGTCGGATCGACGGGCCGCTCACCCCGGCAGGAGCCGGAGAAATGAGAAGGCCGCGGATCCGAGTTCGGACTCCGCGGCCGTCACGCCGTGCGCGTGGGCTTACAGAGTCCTGTGTCGCAGATCGATGCCGGACGTCGCGATGCGCCGACGGGCGGCGGGCGTCCCGGCAGCGGGCACACGACCGCCACGGAAGGTGGCAGCGGTGGGTGCGAGGGTCTGCACGTACGCGCGCGTCACGTCGGCGAGGCCGATCATCGTCATGCTCTCCATCTCTGCACCCACCTCCTTCCGGGCTCGGGTCCCGCCTCTTCGGCAGCACCTCGCGATCAAGGACGTGACCACACTAGGGGCGCGGCGTCGGCCGTCACAAGGAATTAAAAGGAAGTCGTCCGAGAAGGTTCGCACCGGTAGCCGCGACGTCGGGAATGGCCGACCGCAGGGCCCTGCGTCAGCTGCGCGGAGCGGGTCGGCGGCCGGCGGGCACGTCGTCGCCGGCGACGACGCGCAGCAGGTCCGGGCCGTACTCCCGCAGCCGCGTCTGCCCCAGCCCGTGCACCCGCTGGAGCTCCGCCGGACCGGTCGGCATCGCGGCGGCCAACGCCTCCAGCGCCACGTCCGGCAGCACGCGGAACGCGGGCACGCCGCGCTCCGCCGCGACGCCCGCACGCCAGGCGCGCAGCCGGTCGAGCACCGCACGGTCGCCGCCGGTCGTCGCCCCGCCCGCACCGGACGTGCCGGCGGCGCCGGCACCGCCGGGGCGCCCCGCGGCACCAGGCCGGCCCGCCCCGGCGACCCACGCCCGGACGTCCGCGGCCGCCGCGCGCCCGCCCCGGCCGCCCTCTCCCGCCCACAGGCCGTCGAGGAAGCGCGAGCGCCGCCGGCCGGCACGCGACCCCGGCGTGCGAGCCGCGGCGTACGAGAGCTCGAGGTGGCGGCGTGCACGCGTCACGCCGACGTACAGGAGCCGACGCTCCTCGGCCACGGCGGCGTCCGTCTGGGCGAGCGAGATGGGCATGAGGCCCTCGCTGAGGCCGACGAGGAAGACGGCGTCCCACTCGAGACCCTTCGCGGCGTGCAGCGACGCGAGCGTCACACCGTCGACCGTCGGGGCGTGCTGCGCGGCCGCGCGCTCGTCGAGCTCGGCGACCAGGTCGACGAGCGTGGCCCCGGGGCGCGCGGCGGCGAGGTCGTCGGCGAGTCCGACGAGCGCCTGCATCGCGTCCCACCGCTCCCGCGCGGCACCGCGGGCGGCCGGCGGTGCCGGCGCCCAGCCGGCCGACGTCAGGACGTCACGGGCCGTCTCCCCCAGCGGCACGCCCGGGTCCGCCGCGCGGGCGCCGCCGCGCAGCAGGACGAGCGCGTCACGCACGTCGCGCCGGGAGAAGAACCGCTCGCCGCCGCGCACCTGGTAGCCGACACCCGCCGCGGCGAGCGCCTGCTCGAACGCCTCCGCCTGCACGTTCGTGCGGTACAGCACCGCGATCTCGCTGGCCGGCACGCCCGACGCGATCAGCCGGGACGCGCGGGCGGCGACGCCGGCCGCCTCCGCCTCGTCGTCGTCGTACGCCGTGAACCGCACGGGCGGGCCGTCCGGCTGCTGCGCGACCAGGTGCAGCGGCGCGGGGTCGCCCGGGCGCCGGGTCGCCGTGAGCACGCGGTTGGCGAGCCCCACGACCTGCGGCGTCGACCGGTAGTCGCGCACGAGCCGCACGACCGTCGCCCGCGGGTGCTTGCGCGTGAACGTCATGAGGTGGTGCGGGCTCGCCCCGGCGAACGAGTAGATCGTCTGGCTGGGGTCGCCGACGACGCACACGTCGTGCCGGCCGCCGAGCCACTGGTCCAGCAGGTGCTGCTGGAGCGGGCTGACGTCCTGGTACTCGTCGACCACGAGGTGGCGGTACTGGGCGCGGACCTCGTCCGCGACCTCGCCGCGCTGCGCGAGCATCGCCGCGAGCAGCAGCAGCACGTCCTCGAAGTCGATGACCCCGCGTTCCGCCTTGACGTCCTCGTAGGCCGTCAGCATGCGCGCGACCGCCTGCGGCTCCTGGCCCGCGGGCGTCGGCCGGCGCACCGCCTCGGCCGCGCGCTGGTAGTCCTCGGCCGTGACGAGCGAGACCTTGGCCCACTCGATCTCCGACGACAGGTCGCGCACCGAGACACGGTCCACGGACACGCCCACCCGGCGCCCCGCCTCCGCCACGATCGGCGCCTTCTGCTCGAGCAGGCGCGGCGGTGCGCCGCCCACCACCCGCGGCCAGAAGTGCCCGAGCTGCCGCAGCGCCGCCGCGTGGAACGTGCGCGCCTGCACACCCGCCGCGCCGAGGTCCCGCAGCCGCACGCGCATCTCGCCCGCGGCCCGGGCGGTGAACGTCACCGCCAGCACCGACGCGGGCCGGTAGACGCCCGTGCGGACGCCGTACGCGATGCGGTGCGTGATGGCGCGCGTCTTGCCGGTGCCCGCACCCGCGAGCACGCAGACGGGCCCCGTGAGGGCGGTGGCGACCGCACGCTGCTCGGGGTCCAGCGCGTCGAGGAGGGCGTCGGCGGACATCGCTCCCAGTGTCGCAGCCGCCACCGACAGGTCGGCGACGACCGGTCGGTGGAGGGGCGTCGTGCGGCGGCGCCGGCGGCTCCGGGCGGCGAGGTCGACGCGGGCGCCGGCGGGGCCGGGCCGGCCGCTACGCCGCTCGCGAACGCGGCGGGCGCGGCTCGGCGCACGTCGGTGCCGCGTGGCACGCTGCGGTGATGAGCGAGACGACGCCGGCCCCGGGCACCGTGACGATGTACTCCACGACGTGGTGCGGGTACTGCCACCGGCTGAAGAAGCAGATGGACTCCGCCGGCATCGCGTACGACGTGGTGGACATCGAGGAGCAGCCGGACGCCGCCGCGTTCGTCGAGTCCGTCAACGGCGGCAACCGCACGGTGCCCACGCTCGTCTTCCCCGACGGCTCGGCGGCGACGAACCCGTCGCTGGCCGAGGTCAGGGAGCGTCTGGCCGTCTGACGGTCAGTCGTCGACCGGCCCGCCGAACCACTCCTCGACGAGGGCGCGCGCGATCGACGCGCGACCCGGCAGCAGCAGCGCGCCGCCGCGGACGTCCGCGGCGAGCTCCGCGCGCGTGTACCAGCGCGCCGCGGTCATCTCCTCGCCGTCGACCGTGATGTGGGTGCGCACGGCGTGGGCGCGGTAGCCGAGCATGAGCGAGCCCGGGAACGGCCACGGCTGGCTGCCCCGGTACTCGACGCGGTCGACCACGACGTCCGTCTCCTCCCGGACCTCACGGCGCACCGCCTGCTCCGCCGACTCCCCCGCCTCGACGAAGCCGGCGAGGGTCGAGTAGCGCCCTTCGGGCCACGTCGCCGCGTGCCCGAGCAGCAGCCGGTCGGCGTCGTCCACGACCGCCATGATGACCGCGGGGTCGGTGCGCGGGTAGTGCTCGGACCCGTCGACGTCGCACACGCGCGACCACCCGGCCTGCGCGACGCGCGTCGGCGCGCCGCAGCGGGGGCACCGGGGGTGCCGGTCGTGCCACGCGTCGAGCGCGACGGCCGTGGTCGCCAGACCCGCGTCGCGGGCGTCGAGCGCTGCGCCCACGACGCGCAGCGACGTCCAGCCGTCGGGGTCGCGGTCGCGCCGGGCCGACGCGGTGGCGCCGACGGTGCCGTGCACGGCGGCGTCCGCGG
>JAPSIR010000186.1 GCA_031178625.1 Cellulomonas sp.
TGCAGCGCCTCCGCGTCGCGGAGACCGAGTACCTGTCCGACGGCCGCCGCGTGCCCAAGGCCGGCACGGAGCGCGAGGTCACGGCGGACCTGGTCCTGCTCGCGATGGGCTTCACCGGTCCGGAGACAGACGTGCTGACGGGTCAGCTCGGCGTCGCGACGACGGACCGCGGGCTCGTGGCGCGCGACGACGACTTCGCGACCGACGTGCCCGGCGTGTTCGTCGCCGGTGACGCAGGTCGCGGCCAGTCGCTCGTCGTCTGGGCCATCGCCGAGGGTCGCGCGGCGGCCGCCGCCGTCGACGCCTACCTCTCCGGCTCCTCGGAGCTGCCGGTCCCCGTGACCGCCAGCACCGTCGCGCTGCGTCCCTGACCTCCCCGACCGTCCCCCGACCCGAACCCCTCGAACCGACCCCCTCGAACCGACACGGGCCGCGTACCTGCTGGTGCGCGGCCCGTGCCGGGACGTCCGGCCTGTGGCCGGCCCCCAGGAAGGCTTAGTCTCGAACCATGCGTAGAGCCAAGATCGTCTGCACCATCGGCCCCGCCACGGAGTCGGCCGAGCAGGTCCAGGCCCTCGTCGACGCCGGGATGGACGTCGCCCGCCTGAACCGCAGCCACGGTGACACCGAGGTGCACAAGCGCGTGTACGACAACGTGCGCGCCGCGGCGAAGGCGTCAGGCCGCTCGGTGGCCGTCCTCGTCGACCTGCAGGGCCCGAAGATCCGCCTCGGCCGGTTCGTCGAGGGCAAGCACCAGCTCGCCGTCGGCGACGTCTTCACGATCACCACGGACGACGTCGAGGGCACCAAGGAGCGCGTCTCGACGACGTTCAAGGGCCTCCCGGGCGACGTGAAGCCCGGCGACCCGATCCTCATCGACGACGGCAAGGTGCTCGTGCGGGTCACGGCCGTCGAGGGCAACGACGTCGTCACGCGCGTCGAGGTGCCGGGCCCCGTGTCCAACAACAAGGGCCTCAACCTGCCGGGTGTCGCCGTGTCCGTGCCCGCGATGAGCGACAAGGACGAGGAGGACCTGCGCTGGGCCCTCAACGTCGGCGCCGACATCATCGCCCTGTCGTTCGTCCGCACGGCGGCCGACTACGACGACGTGCGGCGGATCATGGAGGAGGAGGGCCGGGTCGTCCCGGTCGTCGCCAAGATCGAGAAGCCGCAGGCAGTCGAGAACCTCACCGAGATCGTCCAGGCGTTCGACGGCATCATGGTCGCCCGCGGCGACCTCGGCGTCGAGCTGCCCCTCGAGCAGGTGCCGCTGGTGCAGAAGCGCGCGGTCGAGCTCGCCCGCCGCAACGCCAAGCCGGTCATCGTCGCGACGCAGGTGCTCGAGTCGATGATCACGAGCCCGCGCCCGACGCGCGCCGAGGCGTCCGACTGCGCCAACGCCGTGCTCGACGGCGCGGACGCGGTCATGCTCTCCGGCGAGACCAGCGTGGGCGACTACCCGATCGAGGCGGTCCGCACGATGGCCCGCATCATCGAGAGCACCGAGGAGCTCGGCCGTGAGCGCATCGCGCCGCTCGGCTCGGTGCCGTCCACGCGCGGTGGCGCCATCACCCGCGCCGCGGCGGAGATCGGCGAGGTCATCGGGGTGAAGTACCTCGTGACCTTCACGCAGTCCGGCGACTCGGCGCGTCGCATGTCCCGCCTGCGCTCGTCGATCCCGCTGCTCGCGTTCACCCCCGAGGAGTCGGTGCGCAACCTGCTCTCGCTCTCGTGGGGCGTGCAGACGTACCAGGTGCCCGAGGTGGAGAGCACGGACGTCATGGTCAGCCAGGTGGACCAGACGCTGCGTGCGAACGGCCTCGCCGAGGTGGGCGACTACGTGGTCGTCGTCGCGGGTACGCCCGTGGGCGTCGTCGGGTCGACCAACACGGTGGTCGTGCACAAGATCGGTGACGAGGAGCAGACCCGGACCCGTATCGCCTGAGCACGGCTCACGCGTCTCGACGGCCGCCGCCCGCCCGGGCGGCGGCCGTCGTGCGTCGCCGGTCGTATCAGGCGCGTCTCGCCGGCGCTCCTCCCGACGAGTCGGACGAGGGGGGCACGATGACGACGGTCGAGGACTCCGGTGCGGGGGCGCCGGGACGGGGCGCGACCCCGCCGGTCGGGACGGGCGCCGCACGGTCGCCGTCGCGGGCGGGCGGCGGGGACGGGGCCGTGCACGACCAGCGACGTCGGCGATGGTCGGGGATGCCGATTGCCGTCGTCATCGGCCTCGTCCCCGCGCGGACGGCGGCCGAGGACGCGACCGCGCCGTCCGTGGTCGGCGCCGGTCCGGCGCCGGAGGCGGACGGCGCGGGGACGCGCGGTGGTGACGTCGGGGCCCACGCTCCCGCCGCCGCCGTGGGTGCCGGCGCTGCAGGGTGCCCCGCGGGGTGCCCCGCCGACGACGTCGACGCGCTCCACGCGCAGGTCATCGCGGACATGTCGCGGTATGCCGGACGGCACCAGATGTCGACCCTCGCCGTGGTGGCCGACCTGCTCATGATCCGCGACACGCTGGACAGCGGGGTGCGCAGCGGAGCCGACGCCGCCGTGCGGATCTGCCGCCGGGAGCTGGAGGTCGCGCGCAGCGCCGTGACGGCCGGAGTTGGCCGCGGCGGACGGCGCGACGTGCGCCTCGAGCTGGCCTGGCACTCGATCCACCGCGCGCGTGCCCTGCTGCCGCTGGTGGTCCCGGACGACGCGCTCGAGGCGCAGTACCTGTACGCGAGCCAGCGGATCGGCCGCGTGCGGCCGCGCGACGCGGAGCTGCTGAGCCGGTTGGGCAGCACCGTCGGGGACGGGGGAGCGGTGGACGACCGGGGCCGACAGCTGCTGAGCTACGCGCTCTCGCGCGCGTACTCCGCCGCGGACTCGCGGTTCCGGCAGGTGCGCAAGCTCCGCGACCGCCTGCTGCGGACGGCGTGGGTGATGGCCGCCGTCACGGTGGTCCTCGTCGCCGTCGGCGCGCTGGTGCCCGACGCCGTCCCGCTGTGCGGCGGGGGCGGCGGTGTCTGCCCCAGCGGCGGCTCCGTCCCGACGGGCGGCGACGTCGCGACGGTGGCCGGGTTCGGCGTGCTCGGCGCGGCGCTCGCCGGGGTGCTCGCCGTGCGCCGCGCGCAGCCGACGTCGTCGCCGTACCGCCTCTCGCCCGCGCTCGCCGGGCTGCGCGCAGGGCTCGGCGGGGTGCTCGCGGTCGTCGGCGTGATGGTCGTCCAGGCGCAGGTGGTCCCCGGGCTCGCCGGGCTCGACACGGTGCAGCAGGTCGCCGTCTACTCCGTCGTCTTCGGGTTCGCGCAGGAGCTGGTCACCCGGTTGCTCGAGAACCGGGCGCGGTCGGTCCAGGAGGCCGCCGCGCCGCCGCCCTCGGCGGGCACGCCGTCGTGGTCCGCGGACGGGGAGCTCGACGGCGGGACCGCGGCCCCGCGGAGGTGACGGTCACAGGCGTCGGCGACCGCCGAGCCGGGCGGCGGACGCCGTCGGTCCGGTGCTGCGGCCGCGGACGTCCGTGCCCCACAGCTCCACGGTCTGCAGCACCCAGAACACGCCGAAGAGGGCGACGAGCGCCGCCTCCGTGACGAGCACGGCGTGGCGCCACGTGGGCACCGTGCTGCGCAGGGCGACGACCGTGGCGAGCGAGAGCAGCAGCGCGACGCCGACCGCCGAGTACGCGGCGCCCCACCGTGACGAGACCGCACGTGCGGCGAACGCGCGCAGGAGCACGACGGCGGCCGTGGCGAGGAAGAGCCCGACGGCGGCGAGGTCGTGCGCCGTCGTCGCGAACCGCTCCGCGTCGAGCAGGAACAGGGCGCCGAAGGCCGCCAGGACCACGCCCGCGCCCAGGCGGGCGGCCCGCTCGACGCCGGTGAGGTCGACCTGCCGCCGCACCGCGAGCCGCAGGACGGTCGCGAGCGCGCCGGCGACGAGCAGCGCGCCCACCCCGGTGCGCACGCCGAGCAGCACCTCGGGCACGGCGGCGAGGGTGCCGTCCACCGTCGGCCCCGCCCAGGACGCCACCGCGGCGGTCCCGCACGTCGGCTCCTGGCTCGTGGGCGTGAGCGCGACGACGAGCGCGAGGGCGCCGGCCAGGTCGAGCGCCGTGTTCGTGAGGTCGGAGACGTCGCGGTACACGAGCAGGACCACGCCGACCGCGCACAGCGCCCCCACCACGGCGTCGTGCGCACCGGTCCAGTAGTAGGCGCTCACGGACGTCTGCCAGCAGCCGGCCGCGACCGCCTCGAGCGTCACGGCGGAGCCGAGCAGCACCACCAGCGCGACCAGGCCGAGCCGCAGGCTGCGGTACGTGTCGCGGACCGCGCGGCGCTCCGCCGCCACGTCGTCGGGGCCGTCGGTGCTCACGCGCCCACCCTCGCACCGGCCGCCGACGGGCGCCCGCTGCGGGGAGGGTCAGTGCGGCCCGACCCGGCGCGCGTGCTCGACGGCGGCCCCGACGCCCTCCGTCCACGGCTCCCCGTGCCCGGGCAGGACCACGGACGCCCCGGTGGCCGCGAGCGCGTCGAGGGAGGACAGCGCCTGCGCGCTGTCCGCGGTGGCCGCGCCCGCCACGATCTGCGGGCCGCGCCCGTAGGTGTACGGGTCGAGGGTCACGAGGGCGTCGCCCGACAGGAGCGCGTCCCGGTCGGGCAGGTGCAGAGCGACGTGGCCGAGCGTGTGGCCGGGGGACAGGACGACGACGGGCGAGCCGGGGACCGGGAGCACGCCGTCCGCCGGGATGGGCGTCGTGCCCGTCACCCCGCGCACGCGCCACGCGCCCGCGGCGAGCATCGCGGTCAGCGGCACCAGACCGAGCGGGTGACGGACCGGGTACGCGGCGCGGGGACGCTCGTGCAGGTACTGGTAGGGGTGGGCCGCCAGGGGCGCGTCGTCGGCGTGCACCCAGATGGGCACGCCGAGCCGGCGCTGGGCCGCGGCGGCGGAGCCCGTGTGGTCGAAGTGCGCGTGCGTGAGGACCACGGCGGCGACGTCGTCGGGGCGCCGTCCGAGCGCCCGTACGGCGTGACCGAGCAGCGGCCAGGTGTCGGGCAGCCCCGTGTCGACGATCGTCAGGCGACCGTCGTCGCCCTCGACGAGGTAGCAGTTCACGTACGCGTGCGCGAGCCGGTGGACCCCCGGCGCGACGTCGGTCGTCAGCATGGTGCACCTCCTGCCGGCCACCGTAGGCGGGTGCCGGGGGTCGCGCGCGTCCGTGCGGGCCGCACGGCACTAGGCTCGACCCACGCAGGCCCCCGTGGCGGAACCGGCAGACGCACTCGACTCAAAATCGAGCGCCGTGAGGCGTGAGGGTTCGAGTCCCTCCGGGGGCACGCGCGCGCCGGCCGGTGCGACCCGGTGGCGGGCCGCGCCGGCCGGTGCCGTCCCGCCGCGTGACGACGACCACCCCGGCGCACCCGCGACCGGCACGGGGAGGGCACTACGCTGTGCTCGTGACCACGGACGCCACCCCCGAGCCCACCGAGGACGCCCCCGCCGGGCTCGACCTGCCGACGGCCGAGCCCGCACCCGCTGCGCCCGCACCGGCCGCCGGTCGCCCGCCCCGCCGCGCGGTGGTCGCGGAGGACGAGGCGCTCATCCGGATGGACGTCGTCGAGACGCTGACCGAGGCGGGCTTCGAGGTCGTCGGCGAGGCCGGCGACGGCGAGCGGGCCGTGGCCCTGGCGACCGAGCTGAAGCCGGACGTCGTCGTCATGGACGTCAAGATGCCGGTGCTCGACGGGATCTCCGCGGCCGAGCGCATCGCCAAGGCGCACCTCGCGCCGGTCGTGCTGCTCACGGCCTTCTCGCAGACCGAGCTCGTGGAGCGCGCCCGCGACGCCGGTGCGATGGCGTACGTCGTCAAGCCGTTCAGCCCGGCGGACCTGCTGCCGGCGGTCGAGATCGCGATCTCCCGCTACGCGCAGATCACCGCGCTCGAGTCGGAGGTCGCCGACCTCGCCGAGCGCTTCGAGACCCGCAAGCGCGTGGACCGCGCCAAGGGCCTGCTCATGACGAAGATGGGCCTCTCGGAGCCCGAGTCGTTCCGCTGGATCCAGAAGACGTCGATGGACCGGCGCCTGACGATGCGCGAGGTGGCCGACGCGGTCATCGAGCAGGTCGGCGGCGCGTCCTCCTGACGTCCTCCGCGTCACGCGGGAGAGCCCGGTCGGCACCTGGTGCCGGCCGGGCTCTCGCGCGTACATGGTCACAAGTCCACAACGACATCGCGGCGAGACGTTGCCATTCACATCGCGGACACAAACCATGAGTACCTTCGCGCCACATCGCCGTGGCCCGCGTCCGGGTCCGGTGGGTGCAGTGCTCACAGAGGGGTACCACGCATGATTCGTTCGAC
>JAPSIR010000187.1:0-2537 GCA_031178625.1 Cellulomonas sp.
CGGGTCCACGGTCATGCGACGACCGTAGCGCCGCGCGAGGCACAATGGCAGCGGATCACGGCCGCGCACGCCGCCGGCCGGGTCATCGGGACGGGACGAGGACGGGCGACACGGACGAGGTGGGGCGCATGGCGGACGGGCGCGCACCGGCGGGGCGCAACGACTGGGTGACCCAGGGCGGTCAGTGGGAGTACCGGGTCCTCACCATCCCGCGCACCACGTCGACCGGCGACGCGCGCCGCCTGCTCACCGACGAGGCCGAGTACGGCCGCTGGGAGCTCGCCCGCACGCGGCTGTACGCCGGCGGCGAGCGGCGCGTGTGGCTCCGCCGCAAGATCATCCGCGTGCGGTCGACGCTGATGACCTCTGCGGGCTGAGGTCCTCGGCGCACGTGCGCACGGGTCAGCAGGTGCTCAGCAACCGGTCCAGCACGCGCGTGCCGAACCGCAGCGCGTCGACCGGGACGCGCTCGTCGACGCCGTGGAACATGCCGGCGAAGTCGAGGTCCGCGGGCAGGCGCAGCGGCGCGAAGCCGTAGCCGGTGATACCGAGGCGGGACAGCGACTTGTTGTCCGTGCCGCCCGACAGCATGTACGGCAGGACGTGCGCGCCCGGGTCCTCGGCGGTGACGGCCGCGACCATCGCGTCGACCAGCGCACCCTCGAACGGCACCTCGAGGCCCGTGTCCCGCACGATGTCCTCGACCCGCACGTGCGGGCCGGCGAGGGCCGCGACCTGCGCGTCGAACTCCTCCGACAGGCCGGGCAGGAACCGGCCGTCGACCGCCGCCGTGGCCGAGCCCGGGACGACGTTCTCCTTGTACCCGGCGGCCAGGCGGGTGGGGTTGGTGGAGTGCCGGAGCGTCGCGCCGACGAACTTCGCGGCCGGCCCGAGCGCGTCGACGAGCGCGTCGAGCGACGCCGGGTCCTCGGGGTCGAACCGCAGCCCGGTGAGCTCGGCGACGCCCTCGAGCAGGGCGCGCACGGTCGGCGTCAGCTGCACGGGCCACGGGTGGCGCCCGATGCGTGCGACGGCCTCGGCGAGGTGCACGACCGCGTTGTCGGTGTGCACCTGGCTGCCGTGGCCGGCCCGCCCGGACGCGACCAGGCGCAGCCAGCCGAGCCCCTTCTCGGCGGTCTGCAGCAGGTAGACGCGCTGCCCGGCGACGTCGACGGAGAAGCCGCCGACCTCGCTGATCGCCTCGGTGGCGCCGGCGAACAGCTCGGGCCGGTGGTCGACCGCCCAGCCGGCACCGAGCCGCCCGCCGGCCTCCTCGTCGGCGAACATCGCCACGACGAGGTCGCGCGCGGGGCGACGTCCCTCGCGGACCATCTGCCGCACGACGGCGAGCACCATCGCGTCCATGTCCTTCATGTCCACGGCGCCGCGGCCCCACACGAGGCCGTCCCGGACCTCGGCGGCGAACGGGTCGACGCTCCAGTCCGGGGCGTGCGCCGGCACGACGTCGAGGTGGCCGTGCACGACAAGGGCGGGTCGGCTGCTGTCGGTGCCCTCGACGCGGACGACGACGCTCGCGCGGCCGGGCTCGCTCTCGAACAGCTCCGGCTCGAGGCCGACGTCCTGCAGCAGGCCGACGACGTACTCGGCGGCGGCGCGCTCCCCCGGGCCGGTGCCGTCACCGGGGTTGGAGGTGTCGAACCGGATGAGCTCGCGGCAGAGGTCGACGACCTCGTCCTCGGCCGTGGGCGTGCCCCCGGGGGCGGTCACGCCGCGTCCGTCCGGTCGAGCCCGCGGCGCGCGAGCAGCGGCTCGATGCGGGGGTCGCGGCCGCGCAGGTCGCGGAACGCCTGCAGCGGGTCGATGGAGCCGCCGCGGCCGAGCAGCCGGGCCCGGAACGTGTCGCCGTTCTCGCGCCGCAGGCCGCCGTTCTCGGCGAACCACTCCACCGTGTCGGCGTCCAGCACCTCCGACCAGATGTAGGCGTAGTAGCCGGCCGAGTAGCCGCTGCCGAAGACGTGGTTGAAGTACGTCGTGCGGTAGCGCGGCGGGACGGGCGCGAACGCGACGCCCGCGGCCTCGAGCGCGGCGGCCTCGAACGCCTCGACCTCGGCGGGGTCGGTGGGCACGTCCTCCGGCGCGAGCCGGTACCACGCCTGGTCGAGCAGCGCCGCGGCGAGGTACTCCGTCGTCGCGAAGCCCTCCCCGTCCTGGCGCGCGTCGAGGAGCGTGCGCACCCACTCGGCCGGCATCGGCTCGCCGGTCTCGTGGTGGACGGCGTAGGACGCGAGCACCTCCGGGTCCCACGCCCACATCTCGTTGACCTGCGACGGGTACTCGACGAAGTCGCGGGGCACGTTCGTGCCGGCCTGCGACGGGTACCGCACGCGGGCGAGGAGGCCGTGCAGCGCGTGCCCGAACTCGTGGAACAGCGTGATGACCTCGTCCCACGTGAGCAGCGTCGGCTGCCCGGCCGGGGGCTTCGGCACGTTGAGGTTGTTCACCACCACGGGCAGCTCGCCGCGCAGGTCGGACTGGTCGACGAAGGAGTTCATCCACGCGCCGCCGCGCTTGGAGGG
>JAPSIR010000187.1:2637-6305 GCA_031178625.1 Cellulomonas sp.
TGAGCAGCGTCGGCTGCCCGGCCGGGGGCTTCGGCACGTTGAGGTTGTTCACCACCACGGGCAGCTCGCCGCGCAGGTCGGACTGGTCGACGAAGGAGTTCATCCACGCGCCGCCGCGCTTGGAGGGTCGCGTCCAGAAGTCGCCGAGGAACAGGCCCATGCCCGAGCCGTCGGCGTCGAAGACCTCGAAGACCCGCACGTCCGGGTGGTACCCGACGAGGTCGTGCCGCTCGGCGAACGTGAGGCCGTACAGGCGGTTGGCGGCGACGAACACGCCCTCCGTGAGCACGCGGTCGAGCTCGAGGTACGGGCGCAGCGCCGACTCGTCGAGCTGACGCTTGTCCTGGCGCACGCGGTCGGCGTAGTAGGACCAGTCCCACGCCTCCAGCACGGCGTCCGGGTGGTCCGCGCGCAGCGCGACCTCCAGCTCGGCGGCCTCGGCGCGGGCGTTCGCGACGGCGGCGGGGGCGAGGCGGGCGAGCATGTCGGCCACCGCCTGCGCCGAGCCGGCGGTGGCGTCCTCGGCGACGTACGCGGCGTGGTGCTCGTAGCCGAGCAGCCGGGCGCGCTCGGCCCGCAGCCGCACCAGCGCGAGGAGCGTCTCGCGCGTGTCGTTCTCGTCGCCCGTCGCGCCCCGGTTGACCGACGCACGGTGGACGCGCTCGCGCAGCCCGCGGTCGCGCAGCGACGCCAGCACGGACTGCTGCGTCGGCAGCTGCAGCTCCAGCAGCCACGCGCCCTCGTGACCGCGCTCGGCGGCGGCCTGCGCCGCCGCGTCCCGCGCGTCCTGCGGCATGCCGTCGAGCTCCGCCTCGTCCGTCACGAGCACGGCGGCCGCGTTGGCGCCGGCGAGGAGCCGGCGGCCGAACGCGGCGTCCAGCGACGTGATCTCGGCGTTGATCGCACGGAGCCGGTCCTGGTCGGCCTCGGGCAGGCCGACGCCGGCGCGGGCGAACGCGCGGCGGGTGCGGTGCAGCAGCCACGCGGTGTCCGGCTCGAGCGGCGTGCCCTCGAGGGACGCGGCGAGCGCCTCGACGCGCGCGTGCAGGCGGGCGTCGAGCCAGATGGCGTCCTGGTGCGCGGCGTAGAGGGGCGCGAGCTCCTCCTCGATCGCCTGCAGACCCGGTGTGGAGTCCGAGCCGGCCTGGTTGTAGAACGCCGACGCGACGCGGTGCAGCAGGTGCCCCGAGCGCTCGAGCGGGACGAGCGTGTTCTCGACCGTCGGCGCGGCCGGGTCGGTGGCGACGGCCTCGACCTCGCGCCGCTGCTCCGCCATGCCGGCGAGCAGGGCGGGCAGGTAGTGCTCCTCGCGCACCTCGCGGAAGTCCGGCAGCCCGTACGGCAGCGTGGACGGACGGGCGAAGGGGTTGGTCGGGTCGAGGGCGGTCGCGTCGGGTGCGGAGGTCATGCGCCCATCGTCACAGATGCCGCGTGCCCGGCGCGCCCGTCGGCGAGCGCGCCGAGCGGTGTCGCGGGCAGGCCGTGCGCGTCGGCCACCGCCGCGCTGTGCAGGCGCCCGGCGTGCGTCGTCAGGCCGGCGGCGAGCGCCGGGTCGTCGGCGACGGCGGCGCGCCAGCCGCGGTCCGCGAGCGTGGCGAGGTACGGCAGCGTGACGTTGGTGAGCGCACGCGTGGAGGTGACCGGCACGGCGCCCGGCATGTTGGCGACGCAGTAGAAGACCGAGCCGTGGACGAGGTACGTGGGGTCGTCGTGCGTGGTGGGCCGCGTGTCCTCGAAGCAGCCGCCCTGGTCGACCGCGACGTCGACGAGGACGGAGCCGGGCCGCATGGCGGCGACGAGGTCGTTGCCGACGAGGCGGGGAGCGCGCGCGCCGGGCAGCAGCACGGCGCCGACGACGAGGTCGGCGTCGAGCAGCTCGCGCTCGAGCGTCCACGCGGACGACGCGAGGGTGCGCACGCGGCCGCCGAACCGGGCGTCGAGCTCCCGCAGCCGCGGCGCGGAGACGTCGAGCACCGTGACGTCCGCGCGCATGCCGACGGCGATCTCGGCGGCGTGCGTGCCGACGACGCCGCCCCCGAGGACGACGACCTTGCCGGGCGGGGTGCCCGGCACGCCGCCGAGGAGCACACCCCGACCCCCGCCCTCGCCCTGCATGAGGTGGTACGCGCCGACCTGCGTGGCGAGGCGCCCCGCTACCTCGCTCATGGGGGCGAGCAGCGGCAGGGAGCCGTCGGTGGCGCGGACCGTCTCGTAGGCGATCGACGTGGTGCCGGCGGCCAGCAGCGCCTCGGTGGCGGGCCGGTCGGCGGCGAGGTGCAGGTACGTGAACAGGATGAGGTCGTCACGCAGGTGGTGGTACTCGGACGCGACGGGCTCCTTGACCTTGCACACGAGCTCGGCCGACCACGCCTCGGCGGCCGTCGGCACGACGCGCGCGCCGGCGCGGGCGTACTCGGCGTCGTCCAGGTGCGAGCCCGCACCGGCGCCCGTCTCGACGAGCACGTCGTGGCCGGCGCGCACGAGCCGGTCGACGCCGGCGGGGGTGACGGCCACCCGGTGCTCGCGGTTCTTGACCTCGCGGGGGATGCCGACGCGCATGGTGGTCTCCTGTCGTGCCGGGCGGCGCGGGTGGCGCCGCGGTCGTCGGGCGGCCGTCCGGGTGTGACGCCGCTCACCCCCCATTCTGAACGTCGTGTGTTGCGGGTCGATGACGACCGGACGTCGTTCGGTAAAGTCGACCCGTGGACGACGACGATTCGACCCGCGTGCCACCCGGGCGGGGTGCGCGCCGAACGGCGTTCGGCGCGGGAGACCCGCCGCTCGACGACGTCGACCGACTGCTCCTGCGCGAGCTCGAGCGCGACGGCCGCCTGTCGAACAAGGACCTCGCCGCGCGCGCCGGCCTCGCGCCGTCCACCGTCCACGCGCGGGTCGCGGCACTGCGGCGCGCGGCGGTGCTGCGCGGGTTCCACGCGGACGTCGACCCGGGGGCCGTCGGCCGCGGGCTGCAGGCGATCATCGCGGTCCGGCTGCAGGCGGCCGCGCGGGCGCGCCTCGGCGCGTTCGCGCACACGCTCGCCGGGCGGCCCGAGGTGCGCGACGTCTACCTGCTCGGCGGGGCGGAGGACGTGCTCGTGCACGTGGCGGTGCAGGACTCCCCCGCGCTCCGGGCGTTCGTCGTGGAGCACCTGAGCACCCGCCCGGAGGTCGCGCACACGCAGACCAGCCTGGTGTTCGAGCACCTGCACGCCCCGACGACGGCGGTGTGAGGTGGCAGGGGACGAGCGGACGGGCCGGCGGGTGCACCGCAAGGCCCGGGCGGACGCGCCGGCCGGCTTCTTCGCGTGCGAGGCCGCCGGGCTGCGGTGGCTGCGCGTGCCCGGGGGTGCCCCGGTCGTCGAGGTGCTCGACGTCGCGGACGACCACCTCGACGTCGTCCGGCTGACGCCCGTGCCGCCCGACCGCGCCGCGGCGCACGCGTTCGGCGCCGCCCTCGCGCGCACGCACGACGCAGGGGCGGCCGCGTTCGGCGCGCCGCCGGACGGCTGGTCCGGCGACGGCTTCGTCGGGCCGCTCGCCGACCCGCTGCCGATGCGGGCCGGCACGTACGCGTCGTGGGGCGCCTTCCACGCCGACTGCCGCATCGAACCCGTCGCGGAGGCCCTGCGCGCGGCCGGACGCACCGGCGCGGCGGACGACGCGGCGTT
>JAPSIR010000188.1 GCA_031178625.1 Cellulomonas sp.
CTTGACGTGCTGGAACTCGATGACGGTCCACAGCTGGCCGTCGATCTTCAGCACGGTGCCGTTCTTCAGGTCGTTGGTGGTCGCCACGAGCGTCGTTCTCCCAGTCGGTGGTCGAGGTGCGCCCGTTGCGGCGCGCGAGCGGCGCAGGAGCGCCAGCCGCCCGCGGCGGTCGCCGTGACGGCCACCCGGCCGCGGGCCGTCGTCCATCGTACCGGGTCACGGGCCGCCCGCCCGTGGGCGCGGCTCACGCCAGCAGCAGCCGCCCGACGAACCCGACGAGCGACGCCCACACCAGCGAGGCGAGCGTGCCGATGACGAACCGCTCGGACGCACCCGGGTTCTCGCGGAGCTCGGCGTACCGGCCGAGGCCCTTCACCGCGACGACGATCGCGGCGCCCTCGGGCATACCCGCGAGGATGCTGGCGGTCACGCCGATGCGTTCGAGCAGGCCGATCCACGTGCCGCCGCGCAGCACGCGCCGGGCGCCCGGACCCTCCGGGCCGTCGCTGAGCGTGAGCGGGCCCGCCGTCGCCTGGGCGGACGGCGCATCGCGTCCCGCGTCGGCGGACCGGGACGCGAGGTCGAGGACGAGCCGGGTGCTGTACCAGCCGCCGCCGGCGGACACGGCGAGGGCGACGACCCAGACGAGGGCCAGGAGGGCGGGGTGCACGCGACGACCCTGGCGTCAGCCCTGCGCGGCCGTCAACAGGCGCGCCGCCACGGGACGCACCGCCTGCTCCTCCGACCAGAGGGCCGCCCGCAGCCGCTGGCTGACGGCCTGCTGCGTCACGCCCAGCCCCTGGGCGACGACGTCCTGACCGGCGCCGGACCGCACCGCGTCCACGGCGTCCCACCCGGCGGGCGTGCGGCGCACGAGCACCGCGCCGAGCAGGGTCAGGACGGCCTCCGCGTCGCCGGCCGCGACCTCGTCGACGCCCCGCACGGCGAGCGGCACGGGACGCTGCCGGCTCTTGGCCGCCTCGACCGCGGCGCGCGCGAGCACGAACGCCTCCCCCGTCCCGGCGCGCGTGGACGCCGGCAGCGGCTCGTGCACGGGTCCTGCGCCGACGCCGACGCTCCAGCCGCCGGCACGGATCAGCGCCAGCACCAGCCCGACCACGTCCTCGGCGTCGTGCAGCACGCCCTGCACCTCGTCGCCGACGGTGCGCTCGAAGCCGCGCACCAGGCCCGGGGCGCCGTCGAGCCGCTCGAGCAGCTCGGGCACGAGGTCGGCCCCGCGCCGGCTCCCCCGCTGGTCGACCGTCATCACGAACATGGCACAAGTCTGCACTCTTGTGGACCTACCGACAAGGCGCTGCACTTGTTGCTATGCGCACAAGCCTGCCGCCTTGACGTGCCCGTCGGTGGACACGTCCCCGCGCAACCCGGGATCGTCCCCGCCACGACGGTCACACCGCCGGGTCCTGGGGTCAGAGGTCGATCGCGGCGGAGGGGGCCCGGTCGACCGAGATCTCCGCGTAGGCGGCGGCGAGGAGGGTGGGGTCGGGGCCCTCGAGGCGGACCGGGCGGCCGACGTCCTCGAGCACCACGAACCGCAGCAGGTCGCCGCGCGTCTTCTTGTCGCGTCGCATCGCGGCCATCAGCTGCTCCCAGCGGTCGCCGCGGTACGTGACGGGCAGGCCCAGCGCGGTCAGGACCGACCGGTGCCGCGCCACGACGTCGTCGTCGAGCCGGCCGGCCAGCCGGGCCAGCTCCGCCGCGAACACCATGCCGACCGACACGGCGGCACCGTGCCGCCAGCGGTAGCGCTCGACGTGCTCGATCGCGTGCCCCAGCGTGTGGCCGTAGTTGAGGATCTCGCGCAGGCCCGCCTCGCGCAGGTCCTCGCCCACGACCCGCGCCTTGACCGCGACCGCCCGCTCGATCAGCTCGAGCAGCACGGGCGACGACGCCGCCGCGGCAGGGTCGGTGAGCAGCGCCGTGTTCTCCTCGACCAGCTCGAGGATGCGCGGGTCGGCGATGAAGCCGGCCTTCACGACCTCGGCCAGCCCGGCGACGAAGTCGTGCCGGTTCATCGACTCGAGCGCCGCCAGGTCGCACAGCACGCCCGCCGGGGGGTGGAACGCGCCGACGAGGTTCTTGCCCTCGGCCGTGTTGATGCCGGTCTTGCCGCCGACGGCCGCGTCGACCATCGCGAGCACCGTGGTCGGCACGTGCACCACCCGGACACCACGCAGCCACGTCGCGCCGACGAACCCGGCGAGGTCGGTGGTCGCGCCCCCGCCCAGCCCGATGACGGCGTCGCTGCGCGTGAAGTCGGCCTGCCCGAGCACCTGCCACAGGAACGCGGCGACCTGGGCGGTCTTCGCCTCCTCGGCGTCGGGGACCTCGGCGAGGAAGACCTCGTACCCCTGGGCGAGCAGGTCCTCGCGCACGGCATCGGCGGACGTCGCGAGCGTCGGCGGGTGCACGACGAGCACGCGGCGCACCGCCTCGCCCAGCAGCGCCGGCAGGTGGCCCAGCAGGTGCCGCCCGACGACGACGTCGTACGGCTGGTCCCCCGCGACCCGGACGGTCCGCGTGCCGGGCGTGCCGGCGTCCGCACCGGTCGTCGTCGTGCTCATCGCTGCTCCTCCTCGGGCGCGCCGCCGACCCGCAGGTCGGCCAGCGCGGACTCGATCGCCTCGGCCACGCCCGCCGGGCGCAGTCCGTCGGTCGGCACGCGCAGCGTGGCGACCTCCTCGTACACGGGCCGCCGCGCGTCCATGAGCGCCTGCCACTGCGCCCGCGGGTTGCCGAGCAGCAGCGGGCGGGACCGGTTCAGCCCCACGCGCGGCGCCGCGTGGGCGAGCGACACGTCGAGGAACACGACGACCCCGCCGCGGGCCCGGTAGTCCGCCAGCGCGGCGCGGCTGCCCGTGTCGAGCACGGCGCCGCCGCCGAGCGCGAGCACGCCGTCGTGCTCCGCGAGAGCCGCGGCGACGGCGTCGCGCTCCAGCGCGCGGAACGCCGGCTCGCCGTCGTCGACGAAGATCTCGGTGATCGGCTTGCCGGCGACCCGCTCGACGTCGGCGTCCGTGTCGCGCACGGTGAGCCGCCAGCGCTCGGCGAGCGCGGCCGCGACCGTCGACTTCCCCGCGCCCGGGGGGCCGACGAGGACGACACGGGGAGCGGGGGTGTCTGCGGGCACGGTCCGCAGGGTAGTCGCCGCACCCGGCGGTGGTGCCGGTGGTCCGCCGCGGCGCGGGCCACCGGCACCGGTCGGTCAGGCGGGTGCCGGCTCGTCGTCGTCGCGGGCGGGCCCACGCGGTGCGGGCGTCGGGCCGAGACCGTGCCCGGCGACGCGCAGCAGCGCCGGCATGTCGAAGTCGTCACCGTCGCCGAGGAACGGACGCCAGCCCGGCTCGTTGCGCAGCCACGACGACGGGTCGGCGGCGAGCAGCCCGAGGAACACCTCGCCGACGATCGTGCCGCCCACCTCGCCGAGGTGCTCGCCCCCGGCCTGGACGGACGCCTCCCGCAGCACGTAGTACCAGAGCGGCGCAGGCCGGCCGCCCAGCCCCAGCTCGTCCTCGGTCAGGCGGGTCAGCCCCATCCGCGCGGCCACCGCCTGTCCCGACGGCAGGAGCAGCCGCGCACCGCGCACGAGGTTGCGGAACGTGAGCGACGGGACGTCGCCCGCGATCTCCGGCGGCAGCGCCTTCAACGGGTTCGCCAGCCGCGTGTCGATGTGCCGCGACAGCTGCAGGGCGTCGCCGCCCGCGCCCTCGACCTCGAAGAACCGCGCCCACTCGATCGTCCAGAACCGCGGCAGCGGCCGGAACCCGCCGAAGTGGCCGAGCGGGTCGACGGTCACCGACTGCGGCGTGAACGTCGGCAGCCCGGGAGGGGCGTCCTGCGCCTGCGGATCCGGGGCGCCCACCACCGTGTTCAGCCGGTACCGGCCGCGCACCTGCGAGTGCCCGAACCGGTACGCCGCCACGGAGAACTCTACCGGCATGTACGGCGCCTGCCGCCAGGAGAAGTGCTGCAGCGAGAGGCGCGGGACGCCTTCGGACTCGTCGAGGAGCCGGCCGAACGTGGCGTCACCGATCGTGCGGCGCAGGAAGTCGTGGACGACGACCCACTGGTAGTGCCACCGCACGATGCGCTGCGCCGTCTCGAACGGCGTCTCGCTGCCCCGGGCCAGGTGCGGGTCGTCGAGGACGCGGTCCATCACGGCGTTGTGGAACTTCAGCATGGTGAGCTGCAGCTGCCCGACGAACGTGTTCTCGTCGTTGCGCGGGTCGCCCAGCAGCGCGACGCCCTGCACGTTGCGCGGCAGGTCGTCGTCGAGGCCGTTGTTGCCGATGAGCATCTTGGCCGCGCCCGCGACCTGGCTGTCCTGGTCGTACAGGAACGGGTCGTCGGCCGGCCCGCGGCCGTAGACGCAGTCGAGGTCGAAGCGCGGGCTGCGGAAGTTGGTCAGCGCGTCGGGGTCGTTCTGCCGCGTCAGGCTCGACACGGGGTCGAACGTGAGGTCGTGGTCGATGAACTGGCCGAGGTACGTGTACCCGGCGGGGATCCGCGGGTTGTCCATCGTGGGGTCGCCGCCGGAGGTGCCTTCCTCCATGAGCTCCGCGACCTCGCGGATCTCGGCGTCGGACGGCACGTACGGCGGCAGGCGGAAGAGCCGGCCGAACCGGCCCTCGTGCAGGGTCGACAGCGGCAGGTACTGCAGGCCGCGGACGTCGTACCCGTGGCCGCGGGCGGGCCGGCGGCCGTAGCCGAGGCCGTGCGCGGAGGTGCCCGCCGACGTCAGCTGCTCGACGGTGCGGGGCGCGTTGTGCGCGGCGTCCGGGGACGCCGGCTGCGGTGACTCGGGGCGTTGCGGTGCGAGCGTCATGGTTCCCCCAGAACCTGGACGGGCCGCCGCGGGAGCGACGGCTCCGTCTGCAGGGGGCCGACCGGTCGGCGGGTGATACGTCCGCACCGGACGGGACGTCTCGGTGAGCTCCGGCGGCGGTCGGGGCTCCGCGACCGCCGTCGGGTGGACGTCGTCAGCGCAGCAGCTCGGGCACCGCCGCGAGGTACGCGTCGAGGTTGCGCCGCACCTCGGCCACCGAGTCGCCGCCGGACTTCTCGAGCAGCGTCTGGGCGACGACGAGCGCGACCATCGCCTCGGCGACGACCGCCGCGGGCGGCACCGCGCACACGTCGGAGCGCTGGTGCTGCGCCTTCGCCGCCTCACCCGTGGCCGTGTCCACCGTGTCGAGGGCCCGCGGGACGGTCGAGATCGGCTTCATCGCCGCGCGCACGCGCACGACCTCGCCGTTCGACATGCCGCCCTCGATGCCGCCCGCGCGATTGGTGCGGCGCACGATCCGCCCCGACGCGTCGCGCTCGATCTCGTCGTGCGCCTGCGAGCCGCGGCGCGCGGCCGTGCGGAAGCCGTCGCCGACCTCGACGCCCTTGATCGCCTGGATGCCCATGAGCGCGGCCGCGAGGCGTGCGTCGAGCCGGCGGTCGCCGTGCACGTAGGTGCCGATGCCGGACGGCAGCCCGTGCACGAGCACCTCGACGACGCCGCCGAGCGTGTCGCCGTCCTTGTGGCACTCGTCGATCTCGGCGACCATCGCCGCCGACGTCTCCGGGTGGAAGCACCGCACCGGGTCCGTGTCGAGCGCGGCGACGTCGTCCGGGGTGGGCAGCGGCGCGTCGTCCGGCACCGCGACCGGGCCGATGCCCACGACGTGCGACACCAGCCGCACGCCGGCGGCCTGCTCGAGGAAGTGCGCCGCGACCGTGCCGAGCGCGACACGCGTGGCGGTCTCGCGGGCGCTCGCCCGCTCGAGGACAGGCCGTGCGTCGTCGAACCCGTACTTGCGCATGCCGACGAGGTCCGCGTGGCCCGGGCGGGGCCGGGTGAGCGGCGCGTTGCGGGCGCGGTTCAGCAGCGCCGGGTCGTCCACCGGGTCGGCGGCCATCACGTCGACCCACTTGGGCCACTCGGTGTTGCCGATCTCGATCGCGACGGGGCCGCCCTGCGTCAGCCCGTGGCGCACGCCGCCGAGCAGCCGCACCTCGTCCTGCTCGAACTTCATGCGCGCGCCGCGGCCGTAGCCGAGGCGGCGCCGAGCAAGGGCGGCCTGGATGTCGGACGTGCGGACCTGGACGCCGGCCGGGAGGCCGTCGAGGATGCCGACGAGCGCGGGACCGTGCGACTCGCCGGACGTCAACCAACGGAGCATGAGGGGGATCCTCCCACGAGGGCGCGCACGGCCGGCGCGCCGTCCGCCTGCGGGGACACGTGCGG
>JAPSIR010000189.1 GCA_031178625.1 Cellulomonas sp.
TGAGCCACCAGACGCCGACCGCCGCGAGCAGCGCGAGCGGGAAGCCCAGGTGCAGGCGGAACGCGTCGCCGAGCAGCCCGGGGAGCATGGCCGTCTCCGCGACCGGACGCCCGACCTGCGGCGTGGCCGAGCGGAACACGCTCGTCGTCAGCAGGTACAGCACGAGGAAGACCGCGATGTTGTTGAGCATGATCGTGACGATCACCTCGTGCGCGCCCGTGCGGGCCTTGAGCACGCCGGCGATCGACGCCCACACGGCTCCGCCGATCGCGGCGCCCACCATCGCGAGGAGCAGGTGGGCCGCGGCCGGCAGGTCCCACGTGAAGCCGATCCACGCGGCGACGATCGCGCCGAGCGTGATCTGCCCCTGCGCACCGATGTTGAACAGCCCGGCGCGGAAGCCGATGCCGACGCCGAGCCCGGCGAGGATGAGCGGCACCGAGATCGTGAGGGTCTCCGTCAGCGGGCGGATCGCCCGCTGGGGGCTGGTCGCGGCCCAGTCGAAGACCGCGCCCTGGAACAGCGACGCGTACGCACCGGACACCGTCTGCCACAGCGCCGTGAAGAAGTCGGACGGCCGCGCGAACAGGTAGCCGGCGGTGCGCTGCACGTCGGGGTCGGCCGCCGCGATCAGCACGGCGCCGATGAGCAGCGCGAGCACGACCGCGCACAGCGTCATGAGCCAGGACGACGACAGCATGTCCTGCAGCACGCCGGCACCCGTGGGTCGCCGGTCCTGCGCCGCGCCGGCGGGCGCCCGGGCGGGGGCCGGCTCGTCGACGGGCGGCTGCGCCGGCGGTGGCGTGGCGGGCGCGCTCATCGGGCCTCCTCCTGCTGGTCGGCGGCGTCCGCCGCGCGGTGGTCGGCGGACTGCGCGGCGCCGAGCGTGGTGTGGTGGTGGGCGGCCTGGGCGACCGCCTCGTCGAGCGGGACGCCGGCCATCATGAGGCCGAGCACGTCGCGGTCGGTGCCCCCGGGGACGACCCCGACGACGCGTCCGCGGTACATGACCGCGATGCGGTCGGCGAGGGCGACGACCTCGTCCAGCTCGGTCGACACGATGACGACGGCCGTGCCGTTGTCGCGCTCCTGCACGATCCGCTTGTGCACGAACTCGATGGACCCGACGTCGAGGCCGCGCGTCGGCTGCGACGCGACCAGCAGGCGCAGCGGGCGCGACATCTCCCGCGCGAGGACGACCTTCTGCTGGTTGCCGCCGGACAGCGTGCCGGCGTGCGCGTCGACCGACGGCGTGCGGACGTCGAACTCGACGACGCGCTGCTCGGCGTTGCGCCGCAGCAGGCCACGGTCGACGGCACCGCGCCGCGAGTACGGCGCGGTGTCGACGAGGTCGAGGACGAGGTTCTCCTGGATGGAGAAGTCGGCGATGACGCCGTCGGTGCTGCGGTCCTCGGGCACGAAGCCGAGGCCCGCGCGCAGCCGGTCGCGCACGGACAGTCCGGTCAGGTCCGTGCCGTCGAGCGACAGCGTGCCCGCGGTGGGGTGCACCAGGCCCAGCACCGCCTCGGCGAGCTCGGTCTGCCCGTTGCCCTGCACGCCGGCGACCGCGAGGATCTCGCCCGCCGCGACCTCGAGGTCCGCCTGGTCGACCACGGGGGTCCCGACCGCGTCGAGCACCGTGAGGTCCTGGACCCGCAGCACGACGTCACCGGGCGTGGCGGGCGCCTTGTCGACGCCCAGCGCCACCGCGCGCCCGACCATGAGCGACGCGAGCTCCGTCTCGGACGCCGACGGGTCCGCGGTGCCGACGACCTTGCCGCGCCGGATCACGGTGATGCGGTCGGCGACCGCCCGGACCTCGCGCAGCTTGTGGGTGATGAAGAGGATCGAGGTCCCGGCCGCCTTGAGCTGGCGCATGATCTCGATGAGCTCGTCGGTCTCCTGCGGCGTCAGCACCGCGGTCGGCTCGTCGAGGATGAGCACCTTCGCGTCGCGCGACAGCGCCTTGATGATCTCGACGCGCTGCTGCACGCCGACGGGCAGCTCCTCGACCAGCGCGTCCGGGTCGACGCGGAAGCCGAAGCGGTCCGCGACCTCGGAGACCTGCCGGCGGGCGCGCGCCACGTCGATGAGGCCGCCGCGGGCCGCGGGCTCGTGCCCGAGCGCGACGTTCTCGGCGACCGTGAACACCGGCACGAGCATGAAGTGCTGGTGCACCATGCCGATGCCCGCCGCCATGGCCGCACCGGGTCCGTCGAACGTCACCGGCGCGCCGTCGAGCAGGATCTCGCCCTCGTCGGGCGTGTAGAGCCCGTAGAGCGTGTTCATCAGGGTGCTCTTGCCGGCACCGTTCTCGCCCAGCAGGGCGTGGATCTGTCCGGGCTCCACGACGAGGTCGATGGCGTCGTTCGCGGTGAACGACCCGAACCTCTTCGTGATGCCGCGCAGCTCGAGCCTCATGCGACCCGCTTCCGTTCTCGTCTCGTCGCCTGATCGCCCGTCGTCGCACGTCAGGCGCCTGCCGCCGGTGCCCTGCCGCTCGACCGTACACGCCGGCGCGTGCAGGGTCCGTCGCACGCGACGGCCCGGGTGGAGGACCACCCGGGCCGTCGCCCGTGCCCCGCGCTGCGCGCGGGGGTGCGTCACGGGGTGTTCGGGGACTCCACGGTCAGCTCGCCCGACACGATCTGCAGCTGCAGCTCGGCCACGCGGTCCTTGACCTCCTGCGGCACGGCGTCCTCGAAGTCGTGGAACGGCGCGATGCCGACGCCCTCGTTCTCGAGCGTGCCGACGTACGGCTCGTTCGTGAACTCGCCCTCGGACGCCTCCCGGATCGAGTCGAAGACGGCCTGGCCGATCTCCTTCATGACCGAGGTGAGGATGATCGAGCCGTACTCGGTGGACTCGAAGCCGTCCGAGTCGACCCAGATGATCTTCGCGCCCGGCTTGCCCTCGACGGCCGCGGCAGCACCCTGACCGACCGGACCGGCGACCGGCATGATGATGTCCGCGCCCTGGTCGAGGAAGCCCTGGGCGATGTTCTGCCCGTTGGCCTGCGTCTCGAAGTCGCCGGAGAACTGGCCCTCCTGCGCCTCCTTGTCCCAGCCGAGCGCCTGGACGTCCTCGCCCGAGTCCTCGTTCCACTGGGCCACGCCGTCGACGAAGCCGTCCATGAAGATCTGGACCGACGGGATCGGCAGGCCGCCGAACGTGCCGACGATGCCCGACTCGGTCGTCGCGCCCGCGACGTAGCCGGCGAGGAACGCCGCCTCGGCCGTGTTGAAGAGCAGCGGCTTGGCGTTGTCGAGCTCGACCGGGTTGAAGTCGTCGTCCGAGAACGCCGAGTCGATGAGGCCGAACTGGATGTCCGGGTTGGCCTCCGCGGCCTCCTGGATCGCCGGCTCGAGCAGGAAGCCGACACCGATGACGTAGGTGCAGCCGTCCTGGACGAGCGAGTCGATGTTGGGGCCGTAGTCGGCGTCCGCGGTGGACTCGACCGCGTTGACCTCGACGCCCAGCTCGTCGGCCGCGCGCTGGAGGCCCTCGTAGCCGGACTGGTTGAACGACTGGTCGTCCCAGCCGCCCTGGTCCGACACCATGCACGCCTTGAAGTCGGACGCGCCGGCGGTCTCGCCGCCACCCGCCGTCGACTCCGTCTCCTCGGGGGCACTGCCACAGGCCGCGAGGGCCAGGGCGACCGCCCCGCCGAGCGCGGCCGCTCGCATGATCTTCTTCACGAAGGTTGTCTCCAGGTTCTCGTCCGTCGCACCGCCCGGGTGCCGGTCCCGGCGGCTCACCCCGAGGGGGCCGCCGACGCGCGCAACCGCCGGCATGATCACTCCGGACCCTAGGCAACCGCAGGTGACGGGGAGGTTACCGAGCCGTATCCGCCCAGGTTCCGTGACCGGATCGCAACCTCGTCCCGGTGCCCGGACGCCCGGTCCGGCCAGCGAGACGGACGAACCGCCCGGTCGGGGCGGGACGCGGCACGTGCAGGCCGGTGCGTGCGCCGGGCACCGGGGCGCCGGCGCGGCCACCGGCACCTCAGTCGAGCGGCGCCGGCTCCGCCGGTGCCCGGCCCGCGAGCTGCGCGGCGCGGGCCAGCAGCAGCGCCCCGGCCTCGACCACGCGCTCGTCGACCCGCAGGTCGCCCTGGTGGATGTCGTACGTGTGCCCGCCGGGCGTGCGGGTGCCGAGCCGCGCCATGGCGCCCGGCACCTTCTGCAGGTACCAGGCGAAGTCCTCGCCGCCGAGCGACTGCTCCGTCAGCCGCACCGACGCCGGCCCGAGCACGTCGCGCGCGGCCGCCTCCAGCACGCCGGTCGCACCCTCCCGGTTCTCGACCGGCGGGACGCCGCGCGCGTGGCGCACCTCGACGTCCACGCCGAGCGGGCGCACGACGTCGTGCACCGCCGCCTCGAGCACCTGCGACGCGTGCTCCCACGCCCGGACGTCCAGGCAGCGCAGGGTGCCCTGCAGCGTGCCGCTCGCCGGGATGGCGTTGTGCACCGTGCCCGCGCGCACGGCGCCCCACGTGAGGTTCACGCCCGACCGCGGGTCCAGGCGCCGCCCGAGCACCGCGGGCACCTGCGTGATGACCTGCCCCAGCGCGTACACGAGGTCGCCGGTCAGGTGCGGGCGCGACGTGTGCCCGCCGGCGCCCGAGAGGATCACCGTGACCTCGTCCGACGCCGACGTGATCGGCCCGATGCGCGTGCCCACGAGGCCCACGTCGAGCTTGGGGTCGCAGTGCACCGCGAAGATGCGCCCGACGCCGTCGAGCCCGCCGGCGGCCATGACGTCGAGCGAGCCGCCCGGCTGCACCTCCTCGGCCGGCTGGAACACCAGTCGCACGCCCGCGTCCAGGCCGGCGGAGACCCGGGCGAGGGCCAGCCCCGCACCCAGCACCGCGGTGGTGTGCACGTCGTGGCCGCACGCGTGCGCGATGCCGCGGGAGGTCGAGGCCCACGGGAGGCGGCACGTGTCCGGCACCGGCAGGCCGTCGAGGTCGGCGCGCAGCGCGACCCGCCGGGCACCGTGCCGGCCCACCGTCGGGCCGATGTCGCACCACAGGCCCGAACCGGGCAGCACGTGCGGCTCCAGCCCCGCGGCGCGCAGGCGCTCGGCGACGACGCGCGTCGTGCGCTCCTCCGTGCGCCCCAGCTCGGGGTGGGCGTGCAGGTCCCGCCGGATCGCGACGAGCTCGTCGCGCAGCTCGGCGACGACCGCCGCGAGGGCCCGCGCCTCCGGGTCGGCCGGCAGGGGTGCCAGCGTGCGCAGGGGCGGCACGGGGTGCCCGTCGACGGGCGTCGCCCCGTCCGCCTCGCCGCCGTCGACGCGCGGGCGGGGCCGCGGCGCCGCGGCGCCACCGGCGAGGGTCGAGGGCACGGCGGAACGGTCGGAGGGGAGCGCGGGCACGACGTCGAGCGTATCCCCGCGGGGCTAGAGGAGGTCCTCGCGGCCGCGCGCGCGCCAGGCGTCGACCGCCTGCTTGACCTGCTGCGCGTGCGCGCGCGTCGTGACGAGCACCGCGTCCGGGGTGTCGACGACCACGGCGTCCGGGACCCCGACGACGCTGACCGTGCGCCCGCCGGCCACCACGACGCTGCCGTCGGCGTCGAGGCGCAGCACGGCCGCCCCGTCGCCGAGCGTGGCGTCGCCCGTGCGCTCCCCCGCTCCCGCGGCCAGCAGGCCGCCGAGCGAGGCGAAGTCGCCGACGTCGTCCCAGCCGAAGCCGCCGGGCACCACCGCGACCCCGCCCGCCGCCGCGACGGGCTCGGCGATGGCGTGGTCGATCGCGATCCTCGTCAGGCCCGGCCACGTGTCGGCGAGCCGGGCGTCACGGTCGGGGCCGTCCCACGCCGCGGCGATGCGCCGCAGGCCGTCGTGCAGCGCCGGCAGCTGCGCCGCGAGGTGGTCGAGCAGCACGGCCGCGCGCACGACGAACATGCCGGCGTTCCAGCTGTACCCGCCCGTGGCCAGGTAGGCGGCCGCGGTCGCGGCGTCGGGCTTCTCGGTGAACCCGGCGACGTGCCGCGCGCTCGGTGCGCCGGCGACGCCGAGCGGCACGCCCGCCTGCACGTAGCCGAACGCCGTGGACGGCTCGTCGGCGGCGATGCCGACCGTCACGACGTACCCGGCACGCGCCGCCTCGACGGCCTCCCGCACGGTCGCGCCGAACACGTCGGTGCCCGTGATGACGTGGTCGGCGGCGAACGAGCCGAGCACGACGTCGGGGCCGTGCCGCTCGAGCAGCACGGCCGCGGCGAGGCCGATCGCGGCCATGGAGT
>JAPSIR010000190.1 GCA_031178625.1 Cellulomonas sp.
CGGCGAGCTGCGGCCCGCGGAGCTCGAGCGTGCGCGCGAGCTGGTGGCGACGAAGTTCACCGACCCCGGCTGGACGGCCCGCGTGCCCTGACGGCGCCCGCGGGCGACCCGCTCAGTGCGGCCAGGTGAGCACGACCGCGGCGGCTGCCGTGCCGATCGCGACGAGACCCGCGGCGCACGCCGTCACGAGCCGCCCGCCGGGGGCGCCCGTGCCGGCGGACCCGTGGCGTGCGGCGGTCCGCCGCTCGTGGGACGCCACGAGCACGAGCACCGCCAGGACCGTGCCGCCGACGGCGACGGACCAGCCCGCCGGGCCCCACGTCTCCGCGAGCAGCCGGCCCGCCGCGACGGCGCCACCCAGCAGGCCGAGCGCGGTCCGGCGCCACGCCAGCGCGGTCCGCTCGCCCGCGAGCGGGTCCACGGCCGGTGCACCGCCGCTCACGCGACCACCAGGCCGACGAGCACGAGCACGCCCGCGGCCGCGACGCCCACGACCAGCAGGCCGAACGCGGACGGTGCGGGCAGCGGCTCGCCGCGTCGCATGGCGCGCTCGGCCCGCGCCCACCCCACCCACGCGAGCACCGGCGCCAGCACGCCCAGCCCGACGAGGAGCACGGCGGCCGCCAGCCGCAGGCGCGGCTCGATCGGCAGGTTCAGCGCCTCCAGGGCCACACCGCCCGCGAGCAGCGCCAGGGCGGTGCGCGCCCACGCCAGGAACGTCCGCTCGTTCGCGAGGGAGAACCGGGCGTCGGGCTCGGCGCCGGTCGCGTACACCCAGGTCGGGAAGCGGTGGCGGGGGCGGGGCGCGGGGGCGTCCATGCCGCCATCCTCGCAGCGGCGGGGTGCGGACGTATCACGGGCGGTCGGCGACGCTCCTGCGCCGTGACGACGGACCGGGAGGTGGGCGGTGACGCAGGACGAGCGGGAGCGGCGGCGGCTGGACGTGCTCGCCCGGCGCGAGGTGCTCGCGCGCGGCGCGGTGCGCCGGCGCGCGGCCGCGCGCGCCTACCGCGCCGGTGCGCTGGCGCCGGCCGGCGGCGGGGTCCGCGCGCCGAAGACGGCCGTGCCGATGCGGACGACGGTCGCGCCCTCCGCGACGGCGGCCTCCAGGTCGTCGCTCATGCCCATCGACAGCCCGCGGGCGTCGGCGGTGCCGGGTGCGCCGCTCGCGAGGACGTCGTCCCGGATGCTGCGCAGGAGCGCGTAGCCGGCGCGCACGCGGTGGACGTCGGGCGTGCGGGCCCCGACGGTCATGAGGCCGGCGAGGCGCAGGCCGGGCAGCGCGGCGACGCGCAGGGCCAGGTCGCGGGCGTCCTCGGGGCGGGCGCCGTGCTTGGTCGGCTCGGCGGACACGTTGACCTGCACCCACACGTCGAGCGGCACCGTGCGCCCGGCCACGCGCTCGCTCAGGCGCCGCGCGAGGTCGTCGTCGGCGACGGACTGCACGGCGGCGGCCCAGCGCAGCGCCGCGTTGACCTTGTTCGACTGCAGCGGCCCGATGACGTGCCACACGGGCGCGACGTCGGCCAGCGCCGGTGCCTTCGCCACGAGCTCCTGCACACGGTTCTCCCCGAGCAGGACGGGCGCCGTGCCGGACCCCGCGGCCCGGGCCGCCGCGTCGGCGGCGAGCGCGGCGCGCACCGTGCCCGGGTCCATGGTCTTGCTGGCGAGCAGCACCTGCACCGCGCCGGGCGGGCGCCCGGCGGCGGCGGTCGCCGCCGCGACGCGCTCGCGCAGGGCGGCGAGGCGCGCGGCGACGTGCCGGGCGCGGTCGTGCGGGTCGTCGGGCGGCTCCACGGGTCCTGACCGTACCGCCGGGTCATGATGGGCCGCATGGACGGCACGACGGGACGACTGCTGGT
Source organism: Cellulomonas sp. (assembly GCA_031178625.1). Taxonomy (GTDB): domain Bacteria; phylum Actinomycetota; class Actinomycetes; order Actinomycetales; family Cellulomonadaceae; genus Cellulomonas. The sequence goes on from JAPSIR010000190.1 coordinate 1,863, forward strand.
GGCGACGCCGGGTCTGCGCGACCCCAGCTTCCGGCGCACGGTCGTGCTCGTGCTCGAGCACACCGGCGGCGGCGCGCTCGGCGTCGTGCTGGACCGGCCGCTCGACGTGGAGGTGGCCGCCGTGCTGCCCGACTGGCACGCGCACGTGAGCGCGCCCGGCGTGCTGTTCGGCGGGGGCCCGGTCGGCCGGGACGCGGCGCTCGGGCTCGCCGGCGTCCCGGTGGCGGCGACGGCGCCGCCCGGGGTGCGTCCGCTGACGCCGGGCCTGGGGCTCGTCGACCTCGACGCGCCGCCCGAGGTGGTGGCGCAGGGCGTGCGGGGGCTGCGCGTCTTCGTCGGGTACGCCGGCTGGTCGGCCGGCCAGCTCGACGCGGAGATCGCCGCGAAGGGCTGGATCGTCGTCGACGCGCTGCCGGACGACCCGTTCGCGCACGACCCCGGCGGCCTGTGGCGTCGGGTGCTGCGCCGGCAGCCGGACGAGGTGGCGCTGCTGTGGACCGCGCCGGACGACCCGGCGCTGAACTGACGCGCGGACCGGGGTCGCGTCAGGGACGTCCCGGATCCCGCCGCGCGGCGCGGTGTGCGACGGTGGTCCGGTGACCACCCTGCTCAACGTCATCTGGCTCGTGTTCGCCGGCGCGTGGCTCGCGCTCGGGTACGTCGTCGCCGGCGTCCTGTGCTGCCTGCTGGTCGTCACGATCCCGTTCGGCGTCGCGTCGTTCCGCATCGCGAGCTACGTGCTGTGGCCGTTCGGGCGGACGGTCGTCGAGAAGCCGACCGCCGGGGCGCTGTCCACCATCGGGAACGTGATCTGGGTGCTCGTGGCGGGCATCTGGCTCGCGGTCGGGCACGTCGCGACGGCGATCCCGCTGTTCGTGTCGATCATCGGCATCCCGATGGGCATCGCGAACCTCAAGCTCATCCCCGTCTCGCTCGTGCCGCTCGGCAAGGAGATCGTGCCGACGGACCGGGCGTTCGCCGCGTACGGCCGCTGACGCGCACGGTCAGCCCGCCGGCGCGCGTCAGTCGGCGGCGACCGCCGCCACCACGGCGCCGGTGAGCCGCACCAGGTCGTCGGGCGCGAGCTCGACGTCGAGCCCGCGTCGCCCGCCGGACACGAGCACGGTGTCGAACAGCCACACGGTCTCGTCGACGACCGTGCGCAGCCGGGTGCGCTGCCCGAGCGGGGAGATGCCGCCGACGACGTAGCCGGTCGCACGCTCGGCGGCGTGCGGGTCCGCCAGGGCGGCGCGCTTGGCGCCGACCGCGTGCGCGAGCGCCTTGAGGTCGAGCCGGCCGGTGACGGGCACGACGGCGACCGTCAGCGCGCCCTCGACGTCGGCGACGAGCGTCTTGAACACCTGCGCGGGGTCGACGCCGAGCGCGTGCGCGGCCTCGAGCCCGTAGCCGAGGTCGGACGCGGGGTCGTGCGCGTAGGTGCGCGGGGTGTGCGGGACGCCGGCCGCGGCGAGCGCGACGAGCGCCGGGGTGCCCGCCCCGCGGGCGTCCTTGCGTGCCACGGCGCCAGGGTAGGGGCCGTGGCGGCCGTCCGGCGTTGACGTCCGGCGGCGCGCGCTGCGAGGGTCGCGGTCCGGGGCGGCCGCGGACCAGGGGGTGCGATGCGCGAGCGGGACCGGCTGGGCGTGCCCGGCGTGCTGGTGCTGTACGTGCTCGGCGTCGTCTGGGTGGCCGCCCTGCCGCTGCTCGTCGGCCTGGTGCTCGCCGGCATGGTGCCGGAGGTCGGCCGGCTGCGGAGCGCGGGCGGCGGCTGGCAGCTCCTGCACCTGCTGTGGATCTACCCCGTGCTCTTCGTCGTCGTCGGCATGCTCGAGCCGCGGGCGGGACGGGCGCGGAGCCGGGGGCGCCGCGTGCTCGCGCTGGCCGTGGAGCTCCCGCTCGCGTGGCTCGTCCTCACGGTCCTGTTCGGCGTGCTCTTCGTGCACCCCGGCGGCGCCGCCATCGCGGCGGCCGTGGCGGTCGCGTCGCTGGCACCGTTCGCACGCCTGCTCGAGCGGACCGTCCCGCCCGACGCTCCCGACGTCCCCGACGGGGTCGACCGGCCCGACGGAGCGGACCGCGCCCGCTAGAGCGCGACGCCGACCAGCGAGCCGATGCCGTAGGTGACGGCCATCGCGACGGACCCGCCGACCACGTTGCGGAGCACCGACCGACCGGTGGCGGCGCCGGTGAAGCGCGCCGACGCCCACCCGAGCGCGACGAGCGCGACCACGACGGCGACGGCCGTGACGGGGACGCGGGCGGCGACGGGCCACGGCGCGAGCACGACGAGCAGCGGGGCGAGCCCGCCGACGGTGAACGCGACGAACGAGGCGAGCGCGGCGTGCCACGGGTTCGTGAAGGCGTCCTCGTCGTCGGCGCCGCCGATGGGCCGGCCCGCGTCGGCGGCCACGCGCTCGGCGTCGCGCTGGCTGCTCACGGACACGTACTCGCCGGCGGCCATCGACAGGGCGCCCGCCACGAGGGCGGCGCCGCCGGCCAGGGCGATGGTCCGCACGGACGTCGCGGCGCCCGCGACGCCGACGACCGTGGCGGCGATGGAGACGATCCCGTCGTTGGCGCCGAGGACGCCGGCGCGGAGCCAGTTCAGGCGCCGCGCGGAGTGTGCGGGGCGCGCGCGGCCGGTGCCGTGCACGAGGCCGGTGAGGTGCCCGCCGAGCGTCGTCATGCGTCCACGCTAGGCGGGTCCCGGCCGCCTGTCACCGCAGCGAAGCCTCCCCTGACCTGGGCAGATGCAGGCCAGCCTCACCTCACCGGGGGCGCCGCCCGGGGTCGCCGCCCCGCTCGGCGGGGGAGCGGTGCGGCCGTCAGAGCGGCCCGACCTCCAGCACCCGCAGGCGCACCTCGCCCGCCTCGTCCGACGCCGCGAGGTCGACCAGCGCGTCGATCCGCCAGTCGTGGTCGCCCGCCGGGTCGTCGAGGAGCTGGCGCACGTGCCAGGTGCGCGCCGCCGGGCCGCGTCCCTCCGTGGGCGTGACGAGGAAGAGGCCCGGGCCGCGTGCCGCGGGACCCGTGAGCACCTCGTCGTGCACGTCCCAGTACGGGTCGAGGGCGTCGGCCCACCGGTCGGCGTCCCACGGGCGGTCGTCGCCGTCGACGTCGCCGAGCGCGGCGAGCGCACTCCAGCGCTCGCGGGCGAGGAGCTCGACGCGGCGGAACAGGGCGCCGCGCACGAGCGCGCGGAACACGCGCGCGTCGGCGGTGACGGGCGGCGGGGTGTCGTCGTCCCCGGCGGGCGCGGCCGTCGGGTCGTCGGTCGGGTTCGCCAGGCGCTCCCACTCGTCGAGCAGGCTCGAGTCGGTGCGGCGCACCAGGTCGCCGAGCCACGCGACGAGCTCCTCGAGCTCCTCGGTGCGCCGGTCCTCCGGCACGGTGCGGCGCAGCGCGCGGTACGCGTCGGCGAGGTACCGCAGCAGGACGCCCTCGGTGCGGTCGAGCGTGTAGAGGCTGACGTACTCGGCGAACGTCGCGGCCCGTTCGTGCATGTCCCGGACCACGGACTTCGGCGACAGCGTCAGGTCGGCGACCCACGGGTTGGTCCGGCGGTACGTCGTGAACGCGGCCTCGAGGAGCTCCGCGAGCGGACGCGGGTACGTGACGTCCTCGAGCAGCGCCATGCGCTCGTCGTAGTCGAGGCCCTCCGCCTTCATCGCCGCGACGGCCTCGCCGCGGGCGCGGTTCTCCTGCGCGGCGAGGACCTGGCGCGGGTCGTCGAGCGTCGCCTCGATGACGGAGACGACGTCGTGCGCGAAGCCCGGGTCCTCGGGGTCGAGCAGGTCGAGCGCCGCGTACGCGAACGGCGACAGGGCCTGGTCGAGCGCGAACGTGGCGGGCAGGTCGTCGACGAGCCGGACGGTGCGCCGCCGGCCTCGCGGGGCGGCCGGGTCGTCGACCCACGGCCGCTCGACGACGCCGCCGGCGCGCAGCGAGCGGTACACGTCCACCGCGCGCCGCACGTGCCGGGCGCGGGCGCCTTCGGGCTCGTGGTTGTCGGTGAGCAGGTGCGTCATGACGGCGATCGGGTCGCCACGTCCGTCGCGGCCGCGCTGCAGCACGTGCAGCACCATCGCGTGCGAGACGTGGAAGCTGGACGTCAGCGGCTCGGGCGCGGCGTCGCGCAGGCGCTCGTACGTCTTGTCCGTCCAGTTCACGTGCCCCGCGGGGGCCTGCTTGCGGACGATCTTCTTCTGCTTCTTCGGGTCGTCGCCGGCCCGCAGCAGCGCCTTGCGGTTCTCGATGACGTGCTCGGGCGCCATGACGACGACCTCGCCCACCGTGTCGAAGCCCGCGCGGCCGGCGCGCCCCGCGATCTGGTGGAACTCGCGCGCCGTCAGGTGCCGCATGCGCTGC
>JAPSIR010000191.1:0-2202 GCA_031178625.1 Cellulomonas sp.
CGCCGTTGAGGGCGCCGCTGCCGCCGCGCACCGTGAGGTCGCGGGCCTGCCGGACGACGGACAGCGAGGTCGAGAGCGCGGCGTCGACGGTGGTGAGCCAGGCGTCGCCGTCGGCCGCGTTGCGCTGGTGCTGCGCGGTCGCGCGCTGGTCGGCGCGCAGGCGCAGCACGTCGTGCGCGGCCGCGGGGTCGTCGGACGGCACGTTGATGCGCTTGCCGCTCGACATCTGCTCCTGCAGCCGCGCGGTGGCGGACAGGTTGAGCTGGAGGTTCGCCAGCGTGGACCGCTGGACGGTGGCCTGGGTGACGCGCTCGATCATCGCGATCACCGCCCCACGACGCCGGTGCGGTTGATGAGCGTGTCGAGCATCTGGTCGATCGCGGTCAGGACGCGTGCCGCGCCCTCGTAGGCGCGCTGGTACGCCAGCATGTTCACGGCCTCCTCGTCGATGTCGACGCTCGTCTGCGCCAGCTGCTGGCCCTGTGCGGTGCCCAGGGCGGTCTCGGCCACCTTGCTGCGGGACACGGCGCTCGCCGTGCGCACCCCGACGTCGACGACAGTGGCACGCCACAGCGCGTCCGGCCCGTCGGGCGCGTCCGCGAGCCTGCTCAGGGCGGTGGCCACCGAGCCGTCGTAGGCGCCCTGGCCGGGTGCGCCGGCCGCGATCTGGCTCGTGTCCGTGACGGCGACGCGCAGCCCGAGCGCGGCCGGGAGCGTGGGGTCGACGGCGAAGAACGACGTGCCGGTCGCGCCGGACGGCGTGGCCGCACCCGTGTGCAGCGCGTTGACCTGCTCCGCGATCTGCGTGGCGAGCGCGTCGTAGCGCGCCGCCGCCTCGGTCAGCACGCCGCCGGACCCGGAGCCGTCCGTCGGGGCGAGGACCGAGAGGAGGCCGGCGACACGCCCGCCGTCGAGGCCGGCGACCTGACCGGGCCGGTCGGCCCAGACGACCTGCACCGCGACGCCCGCGGTGGCCTGGCCGAAGGTCGTCGCCCCCGTGAGCGCCAGGGGGGAGGTCTTGTCGCCGCGGACGAGGGCGTTACCGCCGACGAGGACGTCGACCTGGCCGTCGGGCCGGACCCGCGCCGTGCCACCGACGAGCGCGCTCAGCTCGGTCACGAGCAGGTCGCGCTGGTCGGCGAGCTCGTGCGCCGACGCCCCGGTGTTCGTGATGGCGAGGACCCGCTCGTTGAGCTCGGCGACCTGGCCCGCGGCGACGTTGACGCGCTCGACGAGTGCGCCGGCGGTCGTGCGGGTCTCGCCCCACTGCGTGGAGGCGGTCGTGTAGAGGGTGTGCAGGCGGTCGGCCACGGCGCGGCCGCGCTCCAGCACCACCGCGCGTGCGGAGTCGCGGTCGCTGCCGTTGGCGACGTCCGACCAGCCGTCCCAGAAGTCCGAGAGCTGGGATGCGAGGCCCGTGGCGGCCGGCTCGCCGATGCCCTTCTCGAGGGCGGCGAAGGACTCCGCGCGTGCCGTCAGGTAGCCGGCCGAGCCGGCCGCGGCCCGCACGCGGGTGTCGACGAAGACGTCGCCGAGCCGCTGCACGGACGTGACCCGCGAGCCGAGCCCGACGCCGTCGGAGGTGGAGAACATGGACGGCACGGTGGCCGCGGGCATCGAGCCGAGCAGCGCGCGCTGGCGCGTGTAGCCGACGGTGTTGGCGTTGGCGACGTTGTTCCCCGCGACGTCCAGCGCCTTGCGCTGGGCGGTGAGGGAGCTGAGTGCGGTCCCGAGACCGGAGAAGGTGCTCACGCAGCGCTCCTAGATGGACTGGTCGAGCAGGTGGGCGGTGTGCGGGTCAGCCGTGCGCTGGCCGTGGCCGTCGTAGGTCTGCACGGTGTCCTGCAGCGACAGCAGGGTCTCCTGCGCGGCGCGGTGGGACACGGCGAGGAGCTCGCGGTTGCCGTCGGCGAGGGTCGAGATCTCCGTGGTGAGCCCGGCGAACGCGTCGCGGTGGGCGCGCAGGATGTCGTCCCACGGCGCGGGTGCGTGCGCCGCGAGCGTGGCGAGGCTGGCGCCGGCGTCGAGGTCGAGCGACCTCGCGACCTCGTCGACCTCGACCGCACGGCCGAGCTCGGCCGTGCGGATCTCGTCGAGGACGGTCTCGACCTCGCGCGTGGCGTGGGCGAGCCAGCGCGTGCGCCCGGCGGTGAGCACGAGCTGCTCCTCCTCCAGCTTGAAGAGCAACAGCTCGAGCAGGTG
>JAPSIR010000191.1:2302-6227 GCA_031178625.1 Cellulomonas sp.
GCGTCGGCCGGTGCCCTCGCCCTCGTCCTCGCGGCACGGGCGTACGACCCGTCGACCAACGTGCCGTTCGCGCGGTACGCGTCCCTGCGCATCAAGGGCGCCCTGATCGACGAGCTGCGCTCCATGGACTGGGCGAGCCGAGGTGCCCGGCGCCGCGGGCGCGAGCTCGAGTCGGCCGCCGAGCGCCTGCGCGCCACGCTGGGCCGCACGCCGACCCGCGAGGAGCTCGCCTCCGCGATGGGGTGCGAGGTGGGGGCCGTCGACGCCACGCGCGCCGAGTCGGCCCGCCGCCTGCTCTCCCTCGACCTGCCGGACAGCACGGTGGCGGACACCGTCCAGGACCGCGGTGAGACGCCGGAGCAGGCGCTCCTGTCCGGCGAGCGCGTGCACTGGCTGCGGGCCGCCGTCGAGGAGCTGCCGGACCGCCTGCGGGTGGTCGTCAGCGGCCTGTACCTCGAGGACCGCTCCGTCGCGGAGCTGGCCGCGGAGCTCGGCGTCACGCAGTCGCGCGTCAGCCAGCTCCGCTCGGAGGCCCTGACCCTGCTGCGCGACGGCCTCAACACGGCGTTCGACCCCGACCTGGTGTCGGCGCCCGAGCGTCCCGACGGCGTCGCCGAGCGGCGCCGGCAGGCGTACTTCGCCTCGATCGCCTCGCGTGCCACGCTCGCCAGCCTCCCCGCGCCGCACGGCACGGTGCCGACGCAGCGCGCGACCGCGGTGGACGCGCCGGTCCGCGCCGGCTGACCTGCCGGTCCCAGAAACTCCCGCCCGGGAAAACCTCAGAGGTGCCGGCGCGGGTCCGATAGACGGGGTGTGCCCACGGAAGGGCCACCACTGACCCGACTCAAGGAGGAAGAGAACGATGGGTCTCTCGATCAACACGAACGTCGCGGCGCTGAACGCGTACCGCAACCTCGGCACCACCCAGAACGACCTGTCCAAGTCGCTCGAGAAGCTGTCCAGCGGCCTGCGGATCAACCGGGCCGCGGACGACGCCGCCGGCCTGGCGATCTCCGAGGGCCTCCGGGCGCAGATCGGCGGCACGAAGCAGGCCGTCCGCAACGCCCAGGACGGCATCTCCGTCGTGCAGACCGCGGAGGGCGCGCTCACCGAGACGCACTCCATCCTGCAGCGCATGCGCACGCTGTCGGTGCAGGCGTCGAACGACGGTGCTCTCTCGGCGCAGGCCAAGACGAACATCCAGGACGAGATCGGCCAGCTCACCACGGAGCTCGACCGCATCGCCGACACGACGCAGTTCAACGGCAGCAAGCTGCTGGACGGCAACTACTCGGGTGCGTTCCAGGTCGGCGCCAACACGACGGCCGCGGACAAGATCACGGTCAACATCAGCGCCATGAGCGCGACGGCCCTCGGCGTCGGCTCGCTCAACGTCACCTCGGCGGCGGGCGGCACCCCGTCGGCCTCGACGTGGACCGGCTCGGCGGACTTCTCCGCCGCGGCCGTCGCGGCGAACGCCACCGCGACGATCAACGTCAACGGCAAGGACATCGAGATCACCGGTGGCTCCACCGGTGCGGACACCGACGACATCGTGTCGCAGATCAACGCGGCGGGTGCCGGCGTGACGGCGGCCGTCGACGGTGCCGGCGAGCTCACCTTCACCTCGACCACCAACGGCGCGAGCGGCATCACCGTCAGCGGCCTGGCCGGTCTGGGTGTGGCGGGCGGCGACGAGGGCACGCTGGCCCTCGGTTCCACGGGTGGCCAGACGGGTGCGGAGGCGGCGATCGACGCGATCGACGACGCCATCCGCGACGTCTCCAAGCAGCGGTCGGAGCTCGGTGCCGTGCAGAACCGTTTCGACCACACCATCAACAACCTCAACGTCTCGGTGGAGAACCTGTCCGCGTCGGAGAGCCGCATCCGCGACACGGACATGGCGCAGGAGATGGTGTCCTTCACCCGCTCGCAGATCCTGTCGCAGGCGGGCACCGCGATGCTCGCGCAGGCCAAGAACCTGCCGCAGTCGGTGCTCTCGCTCCTGCAGTGAGCACGCGCGGTCGCTGACCGCCGCACAGCACGACCGCACGACCGACCGGCGGTGGGGGGGACGCACCGTCCCGCCCACCGCCGGTCGCGCATCACCCCCCCGCACGACCACGCCCGGGCACCCCCCGGGGCGACCGAGGAGAGCGCACCGATGGCGACGATCGACGGGCTCGTCAGCAGCCTGCCCACGACCGACCTCATCAACAGCCTCATGACCCTCGAGGCCGGCGGGCAGTCGATGCTCAAGACCAAGCAGGCCAAGGCGACGTCGCTCGTGTCGGCGCTGCAGGCGCTGAACACGCGGGTCGCGTCGCTCGCCGAGCACGCCACCAAGGCGGCGAAGGTCGAGTCCTGGGGCGCGGTCAAGGCCTCCCTGGCGCAGCCCGGCGTCACCGGCGCGGTCGGCGCCACGGCCACCGCCGCGGCCGGTGCCCAGCCCGGCACCTTGACGTTCCGCGTCACGTCGGTCGCGGCGTCGCAGGCGTCGCTCGTCACGCTGCCCCCGGCGGACGCCCACGCGGGTGAGAAGCCCTCGTTCACCATCACGCGCGGCGGCACCACGACGACCGTCACGGCGGCCAGCGCGTCGCTGGCCGACGTCGCGGAGGCCTTCAACGCCGCGGGCACGGGTGTGCGGGCGACGGCCGTCAAGGTCGACGTGCTCGACGCGGACGGGCGTCGCACCGGCGAGACGACGTCGCGGCTGCAGCTGACGGGCGCCGACACGGGCGCGGCGAACGCCTTCACCGTCGCGTACGCAGGTGCCGACGGACGGGTCGCGCTCGCCACGGACACGATCCGGGCCGCGTCGGACGCGTCGCTCACCCTGTTCCCCGGCTCCGCCGCGGCGCAGACGCTCACGTCCTCGTCGAACACGTTCGCAGGCGTGCTGACCGGGGTCGACCTGACCGTCAGCACGGTCACGGCAGCCGACGCCGCACCGGTGAACCTCACCGTCTCGCGCGACGACAACGCGCTCAAGCAGCTCGCGTCGGGCCTGGTGACCAACCTCAACACCGTGCTCTCCGAGATCACGTCGCGGACCAAGAGCTCGACCACCACGGCGTCCGACGGCCGCACCGTCGTCTCGGGCGGCCTGTTCGCCGGGGACACCTCGATCCGCCTGCTCCAGCAGTCGGTGCTCTCGCAGGCGTCCCTGCCCGTGAACGGGATCTCACCGGCCGACGTGGGGATCGTCCTGAACCGGGACGGCACGTTCACGTTCGACGACACGAAGCTCACCGCTGCGCTCGCGGCCGACCCGGCGAAGGTCGAGGCGGTCGTGCGCGGCGTCTCGGAGCGCCTGGCGACGACGGCGAAGAACGCGTCGGACCCGAGCACGGGCACCCTCACGCAGGTCGTCACCGCCCAGCAGGACACCGTCCGCGACCTGGGCGACCGCATCGCGAGCTGGGACGACCGCCTGGCCGTGCGCCGCGCGTCGCTCGAGCGCACGTACGCGGCGCTCGAGATCACCCTGCAGAAGATGAACGCGCAGTCGTCGTACCTGACGAGCCAGCTGGCCGCCCTGACGTCGCAGTCCACGAACCGCTGACCCAGACCCGGAGGGTCCCATGTACGACGCCCGCACCCGCTACGTCGCCGCAGCGGTGCAGACCGCCAGCCCGGCGCGCCTGCTGACGATGCTCGTCGACCGCCTGCTGCTCGACGTGGACCGCGGCGCCGCCGCGCTCGCGGCGGGGGACAGGCCAGGAGCCACCCAGCACCTGGCCCACGCCCAGGAGATCGTGGCGGAGCTCATCGCGAGCCTCGACGTCGCCGCGTGGGAGGGCGGGCAGCGCCTGCTGTCGGTGTACACGTGGGTCTTCCGTGAGCTGCTCGGCGCCTCCGCCAGCGGCGACGAGGCCCGCGTCCGCGCGTGCCGCGACATCGTCGAGCCGCTCGCCCGCAC
>JAPSIR010000192.1 GCA_031178625.1 Cellulomonas sp.
GGCTCGAGCACGACCCGCGTCGCGAGCAGCGGGTCCGCCGCGGCGAGCTCGGGGGCCGTCGCCTCGCCGGCCGCCGCGACGGCGTCGAGCAGGGCCCGCTCCGCGCGGGCGACCCACGGGCCCGGGTCGTCCGTCACCCCCGACGCGACCAGCAGCTGGTGCAGGCGCCGGCGCTGCTCCGCCGCCACCGTGTCGCCGGCCGCCACCAGCGCCGTCGCGGCGAGGTCGTGCGGCACCGCGAAGAGGGTGCGCCGCATCGCGAGCACGCGGACCAGGTCACGGTCCTCGTAGAGCGCCCGCTCCACGTCCGCCGGCGTCGCCCCGGGCGTGCGCGCGAGCACGGACAGGACGGTCGTCGCCGGGTCCGTGCTGTGCAGCGCCACCACCGCCCGCGCCGCCGCGACCGGGTCCGCGGCGCCGTGCCCCGGCGCGAGCGCGTGGCGGCGGCCGAGCCGGGCGCGCCGCTCGGCGGCGGACACGGACCTGGGCGCACCGGTGGTCGTCACACGGCGGACGCTAGCGGGCACCCCCGACACCGCCGTGCGGCGCGCACGGCGTCCCCGGCCACCTGCGCGCCCCTGACCTGCGCGTCGATGAGAGAACCATCATGTCCGTTCCGTCCCGTACGTCGCTTCGGTCCCGCTACGCTGCCGTCGCCGCGCCGGTACGCCGGGTGGTCCCCCCGTCCTCCCGGCGTGGTCGGCGCACGCCCGCGCCCGCCCGTCCGCACGCCCCGAACGAGGCCCGATGCACCCCCGCACCGCTGTGCCAGCCGCCGTCCGACCCGTGCTCGGCGCCGCCGCGCTCACGCTCGCCGCGTCCGCCGCCCTTCTCGCCGCGACCGCGACCGGTGCCGCCGCCGGGTCCGACGCCCCGACGCCGTACCGCGTCACGGGCGCAGGTCTGGAGCTGCCGGCCGGGCACGCGCTGGCCGAGCACGCGCACCTCAACGTGCTGTGGACGTCGGCGACGGGTGCGGGCGCGACGAACGTGCACCTCGAGGGGCCCGGGACGCGGTGGCACGACCTCGTCGGCGCAGGGTCCGTCACGTGGGACCGCCTCGGCCTGCCGACGGACGCGTGCGTCCGCTGGGTGCAGGTCGCCGGGTTCGACGAGCACTTCGGCGAGGGCGGTCAGGCGCCGGTGTGCCGCACCGCGGCCCCCGCACCCGCGGTGCCCGCGCCCGCCCCGCAGCCCGCCGTGCCGGCCCCGACCCCGGCTCCGGTCGCGCCGGCGCCCGCCGCCCCGCCGGCCGACGCCGCCGCACCCACGCCCACGACGGCTGCGCCGGCGGCCACGCCGACGCGGACCGGCACGGCCGCGGTCGCCGTCCCCCCCGCGTCGCCGACCGCCGCTGCGACACCGAGGGCCGAGGTGCTCGCCGCCGGGTCCGAGGCGGCGGGGACGCTGGTCGTGCGCGGGACCGCCGGGACGGACGCCGACGTGCTGTCGGCGACGGGGTCCTCCGCGGTCCCCGTGCTGGCGCTCGGCCTCGCGGCGGTGCTGGCGGGCGGCGTCCTCGTGCTCAGGACGCGGCGCACGCCGGAGGACTGACCCGGGCGGACGCGCCGACCGCGCCGACTGCCCCGACGGGCACCGTCAGACGTCGTCGTCGGTCGGGTTGCACCGCGTCGCGATCATCGTGACCGTGCCGACGTCGGGGCGCCACGGCTCGAGGTTCCACGCGTCCTTGTCGGGCGCGCCGAGCGCGTGGCACCACAGCTGCGCCCGCATGGACGGGGTGGCAGCCTCCGGCTCGGCGGCCTCGAGGTGCGCCGCGAGGGCCGCCTGCGCCGCGAGCGAGCCGACCCGCACCCACCCGCCCGGCACCACGGCCAGCGAGCGGCCGCCCTCGGCCTCGCCCCACGTGGCGGAGACCAGCGCCGCCGTCCCCACCACGAACGACGCCGCGCCCGGGCCCGCGTCGAGCGCGAGCACCTCCCCGTGGACGCGCCACCCGGCGGGTGCACCGTCGGCGCTCGTCGGCGCCCCGAGCGCCGCGACGACTCCCCCGCCGGCGTCACGCACCACCACGGAGCCGTCGCCCTGCGGCTCGACGCCCCCGCCGCGCGGCGGCGCGACCCACGCGACCACGCCCGCCGGCCCGGTCGCCGTCACGGTGCTCGCACCGTCGTCGGGCGCACCGACCTCGACGCCCGCCCCACCCGCCACGAGCAGCACAGCGCCCCCCGTGCCGGTGAGCGGCGTCCCGGAGTCCCGCACCACGCCGGCCGCCGGGGCCGTCGCCCCGGGTGCGGACGGGGCGCCGCTCGACGAGACGGGCGAGGCGTCGGCGACCGGTCCCCCGGGCGCCGTCCCGCACGCGGCCACGGCGAGCACCACGCACGTCAGGAGGACGCCTCGACCCCATCCCCGCCTGCCCACGTCGCGACGTTAGCGGCCGCCGGCGCGGTCGACGGCGACGCGCCGCCGGACCGCCGACCGGTGGCACGCCCCGCCGCTGGGTGCTGTGCTGCCGGGATGGACCACTTCACGCGGGACGGCCTGCGGTTCGACGTGCGCGACCACCCGCCCGCGGGCGCGGACCCGGACGCGCCCGTCGCGGTCCTGCTGCACGGCTTCCCGCAGGACGGCAGCGCGTACGACGCGGTCGTCCCGCTGCTGACGCGCGCGGGCGTGCGCGTGCTCGTGCCCGACCAGCGCGGCTACTCCCCCGGCGCCCGGCCCCGCGGCCGGCGTCCGTACGTCGTCCCGGAGCTGGTGGCCGACGTGGTGGCGCTGCTCGACGCGGCGGGCGTGGCGGCGGCGCACGTGGTCGGGCACGACTGGGGCGGCGCCGTGGCGTGGGCCCTCGCTGCGCGCGAGCCCGACCGCACGGCGTCGCTGACCGCGCTCGGCACGCCGCACCCGGCGGCGATGCGCACCGGGCTGCTGCGCGGGCAGGCCGTGCGCTCGTCGTACGTCGGCTGGTTCCAGCTCCCGGGCGTCCCCGAGCGGACGCTGCTCGCCCACGACGGCGCGCGCCTGCGCGACGCGCTCACCCGGTCCGGGCTCGAGGCGGACCGTGCCGACCGCTACGTCGCCCGCATGCGCGAGCCGGGCGCGCTCACCGCCGCGCTCTCCTGGTACCGCGCGCTGCCGGTGCCCAGCGGCGGCGGCACGGCCCGCGTCGAGGTCCCGACGACGTACGTCGCGGCCCGCCGCGACCCGTTCTTCGCGCCCGCGTCCGTCGCGGCGACCGGCCGGTACGTCGACGGCGACTACCTGCACGTCGCGCTCGACGCCGACCACTGGCTCCCCGAGCACCGGCCGGCCGACGTGGCCGCGGCCGTGCTGGGCAACGTGCGGTGACGGCGGGGCGATGAGGCTCTGGTCCCTGCACCCCGCCCTGCTCGACCGCCAGGGGCTGACCGCGTGCTGGCGCGAGGCGCTCCTCGCCCAGGCGGTCCTGCTCGACCGCACGAAGGGCTTCACCAGGCACCCGCAGCTCGACCGGTTCCGCGCGCAGCCGGAACCCGTCGTCGCGATCGCGGCCTACCTGCACGCCGTGCGGGACGAGGCGGCACGCCGCGGCTACCGGTACGACGCCGCCCGCGTCCACCTGCCCGACGACGCCCGGACGCGCGGCGTCGGCCGCATGTCGGTCACGTCGGGGCAGGTGCAGCTGGAGTTCGCGCACCTGCTGGCGAAGCTCGCCGAGCGCTCGCCGGAGCGGCACCGCTGGGTCGCGGCGGTCGGGCGCCCGGCCCCGCACCCGCTGTTCGTGGTCGTCCCGGGCGACGTGGAGCGGTGGGAACGCGCCTCCTGAGCGGCAACGTCAGCCCTTCGCGTGCTTCTCCGGGATCGGCGCGTCGCCCGACGCGCGCTGCGCCCGGTAGTACGTCCGCGCCTCCTCCTGCCGCTCGTGCTCGACGCCCGACGAGATGGGCGCGCGCAGGTGCTCCTGCCCGTAGCCGAACGCGTCGACGAGGTCCTGCGCGTGCGGGCGCAGGCGCGCGAGCAGCCGCTCGATGTACGACGTCACGGTCCGCGCGCGGCCGGCCGACAGGCGCCCGTTGACGAGGTACCAGGCGAGGTCGCGCTCGACGAGCGTGAGCCCGAACAGGTCCCGCAGCCACGTGAGCACCTGACGCGTGCCCGGGTCCTCGACGCGCGCGAGGCCGCGCGTGAACGCCTCCCACTGCACGCGCTCGGCGTGCGCGCGGGCGGCCTCGATGAGCTCGTGCTGGTGGGCGTTGAACAGCGCGGCGGCCTTGTCGGGGCTCATCCGCCGGGCCGGGGCGAGGGCCTGCGCGACCTGCGCGACCTTCGCCTCGACGCGGTCCGTGAGCAGGTCGCGCTGCGTCTGCTCGTCGCGGAGCTGACCGACCGACCGGCGCGCGTCGCCCAGGTCGCCGAGCGCCTGCACGGCGCGGACGAGCGGCGTGCGGTGCAGCGCGACGTCCGCGACGCGCTCGGCGACGAACCGCGCCATGTCGCCCCTGTCGGCCTGCAGGCCCTTGAGCGACTTCGCGTAGTCGGCGAGCAGCCGCTTGGCGACGAGCTGGTAGAGGACCGTGTTGTCGCCCTCGAACGTCACGTACACGTCCATGTCGGCGTGCAGGCCCGTGAGCCGGTTCTCCGCGAGGAAGCCCTGCCCGCCGCACGCCTCGCGCGCCGTCTGGATGGTGCGCAGCGCGCCCCACGTCGACGTCGGCTTGAGGGCGGCCGCCAGCGTCTCGAGGTCCTCGCGGCCCTCCGGGGTGTCGCCGCGGCCGGAGAACACGTCGTCGAACGCGGCGAGCAGCTCCTCGTGCGCGAACGTCGCCGCGTACGTCTCCGCGACGAGCGGCAGCAGGCGGCGCTGGTGCTGGCCGTAGTCGAGCAGCGTGACCTCGTCCGCGCCGCCGCCCGCGAACTGGCGGCGCTGGTTCGCGTACGTGACCGCGATCGCGAGCGCGATCTTGCTCGCGTTGACCGCGGCGCCGTCGAGCGAGACGCGCCCCTGCACGAGCGTGCCGAGCATCGTGAAGAAGCGCCGGCCCGGGCTCGCGATGGGCGACGAGTACGTCCCGTCGGGCGCGACGTCGCCGTACCGGTTGAGCAGGTTCGTGCGGGGCACACGCACGTGGTCGAAGTGGAGGCGCCCGTTGTCGATCCCGTTGAGGCCGCCCTTCACGCCGTCGTCCTCGCCCCCGATGCCCGGCAGGAACTCGTGGGTGCGCGGGTCGCGGAGCGGCACGTAGAACGCGTGCACGCCGTGGTTGACCCTCGGCTGCCCCGGCGCCGCCGTGACGAGCTGGGCGAACACCACCGCCGCGGTCCCGTGCACGGCCGCGTTCCCCAGGTAGTCCTTCCACGCGCCGCGGAACGGCGTGTGGATGACGAACTCCTGCGCGTCCGCGTCGTACTCGGCCGTCGTCCCGATGGACGCGACGTCCGAGCCGTGGCCCGTCTCCGTCATCGCGAACGCGCCCGGCACGCGCAGGTGCATCGCGTCCGGCAGGAACGTGTCGTGGTGGTGCTCGGTGCCCAGGTGCAGGATCGCCGACGCGAACAGCCCCCACTGCACGCCGGCCTTGATCTGCAGCGACGGGTCGGCGGCGACGAGCTCCTCGAACCGCGCGAGCGAGCCGCCGTGGTCGTCCGCGCCGCCGAGCCGCTTCGGGAACGCGCGCAGGACGTCGTGCTCCGCCTCCAGCCGGCGCAGCTGGTGCAGCACCCGCTCGCGGTGCTCCGCCATCGGCATGCCCTCGACCTTCTGGAAGTCGGGGTCGGCGGTGATGGCGCGCGCCTCGCGGCGGAGCTGCACGTACTGCCCGAGCAGCAGGTTCTCCAGCGCGGCGACGTCGACGCGCTCGGCGCGCGTCTGCGGGGCCGCGCCGGTGGGTGCGGGACGGGCCTCGGGGCGGACGGTCGTGGTGGTCATCGCTGCTCCCTCGGGGTGCCGGCTGCGTCGTCGCCGCCGGGCTGGTGGGTCTGTGCCGGGTGGGCGGTGGTGCGGGGGTCGTCGTGCGGGTGGTGGTCCGGGGTGCCGTCACGGGGCGGGCGGTCGCGGGGCGGGCGGTCCCGGGCGAGCAGGCCGACCGGGCCCGCCCACAGCCACGCGGCGACCTGCGCGGTGAGCGCCTCGCGGTCGGGGGTGCCGGGCTCGTCGCGGTGGGCGAGCCACCACTCGCCGGCGCCGCGCACGAAGCCGACCGCACCGGCGGCCCAGGACTCCGCGAGCGCGCGGGTGGCCGGGTCCGGCCGGGCCGCGGTGCCGGCGTCG
>JAPSIR010000193.1 GCA_031178625.1 Cellulomonas sp.
CTTGCGGTTCTCGATGACGTGCTCGGGCGCCATGACGACGACCTCGCCCACCGTGTCGAAGCCCGCGCGGCCGGCGCGCCCCGCGATCTGGTGGAACTCGCGCGCCGTCAGGTGCCGCATGCGCTGCCCGTCGTACTTGACGAGCGACGTCAGGACGACGGTCCTGATGGGCACGTTGATGCCGACGCCGAGCGTGTCGGTGCCGCACACCACCGGCAGCAGGCCCTTCTGCGTGAGGCGCTCCACGACCCGGCGGTACTTCGGCAGCATGCCCGCGTGGTGCACCCCGACGCCGTGCCGCAGCAGCCGCGACAGCGTCCTGCCGAAACCGGGGCCGAACCGGAACCCGCCGAGCTCGTCGGCGATGGCGTCGCGCTGGGCGCGGCTGGCGAGCGTCGAGGACAGCAGCGCCTGCGCGCGCTCCACGGCCTCCTTCTGCGTGAAGTGCACGACGTACACGGGCGCGCGCTGCGTCTGCACGAGCTCGTCGAGCAGCTCGTGCAGCGGTTCGACGACGTAGGAGAACGTCAGCGGCACGGGCCGCTCGGCGTTCGCGACGACCGCCACGTCGCGGCCGGTGCGCCGGCGCAGGTCGTCCTCGAAGAACGCGACGTCGCCGAGCGTGGCGGACATGAGCAGGAACTGCGTGCGCGTCAGCTCGAGCAGCGGCACCTGCCACGCCCAGCCGCGCTGCGGGTCGGCGTAGTAGTGGAACTCGTCCATGACGACGAGGCCGACGTCGGCGTCGGGGCCGTCACGCAGGGCGAGGTTCGCGAGGATCTCGGCCGTGCAGCAGACGATGGGCGCCTGGGCGTTGACGGCCGTGTCGCCCGTCATCATGCCGACGTTCTCGGAGCCGAAGACCTCGACGAGGGCGAAGAACTTCTCGCTCACGAGCGCCTTGATGGGCGCGGTGTAGAACGACCGGCGGCCCTGCGCGAGCGCGACCGCGTGCGCGGCGACGCCTGCGAGCGACTTCCCCGACCCGGTCGGCGTCGACAGGATCACGTGCGCGTCCGAGACGAGCTCGAGCAGCGCCTCCTCCTGGTGCGGGTAGAGGCGCAGGCCCTGGTCGGCCGCCCACGCGGTGAACGCCTCGTAGAGGGCGTCGGGGTCGTGCGCCTGCCCGCCCCGGGGCAGGCGGGCGGTCAGGGTGGCGGCGTCGGGCACCGGGCGATCCTCGCACGGTCGCGTCAGGAGGCGTCCCACAGCAGCCGGTAGTAGGCGATGCGCGCAGGGTCGGGGTCGACGCCGTAGCCGGCGTAGACGTGGTGGTCGTACCCAGGCCCGTGGTTCCAGTCGACGCTCCACGCCGCGATCGCGAGGTCGGCCCACCGGTCCGCGACGCCGAGCCGCCCGAGGTCGACGTGGCCGGCGACCGTGCCGTCGTCGTGCAGCAGCGTGTTGGGCGCGCACGCGTCGGCGTGGCAGACGACCAGCAGGTCAGGGTCGGGCGGCTCGGTGAGCCGGTACCGTGCCTCGGCGAGACCCATCGCGCGGTGCTCGGGCGACCAGGATGCGGGCGTGTCGCCGGCGTCGAGGTTCTCCAGCGCGCGGTCGAGGCGGTCGCGCACGGACCACGCGAACGGGCACTCGCCGACGGGCAGGGCGTCGTGGAGGTCGCGCAGCCCGCGGCCGAGCGCGGTCGCGGCCTCCACGGGGCGGGCGAGCCAGTACGGGTCGACCGCGCTGCGGGCGTCGATCGCGGCGGTGACGAGCCAGCTCCCGTCGTCGTCGGCGCCCCGGTCGAGGACGCGCGGGACGGCGGTGAAGGGCGCCGCCCACGCGAGCCGCGCCGCCTCGGCCGCGAGGTCGAGCCCCGGCGTGCCGGCGGCCACCCACTTGACGTACCGGTCGGTGCCGAGTCGGAAGGTCAGCCCGCCGAGCTCGTTGCGCCACACCGGGACGACCGGTGCGCCGGCGGCGAGCGCGGTGACGGCCGCGGGGACGTCGACGGGGCCGGTGGGGACCTCGGCGGCGGGGACGTACGGCTCGGGCACCTCGCGATCGTGCCACGGGCACCCACCCGGGCGGCGGCACGGGACCTACGGCTGGGTAACCTACGGGTCCGTAAGTTACCGTGACGGGGTGATGAGCCCGACACCGGACGCAGCCCTGCCCGCCGCCTGGCCGACCGGCGTCCCGCGGGACGTCGACGTGCCGGACGAGCCGCTCACGGCCACGCTCGAGCGCACAGCGCGCGAGCACCCGGGACGTGTCGCGGTCGATTTCCTCGGCCGCACGACGACGTGGGCGCAGGTCGCCGACCAGGTCGCGCGCGGCGCCGCCGTGCTGCGCGACCTGGGCGTCGGGCCCGGCGACCGCGTCGCGCTCGTGCTGCCGAACTGCACCACGCACCTGGTGGCGTTCTGGGCCGTGCTGCGGATCGGCGCCGTCGTCGTCGAGCACAACCCCACCTACACCGCCGACGAGCTCGCCCACCAGCTGGCGGACAGCGGCGCCACCGTCGCGGTCGTGTGGGAGCAGGCCGTGCCGCGCGTGCTCGCGGCGCGCGAGAGCACCGACCTCCGCCACGTCGTGGCCGTGGACCTCAGCGCCGACCTGCCGCCGGTGTCCCGCCTGGCGCTGCGGCTGCCCGTCCCGTCGGCGCGGCGCACCCGCGCGGCGATGCGCGGGCCGGTGCCCGCGGACGTGCCGCACTGGCACCGGCTGCTGCGCGGTGCGCGCCCCGTCGACGCGTCCGTACCCGGGCCGGCCGCGGGCGACGTCGCGCTCCTGCAGTACACGGGCGGCACGACGGGCACGCCCAAGGGTGCGGTCCTCACGCACCGCAACCTGCTCGCCAACGCGATCCAGGGGCAGGCGTGGACGCAGGCGCGCCCCGGCACCGAGGTCGTCTACGCGGTGCTGCCGTTCTTCCACGCGTTCGGCCTCACGCTGTGCCTCACGTACGCGACCCGCATCGCCGCGACGCTCGTGGTGCTGCCGAGCTTCGACCCCGCGCGCGTCCTCGCCGCGCAGAAGCGCCGCCCGGGCACGTTCCTGCCCGCCGTGCCGCCCATGCTCGACCGCCTAGCGGCCGCCGCCGAGGAGTCCGGCGCCGACCTCACGTCGTTCCGGTACGCCATCAGCGGCGCGATGGCGCTGCCGCGCGCGACCGCCGAGCGCTGGGAGCGCGTCACGCAGGGTCTGGTCATCGAGGGCTACGGCATGACCGAGACGTCCCCGGTGGCGCTCGGCAACCCGATGACGGCCGACCGCCGGCCCGGCGCCCTCGGCCTGCCGTTCCCGTCCACGTACGTGCGCGTCGTCGACCAGGAGGACCCGACCCGCGAGGTCGCGCCGGGCGAGCGCGGCGAGCTGCTGATCTCCGGGCCGCAGGTCTTCCAGGGGTACTGGAACCGGCCCGAGGAGACCGCGCACCAGCTGCTGGCCGACGGGTGGCTGCGCACGGGCGACGTCGTGCAGCTCGAGGAGGACGGGTTCGTCGTCCTCGTCGACCGCATGAAGGAGATGATCGTCAGCGGCGGGTTCAAGGTGTACCCGTCGCAGGTCGAGGACCACCTGCGCGGCATGCCGGGCATCCGCGACGTCGCCGTCGTGGGGGAGCCCGCCGGCGACCTGGGGGAGAGCGTCGTGGCCGCGGTCGTCCTCGACGAGGGCGCGTCGGGCATCGACCTCGCGTCCGTGCGGGCGTGGTGCGAGACCCGCCTCGCGCGGTACGCGCTGCCGCGGCGGATGGTCGTGCTGCCGGACCTGCCGCGCTCGCAGGTCGGCAAGGTGCTGCGCCGGGTGGTCCGCGAGACGGTGCTGCGACGGTCCTGACGGTAGGTTCGCCTGGACCAGGCGGTCTGGTCCGGCGTGGATCATCGGCGTAGGGTGGCGGCGTGACGACGACCATGAACGTCCAGGAGGCGAAGGCGCGCCTGTCCGACCTCATCGCCCGCGCGGAGGACGGCGAGGACGTCGTCATCGCGCGCGCGGGGCGCCCCGTCGTCCGCCTCGTCCCCGTGCAGCCCCGGCGTCGCGTCTTCGGCACCCTGCGGCTCGACATCCCGCCGACGTTCGACGAGCCGCTGGACGAGGCCGAGCTGGCGGCCTGGGAGTGAGGTACCTGCTCGACACGCACGTCCTGCTGTGGCTCCTCGGTGACCCGGCTCGCGTACCGGAGCACGTCCGTCACGAGCTCGCCGACCCGGCCGTCACGCTCCTCGTCTCGGCGGCGTCCGCGCTGGAGGTGGCGACGAAGCAGCGGCTCAGGAAGTTGGACGTCGGCGACCTGGTCGACTTCTGGTCGCGCCGCGTCGCGGAGATCGGCGGCACCGAGCTGCCCGTCGGCGCCGACCACGCGCTCCTCGCCGGGCGCCTGGCGTGGGAGCACCGCGACCCGTTCGACCGCCTGCTCGTCGCGCAGGCGGTGACCGAGA
The DNA here is from genome assembly GCA_031178625.1 of Cellulomonas sp. GTDB lineage: Bacteria > Actinomycetota > Actinomycetes > Actinomycetales > Cellulomonadaceae > Cellulomonas. The sequence continues at coordinate 4,389 of JAPSIR010000193.1, forward strand.
ACGCCACCCTCGTGACCGTCGACGAACGCGTCCGCACGTCCGGCCGCGCCGCCGTCCGCACGTGGTGACCGCGTCGTGTGCGCACCGCCGTACCGTGTGCGCGTGAGCGACGAGGTGACGGCGGGCGACGACCTGCCCCGCGTGGAGATGTGGACCGACGGCGCCTGCAAGGGCAACCCCGGCGTGGGCGGCTGGGGAGCGTGGATGCGCTCCGGCGCGCACGAGCGCGAGCTGTTCGGCGGCGAGGAGCTGACGACGAACAACCGCATGGAGCTCACCGCCGTCATCGAAGGGCTGCGCGCCCTCAAGGGGCCGTCGGTCGTGCGGCTGCACGTCGACTCGACGTACGTCATGAACGGCCTGACGAAGTGGATGCACGGCTGGAAGCGCAACGGCTGGCGCACCGGGGACAAGAAGCCCGTGAAGAACCAGGAGCTGTGGCAGGCGCTCGACGCCGAGGTCGCACGGCACCACGTCACGTGGGTCTGGGTGAAGGGGCACGCGGGCGACCCGGGCAACGAGCGCGCCGACGCGCTCGCGAACAAGGGCGTCGACGCCGTGCGGGCGGGCGCGCTGTGAGCGGGGGCGTGGTGGGGACCGGTGCGCCGGGGGCCGGCGTGGTGCGCCCCGACGCTGCGGCTCTGCCGGCCGCGCTCGCGGACCGGGTGACCCTCGTGGCGTCCGACGCGGCGGGGCCGCGGCCGGTCGTCCTCGTGCTGCCGGGCGGCGGGTACCGGATGACGGCCGACCACGAGGCCGAGCCGGTGGCGCGGTGGCTCGCCGACCTCGGCGTGCACGCCGTCGTGCTGCGCTACCCGGTGGCGCCCGAGGGGGCGACCGCGCCGCTGCACCCGGCGCCGCTCGACGCCGCGACCGCCGCGGTGCGGTGGGTCCGTGCGGGCGGGACGGGCCTGGACGTCGACCCGGGGCGCGTCGGCGTGCTCGGCTTCTCCGCCGGCGGGCACCTCGCGGCCACGCTGTCCACGGTCGACGACCCGGCGGCGCGGCCGGATGCCACCGTCCTGTGCTACCCGGTCGTCTCGTTCGGCGCCGACGCCCACGAGGGCTCCGTGGAGGCGCTGCTCGGCGCCGGCGCGTCCGCGGACGCGCGCGCCGCACTGTCCGCCGAGCTGCGGGTCACCGCCGCCACGCCGCCCGCGTTCGTGTGGCACACGGCCGACGACGCCGCCGTGCCGGTCGCCAACGCGGTGCTGTACGCGCGGGCGCTGTGGGCCGCCGGCGTGCCGGCCGAGCTGCACGTGTACCCGTCCGGCCGCCACGGCCTCGGCCTCGCGGCGGAGGAGCCGCACGTCGCCCGCTGGGCGGACGCGTGCGCGGCGTGGCTCACCCAGCTCGGCTGGCTGCCGCCCGCCTGACGAGCCTGCGCCCCCAGACCGGCCCGCTGGACCTGCCGACGCCCCGCCGGACCTGCCGACGCGCAGCACCACCCCGCCGCGGTGCTGCGCGGCGGCCGGTTGGGCGGCGGGCGGCAGGGGCGACGTCAGGGGAGGAGCGTCGTGCAGACCGCGAGGAGCCGCGTGCGCAGGGCGTTGGCGCGCGCGGCGAAGGCCCGCTGACGGCGCACGTAGTCGGCCTTGCCCTCCGGCGTCTCGACCGCGATCGGGTCGAGGCCGTACGGACGCACGTCGTACGGCGAGGCGCGCATGTCGACCACCCGGATGTCCCGGGCGAGGTCGAACGCGTCGAGCAGCAGGTCGCCCGGCACGGCGGGGCCGAGCTTGAGGCACCACTTGTAGACGTCCATGTTGGCGTGCAGGCACCCGGGCTGCTCCATCGCGACCTGCGTC
>JAPSIR010000025.1 GCA_031178625.1 Cellulomonas sp.
AGAAGAACCGGTGCCAGAAGTACTGCCGGCGCACGGGGTCGAACGTCCAGTTCGACGTCTCGGTGTCGACGAAGATGATGCGCGCGTCCTGGTAGCGCGTGTTGTCGTCGCTCCACACGTAGAAGTCCCCGTACGGCCCCTCCGGGTCCGAGCGGGACGCCTGGAACCACGGGTGCTGGTCGCTCGTGTGGTTCATGACGAGGTCGACCACGATGCGCATGCCGCGGCGGTGGCACTCCTGCACGAGCGTGCGGAAGTCCTCGATCGTGCCGTACTGCGGCGCGACGGCCGTGTAGTCCGACACGTCGTACCCGCCGTCGCGCATGGGCGAGGGGTAGAACGGCGGCAGCCACAGGCAGTCGACGCCCAGCCACTGCAGGTAGTCGAGGCGCTGCACGAGGCCCGCGAGGTCGCCGCTGCCCTGCCCCGACGAGTCGGAGAACGTGCGCAGCATGACCTCGTAGAACACCGCCGTGCGGTACCACTCCGGGTCGTCGTCACGGCCGTCGCGGACCAGCACCGGCTCCGGCACCGCGGGCTGCCGGCGCTCGGGCAGCCCGCCGAGCGCGATCGCGCCCGTCGTGGGCGGCGGCTCGCGGTGCGGCGCCGTCGTCACGCCGCCGGACGGGACCGGGGGACGGCCCGGGTCGGTCGAGCGCGCGGCCAGCTCCTCCGTGCCGGGGCCTCCCGCCGGAGGGCGCACGTCGGCGCTCACGCCGTCACGCCCGGGTGCTCGAGGTGCACGACGTGGGCGACGCGGACCGCCGGGTCGAGCCGCACGTACGGGTGCGACGTCCACGCGTACGTCTCCTGCGAGAGCACGTCGTGGGCGACGACGGCCCGGTCCGTGGGCAGGCCGAACGCGGTCAGGTCGAGCTCGAGCACGCCGTCGCGCGGGTTGGCGGTGTCGAGGTTGACGACCACGACGACCGTGTCGGCGCGCCCCGTGGGGGAGTGCTCGGCGTCGAGGTGCCGCGAGAAGCAGACGAGCGCGTCGTCCGTGGTGGGGTGCACGCGCACGTCGCGCAGCTGCTGCAGCGCCGGGTGCGCGCGGCGGATCTCGTTGAGGCGCCCGATGAGCAGCGCGATGCCGAGGTCGTCGGCGCGCTCCCAGTCGCGCGGCCGGAACTCGTACTTCTCGTTGTCGATCTGCTCCTCGACGCCCGGTCGCGGCACGTTCTCCACGAGCTCGTACCCGGAGTAGACGCCCCACGTGGGCGCGCCCAGCGCGGCGAGCACCGCCCGCACCGCGAAGCCCGTCACACCGGTGGCCTGCAGGTACGGCGGCAGGATGTCGTGCGTCGTCGGCCAGAAGCTCGGGCGCATCCACGCGCCGTGCTCGCCGCCGACCTCCGCGAGGTACTCCTCCAGCTCGGCCTTCGTGTTGCGCCACGTGAAGTACGTGTACGACTGGTGGAAGCCGATCTTCGCGAGCGTCAGCATCATCGCGGGCCGGGTGAACGCCTCCGACAGCCAGATCACGTCCGGGTGGTCCCGGCGGACCTCCGCCAGCAGGCGCTCCCAGAACGACAGCGGCTTGGTGTGCGGGTTGTCGACGCGGAACAGCGTCACGCCGTGGTCGATCCACACCTGCACGACGCGGCGGATCTCCTGGTAGATCCCCTCCGGGTCGTTGTCGAAGTTCAGGGGGTAGATGTCCTGGTACTTCTTCGGCGGGTTCTCCGCGTACGCGATCGTCCCGTCGGCGCGCGTCGTGAACCACTCCGGGTGCTCGCGCACCCACGGGTGGTCCGGCGACGCCTGGAGCGCGAGGTCCAGCGCGACCTCCATGCCGAGGTCGTGCGCGCGCGCCACGAAGGCGTCGAAGTCCTCGAAGGTGCCGAGCGTCGGCTCGATGGCGTCGTGGCCGCCGTCGGGCGAGCCGATCGCGTACGGCGACCCGGGGTCGCCCGGCTCCGCCGCGAGCGCGTTGTTGCGGCCCTTGCGGTGCGACGTGCCGATGGGGTGGATCGGCGTCAGGTACACGACGTCGAAGCCCATCGACGCGATGCGCGGCAGCTCGCGCGCCGCCGTGCGCAGCGTCCCCGACGTCCACCTGCCCGTCGTCTCGTCGTACGTGGCGCCGTGCGAGCGGGGGAACAGCTCGTACCAGGCGCCCGTGAGCGCGAGACGGCGGTGCACGACGAGCGGGTACGCCCGCGACGACGTCACGAGGTCGCGCAGCGGCGTGCGCGCGAGCGCCTCCCGCACGTCCGGCGCGAGCCCGGCGGCCAGGCGTGCCGCCGGGGGCCGGCTCGTGTCCTCGAGCGCCGCCACGGCGTCGAGCAGCGTGCGGGCGTCGCGCTCGGGCATCGCGTCGGCGCCCGTGCGCCCCGCGGCGCGCGCCAGGACGCGGGCGCCCTCGGTCAGCATGAGCTCGACGTCCACGCCGGCCCCGACCTTGATGGCGGCATCGTGCGCCCACGTCCCGTACGGGTCGGACCAGCCCTCGACGCGGAAGGTCCAGTCGCCCTCCGCGTCGGGCACCAGGTGCGCCTCGAACCGGTCGAGACCGGGCGCGACGTCGACCATGCGCGCCCACGAGTGGTCCGTGCCGTCCGGCCGCGTCAGCACCGCGGTCGCGCCGACCGCGTCGTGCCCCTCCCGGAACACCGTCGCGCGGACCGGGACGGGCTCGCCGACGACCGCCTTCGCGGGGAAGCGTCCCTCCTCCGCGACGGGGGAGACGTCGACCACGGGGATCCGGCCGATCGGCAGCGCGGGCGGCAGCGGGGCCGTGGCCGTGGGCGCGGCCGCGGGTGCGGTGGGGATCGCCGGTGCGGCGGCCTCCCGGGTCTCGGGGCTCGACGGGACGGGCGCGGTGGTACGCGGCCGGCCCGGTGTCGTGGCCGGTGACGATCGACGCGGACGCTGGGGAGTCCTCACGCGACGAACCTATCCGCCACCCCCGGCCCCCGGCATCCGCAGCGAGCGCGTCGCCCCCGACCCGGACATCCGTCCGGTTCGACCGGTCCGGAGGGCTGTGCGAATGGTCCCGAATGCGTAGTCTGCGCCCGTGAGAGCGATCCGCAGGTTCACCGTGCGCACCGTGCTGCCAGCCCCCCTCGCCGCCCTGGACACCCTGGCCCGCAACCTGCGCTGGTCGTGGCACCCCGCCACGCGCGCCGTGCTCGCGGACGTCGACCGCCGGCTCTGGGACGACGTGCAGGGCGACCCGGTCGCGTTCCTCGGCGCGCTCAGCCGCGAGCGGCTGTCGGCGCTCGCGGCGGACGAGCGTTTCGTCGCCCGCGTCCGCGCGGCCGCCGCGGACCTGACCGCGTACCGGCACGAGCCCCGCTGGTACCAGCGGCTGTCCGGCGCGGCGCTACCCGCGACGGTGGCCTACTTCTCGCCGGAGTTCGGGCTCGCCGCCGCGCTGCCGCAGTACTCGGGCGGGCTCGGGATCCTCGCGGGCGACCACCTGAAGAGCGCGTCGGACCTCGGCGTGCCGCTCGTCGGCGTGGGCCTGCTCTACCGCTCCGGGTACTTCCGCCAGGCCCTCGACCGCGCCGGCTGGCAGACGGAGACGTACCCGGTGCTGGACCCGGACGACCTCCCGCTGACGCTGCTGCGCGAGGAGGACGGCACGCCCGCCGCCGTGCGGCTCGCGCTGCCCGGCGCCCGCACGCTGCACGCTCAGGTGTGGGTGGCGCAGGTGGGGCGCGTGCCGCTGCTGCTGCTGGACTCCGACGTGCCGGCCAACGACGACGCCGGGCGGCACGTCACCGACCGCCTGTACGGCGGCGGTGGCGAGCACCGCCTGCAGCAGGAGCTGCTGCTGGGGGTCGGGGGCGTGCGCGCGCTGCGCGCCTGGGCGCGGCTGACGGGGGCGTCGGCACCCGACGTGTTCCACACCAACGAGGGGCACGCGGGCTTCCTCGGCGTGGAGCGGATCCGCGAGCTCGTCGCCGACGGCGCGGACGTCCCGGCGGCGCTCGAGCTGGTCCGGTCGACCACGGTCTTCACGACCCACACGCCCGTGCCGGCCGGCATCGACCGGTTCGAGGCGGACACGGTCCGGCGGTACGTCGACGCGCTCGTCGGCGACGGCGACCTGCCGACGGCGACGGTGCTGGCACTCGGCGCGGAGGACCACGAGGGCGGCGACCCCCTCGCGTTCAACATGGCCCTCATGGGGTTGCGGCTCGCGGCCCGCGCCAACGGCGTCTCGCTGCTGCACGGGCGCGTGTCGCGCGAGATGTTCGCGCCGCTGTGGCCGGGGTTCGACCCCGCGGAGGTGCCGATCGGGTCCATCACCAACGGTGTGCACGCGCCCACCTGGGTGGCACCCGAGCTGACCGAGCTCGCCGCCGGTCGCATGACGGCGCAGGAGCTCGCGACCGGAGTGGGCTGGACGAGCCGCGAGGCGGTGACCGACGAGCAGCTGTGGCAGGTGCGCGGGCGGCTGCGGGCGCGGCTCGTCGCCGACGCGCGGGACCGGGTGCGGGCGTCCTGGCGCCAGCGCGGCGCCGCGCAGGCCGAGCTCGGCTGGGTGGACGACGTGCTGTCGCCCGACCTGCTGACCATCGGGTTCGCGCGGCGCGTGCCCACGTACAAGCGGCTGACCCTCATGCTCGCCGACCCCGAGCGGTTCCGGGCGCTGCTGCTGGACCCCGAGCGGCCGGTGCAGGTGGTCGTCGCCGGCAAGGCGCACCCCGACGACGTCCCGGGTAAGAAGCTCATCGCCGAGCTCGTGGCGTTCGCCGACCAGCACGACGTGCGCCACCGCGTCGTGTTCCTGCCCGACTACGACATGCGCATGGCGTCGACGCTCTACCCCGGCTGCGACCTGTGGCTGAACAACCCGCTGCGCCCGCTCGAGGCGTGCGGCACCTCCGGCATGAAGGTCGCGCTCAACGGCGGGCTCAACCTGTCGGTCCGCGACGGCTGGTGGGACGAGTGGTACGACGGGGAGAACGGCTGGGTGATCCCGACCGCGGACGGCGTGGACGAGCCGGCGGTGCGCGACGCCCTCGAGGCCGCGGCGCTCTACGACGTGCTGGAGCACCAGGTGGTGCCGCGGTTCTACGACCGCGACGAGCACGGCGTGCCGCGGCGGTGGCTCGACATGGTGCGGCACACGCTCGCGACGCTCGGGCCGAAGGTGCAGGCCACGCGCATGGTGGCGGACTACGTGGCACACCTGTACGTGCCGGCCGCGGCCGCCGGGGCGGAGCTCGCCGCGGACGACCGGGCCGGGGCGCGGGAGCTCGCCGCGTGGAAGGCGCGCGTGCGCGACGCGTGGCCCGCCGTGCACGTGGACCACGTCGACTCCGGCGGCGTCGAGGGGTCGGCGCAGGTGGGGGACCGCCTGCACGTGCAGGCGTGGGTGGGGCTCGGCGACCTCGCGCCCGAGGACGTGGAGGTGCAGGTGCTGCACGGGCCGGTCGGGCCTGACGACGAGCTCACGTCGTTCCGCACCGACGCGCTCGCCGTCACCGACGCGTTCGAGGCCGGGCGGTACGCGTTCGCCGGCGACGTCGAGCTCGAGGCCACCGGCGCGTTCGGGTACACGGTGCGCGTCGTGCCGCGGCACCCGGCGCTCACGTCGCCGGCGGAGCTGGGCCTGGTGGCGACGGCGGGCTGACGCGTCGCGCGACGCGCGCGCGTCAGAGCACGTCGACGAGCGCGCGGCCGGTGACGCGGCCGGTGTACAGGCAGCCGCCGAGGAACGTGCCCTCGAGCGCGCGGTGGCCGTGGACGCCGCCGCCGCCGAACCCGGCGGCCTCACCGACCGCCCACAGGCCCGGCAGCACGTCGCCGTCGGGTCGCAGGACGCGCCCCTCGAGGTCCGTCGCGAGCCCGCCGAGGGTCTTGCGGGTGAGCACCGACAGCCGCACCGCGTGCAGCGGCCCGTGCGCCGGGTCCAGCAGCCGGTGCGGCGGCGCCACGCGGATCAGCCGGTCGACGACGTAGCGGCGCGCCATGGCGGTGGCCACCACCTGCGCGTCCTTGCCGAGCCCGGTCGCCACCTGCGTGTCGCGGGCGGCGATGGTGCGGGCCAGCCGCCCCGCGTCGATCCGGTCGGTGCCGGTGAGCGCGTTCATGCCGGCGGCCAGGCCGGCGGGCGTGTCCGCGGTGACGAACTCGGGCGACCGGGACGCGAACTCCTCGACGGGCCCCACCGCGCCGGGCAGCACCCGCTGCAGCAGCTGCGGCACGCTGCGGCCCGTCAGGTCGGGGTTCTGCTCGGAGCCGGACAGCGCGAGCTCGGCGCCCAGGATCGTGCGGTCGAGGACGAACCACGAGTGGTCGTCGCCGCGGCCCGTGACGTGCCGCAGCGCACCGAGCGAGTCGAACCCCGGGAACAGGGGCGGCGGGAGGCGCTCGCCGTCCGCGTCGAGCCACAGGGAGCTCGGGCCGGGCAGGATGCGGATGCCGTGCCGCGACCAGACGGGAGAGTGGTTCGCGATGCCCTCGGGGTAGTGCCACATGCGCCCGGCGTGTGCGACGTGGGCGCCGGCGTCCCGCGCCGCGGCGATCCCCGAGCCGTCGACGTGGTCGGGCACGCCGGACAGCATCCGCGCCGGCAGCGGACCCGCGTCGGCGGGCCACGCGGCCCGCACGAGGTCGTGGTCGCCGCCGATGCCGCCGGTCGCCACGACGACCGCCGGCGCCGCCACCTCGAAGGCGCCGACGGCCGTGCGCGCGGACGGTGCGCCGCGCGGCGCCGGGTCGGGCGCGAGGACGTCGCCGCGGACGCCGGTCACGCGGCCGTGCGTCACCACCAGGCCGGTCACGCGGTGCCGGGACCGCACCTCGACGCGGCCCGCGCGACGGCCGTCGAGCAGCGCGCGGACGAACGGCTCGAGCACCCCCGGACCCGTGCCCCACGTGACGTGGAAACGGGGCACCGAGTTGCCGTGCCCCTCGGCCAGGTAGCCGCCGCGCTCGGCCCACTGCACGAGCGGGAACCAGCGGACGCCGAGCCGGTGCAGCCACGCACGCATGCCCCCGGCGGCGAAGTCGACGTACCCCTCCGCCCACGCGCGCCCCCAGCGGTCGGAGCCGTCGTCGGCGAACCCTGCGGAGCCCAGCCAGTCGGCGAGCGCGAGGTCGGCCGAGTCCCGCACCCCCAGCCGACGCTGCTCCGGGGAGTCGACGAGGAACAGCCCGCCGAACGACCACCACGCCTGCCCGCCGAGGCTCGCGGGGGGCTCGGCCTCGAGCAGCAGCACGCGCCGGCCCGCGGCGAGCAGCTCGGCGGTGGTGACCAGGCCCGCGAGCCCGGCACCGACGACCACGACGTCGTGGTGGTTCATGTGCCGCACTGTAGGTCAGGACGTCGGCGCGGGAGCGCGAGCCGTCGCCCTCGCCGCGGTGGAGGGGTGAGCCGTCGTCGCCGTTCCTGCCACGACCGCCTCGCAGATCGCCCTGCTCCGACCTGCCACCTGGAGCGACCTCACCGTACGGTTCGACGTGCCCACGTGAGAGCGAGAGACGTGCGAGGCCGGTGCGGGTCTGGCAGGTCCGGTCGTCACGCATCGCCGTCGTCCGAGGAGGAGGAGCACCGCACCGTGAAGTTCACCGTCTCGATCGAGATCGCGCCGCCCCGAGATGCCGTCGTCCCGCTTCTCGAGGACCCCGCGCACCGGCCGAAGTGGCTACGGGGCCTGGTGTCGCACGAGCCGGTGCACGGTGAGGACGGCCAGGTCGGTACCGAGTCGAGGGTCGTGCTGCGGTCAGGGCAGCAGACGATGGTCTGCTCGGAGACCGTGACGCGCCGGGAACCGGCGGACCTGCGCGACGTCCCCGCGGACCGGGTGATCCACTTCGAGCGCGAGATCGTCGCTGACGGCATGTGGGGCGCGGCCCGCGAACGTCTCACCGCGTGCGGTCCTGGGTGCACGCTCTGGGTGAGCGAGAACGAGTACCGCTTCACCGGCCTGATGCGGCTGGCCGCACCTCTGCTGCGCGGTTCCTTCATGAAGCAGTCACGGCAGCACATGAAGGACTTCAAGGCGTTCGCCGAGGCAGGCACGGACGTCCGCCAAGCGGAGGGCTGACGCTTCCCCCTACGGCCGTACCGTCCGACCGAGCCTGACGAGCACCGACGTGCAGTACGCCTGCACCGCCCGGCCCTCGTCGGTGGTCGGCCGGTGCGGCCGCTCAGGAGCGCGGCAGCTCAGGAGCGCGGCAGCTCAGGAGCTCGCCAGGTCAGGAGCTCGCAGTCAGGGCTGCGGCGCGGCGTCCGCGGCGAGCACGTACACCCGCATGCTCAGGGGGTCGAGGGTCGTCACCTGGCCGGCCGGAGCGTGCAGCACGGCGCCGTGGGTGCCCGCGGCACCCTCCGTCGGGTGCTCCCAGACGGAGTCCCACGCCAGGCACCACGGATGGTCGGGGTCGCCGGCCACCGTCACGTCGACCGGGTCGAGCGCGCCGTTGACGACCAGCAGCACGCGGTCGTCGTCGGGCGCGACGCGGACCATCTGGAACGTGCGGATCGCGGCGTCGTGCCAGCGTGCGTGGTCGAACTCGGCACCGTCGGCCCCGTACCAGGCGAGGTCGGGCGGGCCCCCCCGGCGCACCGGCGTGCCGGAGTAGAACCGGTCGGTGCGCAGCGCGGGGTGCTCCCGCCGCAGCGCGAGCAGGTGCCGCGCGGTGGCGAGCTGGTCCGCGCGCCAGTCGCTGAGGTCCCAGCGCACCCACGAGATCTCGCTGTCCTGGCAGTACGCGTTGTTGTTGCCCTGCTGCGTGCGGCCGATCTCGTCGCCGGCCGTGATCATCGGCGTGCCGGCCGACAGCACGAGCGTCGCGAACAGGTTGCGGATCGAGCGGCGGCGCAGCGGGGCGACGTCGGCGGCGGGCGAGTCCGCCGTGACCGGGCCCTCGACGCCGTGGTTCCACGACCGGTTGTCGTCGGAGCCGTCCCGGTTCTGCTCGCCGTTGGCCATGTTGTGCTTGTGGTTGTAGGCCACGAGGTCGGCCATCGTGAAGCCGTCGTGCGCCGTCACGTAGTTGACGGACGCGCCCGGGCCGCGCAGCAGCGGCGGCGTGCCGTGGCCGAACAGGTCGACGGACCCGGACAGGCGCGTCGCGAGGTCGCGGACGCGGTGGCCCGGCAGGCCGTGGGCGGCGCGTCCCGGGTCGGCCAGCCAGAAGGAGCGCACCGCGTTGCGGAACCGGTCGTTCCACTCGGCGAACGGCGGCGGGAACTGGCCGGTGCGCCAGCCGCCGAGGCCGACGTCCCACGGCTCCGCGACGAGCTTGAGGCCCGCGAGCACGGGGTCCGTCGCGGCGGCGACGAGCGCCGCGTGGTCGGCGCGGTAGCCGTCGTGGCTGCGACCCAGCGTGACGGCGAGGTCGAAGCGGAACCCGTCGACGCCGACGACCTCCGCCCAGTACCGCAGCGAGTCCAGCATGGTGGCGACGACGCCCGCACGCGAGAAGTCGAGCGAGTTGCCCGTGCCGGTCACGTCGTCGAGCGCCGCCGGGACGCCGCCGAGGTGGCGGTAGTAGTACGCGTTGTCGAGGCCGCGCCACGCGACGTGCTGCCCCGGCAGGCCGCCCTCGCACGTGTGGTTGTAGACGACGTCGAGGAGCACCTCGAGGCCCGCCTCGTGCAGCGCGTGCACCGCCCCGCGGACCTCGTCGAGGACCGCCGCGGGGCCTGCCGCGCGCGCCGCCGGGCTCGCGTACGCGGCGTGCGGCGCGAAGAAGCCGAGGGTGCTGTAGCCCCAGTAGTTCGTGAGGCCCTTCTCGACGAGGTGCGGCTCGGAGGTGAACGCGTGCACGGGCAGCAGCTCGAGCGCCGTCACGCCGAGACCCAGCAGGTGGTCGAGCACCGCGGGGTGCGCGAGCGCCGCGTACGTGCCGCGCAGCTCGGGCGGCACGGCGGGGTGCAGGTGGGTCAGCCCCTTGACGTGCGCCTCGTAGACGACGGTCCGGTCCCAGGGCGTCCACGGCCGGTTGGCCGCCGGGTCCGGGCCCGGCAGGCCGCGCGTGTCCACGACGACGCCGTGCGGCACGTGCGCCGCGGAGTCGCGCGGGTCCGGCGGGCCGTACGGGTCCCCGGCGAGGTCGTCGCCGACCACGTGGCCGTACGTCGGGGGCCCGTAGGTCATCGCGCCGACGAGCCCGCGGGCGTACGGGTCGACGAGCAGCTTGGCCGGGTTGTACCGCAGCCCGTGCGCCGGCTCCCACGGGCCGTGCGCGCGCAGCCCGTAGCGCTGGCCGGGCCGCACACCCGGCACGGACGCGCTCCACACGCCCAGGCGCGGGCCGTCCAGCGGGACGCGCCGCTCGGTCGGCGCGTCCGCCGGGCCGTCGAGCAGGCACAGCTCCACGGCGGTCGCGTGCGGGGCCAGCACCGCCACGTCCACGCCCGCGTCCGTGACGTGGACACCCAGCCGGTACGGCCGCGCGGCGGCGCCGGGGGTCGGGGGAGCGCTCACACGTCCATGGTGCCAGGACGCGCGTCCGGGTCGCCGCTCGGACGGGCGCGGCGGGTGCCGGTGCCCACGGAGCGGTCACCGCGTCCGGCCGGACGGGTCGGCGGTAACGTTCGGCGCGTGAGGATCGTCGTCTGCGTGAAGTTCGTCCCGGACATCCAGTCGGACCGGCAGCTCGGGCCCGACGGTCGCGTCGTGCGGGACGGGGGCGACGGCACCCTCAACGAGCTCGACGAGAACGCCGTCGAGGCCGCCCTGACGCTCGTCGAGGAGCACGGCGGCGAGGTGGTCGTCCTGACGGTCGGCCCCGACGACGCCGTCGACGCGGTGCGCAAGGGCCTCCAGATGGGCGCCGACGCGGCCGTGCACGTGCTGGACGACGCCGCCGCCGGCTCGGACGCCCTCGGCACCGCCGCCGTCCTGGCCGCGGCGGTGCGGCACCTGTCGGCCGCGTCGCCCGTCGACCTCGTCGTCACCGGCATGGCGGGCCTCGACGGCCTGACGTCCCTGCTCCCGACCGCGCTCGCGGAGCACCTCGACCTGCCCGCGCTGCCGCTCGCGGCCGAGCTCGCCGTCGACCCCGGCGCGGGCACCGTCACCGTGACGCGCAACCTCGACCACGCGTCCGAGGTGCTCAGCGCGACGCTGCCGGCGCTCGTGTCGGTCACCGACCAGATCAACGAGCCGCGGTACCCGAACTTCAAGGGCATCATGGCGGCCCGCAAGAAGCCGGTGGAGACGCTCACGCTCGCCGACGTGGGCGTGGACCCCGCGACCGTCGGCCTCGCCGGTGCCCGCACGCAGGTGCTCGAGGCCGCGCCGCGACCGCCGCGCGAGGACCGCGTGCTCGTCACCGACACCGGCGACGCCGGCACACGGCTCGCCGCGTGGCTCGTCGACCGCCGGCTCGTCTGAGCCCGCGCGGCACCCCGCCCGCACGACCGCACCCCGCGACCCGACCCGAGGACACCGACGTGACCGCCACTCCCGTGCTCGTCCTGCTCGACCACGCCGCCGACGGCACGCTGCGCCCGCCGGTGCGCGAGCTGCTCACGCTCGCGCGCACGCTCGCCGACGGCGCACCCGTCGAGGGCGTCTGGGCCGGCACGCTCGACACGGCCGCCGCGCTGCCCGTGCTCGGTGCGCAGGGCGTCACGACGGTGCACCGGCTCGTCACCGACGCGGACCTGCACCTGTCCGCGGTCGTCGCCGACGGCGTCGTGCAGGTGCTCGGCGCGACCGGCGCGACGCTGCTGCTCGCCGTGTCCTCGTTCGAGAACAAGGAGACGCTCGCGCGCGTCGCCGTCCGCACGGGCGCCGGCGTCGTCACCGACGCCGACGGCGTGACGGTCGAGGACGGCCGCGTCGTCACGCACAAGACCGTGCTCGCCGGCACCTGGACGACTCGCTGCGCAGTCACCGCGCCCGTCGCGCTGGTGACGGTCAAGGCCAACTCGGTGGCGGCGGAGGACGTCGCGGCGCCGTTGCAGCCCGCGATCGCCGAGCACGCCGTGGACGTGTCGGAGGCGTCGCGCCGCGTGCGGCTCGTCGAGCGGATCGAGCGCGCCGACTCCGGGCGCCCCGACCTGGGCTCGGCGCACGTCGTGGTCGTCGGCGGCCGCGGCACCGAGGGGGACTTCACCCCCGTGGAGGAGCTCGCCGACGTGCTCGGCGGCGCGGTCGGCGCCACGCGCGTCGCGACCGACGAGGGGTGGATCGGCCACGACGCCCAGATCGGCCAGACCGGCGTCACCATCTCGCCGCGCCTCTACATCGGCGCGGGCGTCTCCGGCGCCGTCCACCACCGCGGCGGCATGCAGGCGTCCGGCACGATCGTCGCGGTCAACTCCGACCCCGACGCGCCGATCTTCGAGATCGCCGACTTCGGTGTCGTCGGCGACCTGTTCACCGTCCTGCCGCAGGCCGCCGCGGAGCTGCGTCGCCTGCAGGGCTGAGACCCCGCGGCCGGCGGCGCGGCCGCGTCGCGACGCGTGAGGTCACGTCAGGTCAGGTCGCGCAGCCAGCGCAGCGTCGCCGCCGCCTGCGCGGCCTGGAAGGGACGCAGGTTCGGGATGCCGGGGGGCGCCGGCTGCCCGGACGCCCACGCGAAGTAGCCCGCCAGCCCGGTGAGGCCGGCGCGCAGGTCGGAGGGCGAGACGCCGTCCGAGACGGGGCGCTCCGCGAAGACCTGCGCCGGATCGCCGCCGCCCTGCAGGGCGACGCTCGGCAGCATGAACGCCAGGTCCAGCCACGGCGCGCCGACCGACGCGTGCGGCCAGTCGATGAGCCACACGCGCCCGTGCCCGTCCTCGACCATGACGTTGTCCGCGCGCAGGTCGCCGTGCACCAGGCTGTCGCCGGCGCACACGCGCAGCGCGTCCTGCTCGAACCGCACGAGGTCGTCGAGGTGGTCGAGCGCCCAGCGGCCCGGCTCGCCGACGCCCGCGACGATCTCGCCGCGGTGCTGCGGTGCGACGCGGTGCAGCGACCGCCACCCGGTGAAGTCGTGCGCGAGCTGGTCGTCCGTGCGCGGCAGGCCGTGGCCGGGCAGCGGCTCGGCGTCCGCGAGCGCGTCGACCGCCGTCAGGACGAGGTGCAGGTCGTCGGCGCGCCACGGGAGCTCGGGCTGGCGGCCCTGCACCGCGTCGAAGCCGAGGATCACCCACTCGCCGTCGTCGTCCCACCACCGCAGGCGGGGCGCGGGCACCTCCGGCGGGAGCGCGCGGGCGGCGCGGATCTCGGCGCGGGCGAGGTCCGGGGACTCCGGGTTCTGGTCGGGCGAGACGGCCTTGACGAAGACCGCGCGGCCGTCGGTGAGCTCGAGCACGGCCACGAACCCGGGGGAGAACCCGCTGGTCGGCGTCGACTCGGCGGTGACGCGGGCGCCCGCGAGCGTCTGGATGCGCTCCCGCACGTGGCGGGGGAGGTCGCGCCAGTCCAGCCGCTGGCCGCCGAAGGCGAGCGGAAGCGCGATGACGTCGTCGGCACTCACGCGCACATCCTGCCAGCAACAGCCCGTCCGGCACGGGTGAACGTCCGTCCTGACCGCGTCGTGCGCAGGTCCTTCGCAGGACGTCCCCACGCCCGCCGGAGCGGCCCCGGCGCGGTGGCCGCCGGCCCGCCGGACCGAGGCCCGCAGCGGCGTTCGTAGACTGGCCGGGTGAGCGCTCCCCGCCCGCGTGCGGCCTACCTGGACCACGCGTCCACCACACCGATGCTGCCGTCGGCCGTCGACGCGCTCACGGCCGCGCTCGCGCACGTCGGCAACCCGTCGTCGCTGCACACCGCGGGCCGTTCCGCCCGCCGGACGGTCGAGGAGGCCCGCGAGCGCCTCGCGGCGTCGCTCGGCGCGCGGCCGAGCGAGGTCGTGTGGACCGCGGGCGGCACGGAGGCCGACAACCTCGCGGTCAAGGGGCTCTTCTGGGCGCGGCGCACCGCGGACCCCGCCCGGCGGCGCCTGCTCGTCTCGGCCGTCGAGCACCACGCCGTGCTCGACCCGGCGTTCTGGATGGCGGAGCACGCGGGCGCCGAGCTGGTCCTGCTGCCCGTGGACGCCGACGGGGTCGTCGAGCTCGAGGCCCTCCGCGAGGAGCTCGAGGGTCACCCGGACGCCGCCGCGCTCGTGTCGGTGATGTGGGCGAACAACGAGGTGGGCGCCGTGCAGCCGGTCGAGGAGGTCGTCGCGCTCGCGCACCGGCACGGCGTGCCGGTGCACGTCGACGCGGTGCAGGCCGTGGGGCAGGTGCCGGTGGACCTGACGGCGTCGGGCGTCGACGCGCTCACGGTCAGCGGGCACAAGGTCGGCGGGCCGGGGTCGACGGGTGCCCTGCTGGTGCGGCGCGGGCTCGACCTGACGCCCGTCCTGCACGGCGGGGGGCAGGAGCGGGGCGTGCGGTCCGGCACGCTCGACGCGCCGCTGCTGGCGTCGTTCGCGGTGGCCGTCGAGGCGGCGGTCGCCGACCGCGAGGAGCACGCGGCCCGGGTCGGCACGCTGCGCGACGACCTGGTGCGGCGCGTGCTCGACGCCGTGCCGGGCGCCGTCCTGCGGGGGCCCGCCGACGCGGCACGCCGCCTGCCCGCGAACGCGCACCTGACGTTCGCCGGCTGCGAGGGCGACTCGCTGCTGTACCTGCTCGACGCGGCGGGCGTCGAGGCGTCGACCGGGTCGGCGTGCCAGGCGGGCGTGCCGCGCCCGTCGCACGTGCTGCTCGCGATGGGCGTCGGCGAGGACGACGCGCGCGGCGCGCTGCGGTTCAGCCTGGGCCGCACGTCGACCGCCGCCGACGTCGACGCGGTGCTCGACGTGCTGCCCGGCGCGGTCGAGCGCGCCCGGGCGGCCGGCCTGACCTCGGTGGGCGTCTGATGCGGGTCCTGGCCGCCTTGTCCGGGGGCGTCGACTCCGCCGTCGCGGCCGCGCGCGCCGTCGACGCCGGGCACGACGTCGTCGGCGTGCACATGGCGCTGTCCCGCACGCCCGCGCAGCAGCGCACCGGCTCGCGCGGGTGCTGCTCGATCGAGGACGCGGGCGACGCGCGCCGTGCCGCCGACGTGCTCGGCATCCCGTACTACGTGTGGGACATGTCGGAGCGGTTCGAGCGGACCGTCGTCGCGGACTTCCTCGCCGAGTACGCCGCCGGCCGTACACCCAACCCGTGCGTCCGCTGCAACGAGCACGTGAAGTTCGCGGCGCTGCTCGACAAGGCGCTCGCGCTCGGGTTCGACGCCGTCTGCACGGGTCACTACGCGCGCGTCGTGGCGCACGACGACGGCCGCCGCGAGCTGCACCGCGCGGCGGACGCCGCGAAGGACCAGTCGTACGTGCTCGCCGTGATGGGGCCGGAGCGCCTCGCGCGGTCGCTGTTCCCGCTCGGTGACGCGCCGTCGAAGTCCCACGTGCGCGCCGAGGCGGCCGCGCGCGGGCTGTCCGTGTCGGCCAAGCCGGACTCCTACGACATCTGCTTCGTGGCCGACGGCGACACGCAGGGTTTCCTGCGGGACCGGCTCGGGTCGCAGCCGGGGGACGTCGTCGACGAGACGGGCGCGGTCGTGGGCACGCACGACGGCGCGTACGCGTACACGGTGGGGCAGCGGCGCGGCCTCGCGCTCGGGCGGCCGGCGCCCGACGGGCGGCCCCGGTACGTGCTGAGCGTCGAGCCGGTGCAGCGCCGGGTCGTGGTGGGACCGGCCGAGCGGCTCGAGGTCGCGCGGGTCACGGCCGACGAGGCGGTCTGGTACGGCGCCGTGCCGGCACCGGGCACCGCCTGCACGGTGCAGGTCCGGGCGCACGGCGCGCCCGTGGCGGCGCGCGTGCGCGCGGCCGACGACGGGACGGTGACGGTGGACGTGGCTGCGGGTACCGGTACGGGTACGGACGGGGGGCCGGCCGGCACGGCAGGTTGCGGCGAGGGCGCCGGGCTGCGCGGCGTCGCCGCCGGCCAGTCGCTCGTCCTCTACGACGGCACCCGCGTCGTCGGGCAGGGCACCGTCCGCGCGACCGTGTCGCCCGCCGGGCTCGCCGACGCGCGGGCGCACGCATGACCGGCGTCACGGGTGCCGGCCCCTGGCCCGGCACGGCCGCGCTCGACGCCGCGACGACCGTCGTCGGGGACCTCGCCGACACCCCGTCGGAGGTCGACGGGCTGCCCTTCGCACCCGTCCTGCCGGCGCGCGGCCCGTGGGGCGACCGGACCGGGGCGGCCCTCGCGCTGCTCGAGGAGCTGCCGGCCGAGCTCGGGCCGCACGGCTGGAAGCTCGCCGACCGGCCCGGCGGCGACCTCACCCGCACCCGCGCCCTCGCGCGGGAGGACCTCGACGCGCTCGCGGTCGCCGCGCACGGGTACGCCGGCCCCCTCGTGCTGCCCGTGCTCGGCCCGCACACGCTCGCGGCCGACGTCTACCTCGCGCGCGGCGACCGCGTCGTGTCCGACCCCGGGGCGCTGCGGGACGTCGTGGCGTCCCTCGCCGCAGGTCTCGCGGGGCGCGTCGCGGACGTGCGCCGCGTCGTGCCCGGCGCCGCGGTCCGCGTGCTGCTGCACGAGCCGATGCTGGCCGCCGTGCTGGCCGGCGTGGTCCCGACCTTCTCCGGCCGCGACCGGCTGCGCCGCGTGCCGGGGCCCGTGACGGCCGAGGGGCTCGGCGCGGTCGCCGACGCGGCGCGCGCGGCCGGCGCCGAGGCCGTCGTCGTGCACGGCGGCACCACGTGGGCGGCGCTGCCCGCCGTGCGGGCGTCGTCCGCCGACGGCGCCGCGCTGGCGGTCGCGGGCATCGGCGAGCGCGGGTGGGAGGAGGTCGCGCTGCTCGTCGAGGACGGTCGCACGTTCTGGCCCGAGCCGCCGCCGCAGGCCACGTCGCAGTGCGCCGGCCCGGACGTCGTCGGGCAGGCCGACGCCGTCACGCGACCGTGGCGCACGGTCGGCCTCCCGGTCGCCGGCCTGCGCGACCTCGTGCTCGTCGCGGGCGCCCCCGACGCGGCGGCCACGCCCGACGACGCCCGCGGCGCGCTCGCGGGCCTGGTGCGGGCCGCCGGCGTCGTCGCGGAGCGGGGCGACGCGTGAGCGCGCCCGCCGGGACGCCGCCGCGCCGGCGCGGGCCGAGCCGCCGGCGTGCCCTCGCGCTCCTCGTCGCGTCCGGGCTCGCGCTCGTCGGCGTGGTCACCGTGGGCGTCGTGTACGCGGGGATCGGCGTGCGGACGCTGCGCGCGTCGGTCACGGCCGACGAGCCGTGCCTCGTCGCGTACGACCAGGACCGCGCCGGGGCACGCGTGCGCTACACCGTGCTCCCGCCGCAGGGCGTCTGCACGTGGGACGTCGACGGCCGCACCACGGACGTCGTGGTGGCGTCGGCGCCCACGGCGCTCGCCGTGGGCGCCTGGGTGCTCGCCGTGGGCGGGGTCGCGGGGGTCGCGGTCACCCTCGCCCCGCGCCCGGGGCGCGCTCGCCCGAACGGATGACGGCCCACGGCGGGACGCGCGCGCCGTCGCAGGTCACGGCCGTGCCCGCACGGCCGGGGCTGTGGGCGGACCGCCGGACGGGCGCGGCGAGCAGGTAGGCTTCCGCGTCGGTCCGGCCGGACGCACGTCCTCGGCGGCCGGCGGGCACGAGGTCGGTCGATCCCTGGGGGAGCCAGCTGTGGCACGTCGTGTGGCGGGGACCCCTCCGGTGCTGCCCGGCTACACCTACGTGCGCCCTCTCGGCGTCGGCGGCTTCGCCGACGTCTTCTGCTACGAGCAGGACATGCCGCGCCGCGTCGTGGCGGTGAAGGTGCTCGCCGAGGGCCTGCACGACCCCGTCGCGCAGCGCGCGTTCGAGGCCGAGGCCGACGTGCTCGCGCGTCTCAGCGTGCACCCCGCCGTCGTCACCGTGCACCAGGCCAGCGTGTCCGCCGACGGCCGGCCGTACATCGTCATGGAGTACTGCCTCGACACGTACGGCGCGCGCGCCCGGCGCGGTCCGCTGCCCGTGCCGGAGGTGCTGGACGTCGGCGTGCGCCTCGCGTCCGCGCTCGAGACCGCGCACCGCTCGGGCGTCCTGCACCGCGACATCAAGCCGTCGAACGTGCTGCGCACCTCGCTCGGCACGCCCGCGCTCGCGGACTTCGGCATCGCGGCCGCCGTCTCCGGGTCGACGGGGGTGCCCGCGATCGCGATGTCCGTGCCGTGGAGCGCGCCCGAGGTGCTCGAGGAGCGCGTCGCCGGCTCCGTCGCCGCCGAGGTGTGGAGCCTCGGCGCGACGCTGTGGACGCTGCTGACCGGCCGCGCGCCCTTCGAGCTCGGGGAGCGGGCGCGCGACGGCCGCGAGGAGATGGCCGGCCGCATCGTCCGGGCGAAGCTGCGGCCCATGGACCGCGGCGACGTGCCGGAGCGCGTCGAGCAGATCCTCGCGCGCGCCATGTCGAAGGACCCTGCGCACCGGCACCCGTCGATGCTCGCCCTGGCGGAGGAGCTGCGCTGGGCCCAGTACGACCTCGGCCAGCCGCCGACCGCGCTGGAGGTGCCGTCGGCCGAGTGGGCCGCCGGCGCCAGCCCCGTCGAGGTGGAGGACCGCGGTGCACGCGGGCCGGTCGTCTCGCGCGTGCGGGCGCAGAGCCGTGCCGAGGCGCGGGCGCAGCGCGCGTCCGCCGAGGCGGCCGTCGACCGGGACGGGCTCGTCGTGCACGGGCCGGCGCGGCGCGCCGCCTGGCAGGCGGGCGTCGTGGGGGCCGTCGTCGGCGCCGCGGCCGTCGCCGTCGTCGTCGTGCTGCTGGCCCTCACGGGGGTCCTCGGGTGAACCGCCCCGTCGTCGCACCGGCCGCCCCCGGTGCCCGTCGCCTGCCCGCGCGCCTGCGCGCGGTCGCGGTGGTCGTCGTCGGCGCGCTCGGCGTCACGGGCGCCGTGCTCGCGCAGGGGTACGACGCGCAGCGCACACCGCCCGTCGAGACGGCCGTGTGGGTCACGCGCGACGCCGGTCAGTACGCCCGCTTCGACACCGAGCTCGGCGAGATCGACACGGTGCGGTCCGTCGACGACCCGACGACCGTGCTCCAGCACGGCGCGCGCGCCGCCGTCGTCGCGCAGGGCATGCAGCAGCTGTGGACCGTTGACCCCGCCGTGCCCGCCGATCTGCGCCAGGACGGCGCCGACGGGGACGGCGGTGCCGAGGCGCTCGCGACGCCCGGCGGGACGCAGCAGGTCGCCGCGTCGGGCGAGTGGGTGGTGTTCCTCGACGACACGGGCACGGCCTCGGTCCGGCGCCTCGACGCGGGACCGACGACGCCCGCGACGCCGCTCGACCCCGAGGGCGTCCAGGCCGCGTCCGCGACGCCCGAGGCCGAGGACGAGGAGCCCGCGGAGCCGTGGGCGGCCGACGCCGCGACCGTGGACGACCGCGGCCGCGTCGCGCTCTACGGCGCCTCCGACCGGACGCTGCGCGTGCTCGACGCGGCCACCGGGGAGCTGCTCGAGGGCCCCGTCGACGTCGCCGACGGCCCCGACGAGGTCGTCGACGTGCGCCTGACGCTGGTCGGCGGCGCGTGGGTGCTGCTCGACGCGTCCGACGGCCGGCTGTGGACGGGCACGCGCGACGAGCCGGTCGCGACCGGCGCGGGCGCGGGCGCCGTCGTGCAGGAGCCGACCGCCGCGGGCACGACGGTGCTCGTCGCCGACCGCGAGGGGCTCGTCGAGGTGCCGCTCGCCGAGGGCGGGCCGCGCCGGGTGCAGGACGCCGACGGCACGCCCGCGGCCCCCGTGCGGCTGGCGGACGGCACGCGCGTCGCGGCGTGGCTGACGGGCACGGCGGGGACGCTGTGGACCTCGGGCGCCGACCCCGTGGCGCTCGAGGTCGACGCGGAGGCCCTCGAGGCGCTGCCGGACCTGCACCCGGTGGTGCGGTCCAACGGCGGCCGCGCGGTGCTCGAGGAGACCGGGTCGGGCGCCCTCTGGACCGTTCCCGACGGCCGGGCCGTGCCCCTCTCTCAGTGGACCGCCACGCAGGAGGACGACCGCACGACCGGCACGGCCGCGGTCGAGGAGGTCACGCAGCAGATGCCGCCGGTGGCGGCGCCCGACGCGTTCGGCGTCCGGCCCGGCACCGACGTCCGCCTGCCCGTCCTGCTGAACGACCACGACCCGAACTCCGGTGACGTGCTGACGGTCGACGCCGAGTCCCTGAGCCCGACGTCCGACCCGGCGTTCGCGTCGCTGCGCCTCGCGCACGACGACCAGGTCGTCGTCGCGTCGATCGCCGCGCTCGAGGGCTCGGCGACGTTCACCTACGCGGTCACGGACGGCACGGACCGGTCCGAGCCCGTCACGGTCACCCTCACGGTGGTGCCGGACGACGCGCAGAGCCCGCCGGCCTGGTGCGACGTCGAGGGCTGCACGCAGACGTGGCCGACCGTCGTGCTCGCCCCCGGCGGGACCGCGCGCGTCGGGGTCCTCGACGCGTGGGTCGACCCGGAGGGTGACCCGTTCGTGCTGCAGTCGGTCGAGGTGGGGGACCCGACGGCCCCCCTGCAGGTCGCCGCCGGCGCCGACGGGTCGCTGACGGTCCGGCACACGGACCCGAACGCGCCCGCGACGTCGACCGCCCTCACCGTCGTCGTCGCGGACGCCCGCGGCGGGACCACCGAGCGCACGATGGACGTCGCGGTGCAGTCCGCGCCCGACCTCGCGGTGGACGGCACCGTCCTCGTCGTGAGCGAGGGGCGCACCAAGACGATCGACCTCGCGCCCCAGGTGACCTCCGGGTCGGGCCGCTACCGGCTGCGCGACGTGGTGCCGGTGGGCGTCGACGGCGGGGCCGGGATCACGGTCGCCGCGACGGGCGCCGGCATGCGCGTGCAGGTGACCGCGAACACCGCGGGCGAGCACCCCGTGACGTTCACCGTGCACGACGACGTCACGGGCGTCGAGCGCGCCGCGCTGCTGCGCGTCCGCGTGCCCGCCGACGACCGCGCCGTCGTCCTGCCGCCGACCACCGCGTACGTGTGGGCGCACGAGGACACGACGGTCGACGTCGTCTCGGCCGTGCAGGGCGCCGCCCGGCACGTGCTCATGGTGTCGTTCGCGACGGCCGACTCGCCGGGGCTCGGCGTCGACGTCATCGACGCGACCGCGCTCCGCCTGCGCGCGACCAGCGCCGACGCGACACCCGGGCTGCTCGGCACCGTGACCGTCACCGTGACCGACGGCGCGGACGTGCGCACGCAGGGGCGCGTCTCGGTGTTCCTCGTCGGCGCGGTCACCGGTCAGGGCGTCGTCGCGCAGCCGGACGTCGCGACCGTCCGCGCCGGCGGCACCGTCGACATCCCCGTGACCGACAACGACGTGGCGCCCATGGGCGGGCGCACGACGCTGCTCCCGGAGCTCGTCACGTCGGGGACGCCCGGCGAGCTCGCCTTCGTGTCGGGAGGCAGCGTCCGGTACGTGGCACCCGAGGTGCCCGGCACCTACACCGTCGGGTACGACGTCGCGTGGAGCCAGGACACGTCCCGCACGTCGTCCGCGACCGTCACGATCACGGTCGTCGACGCGACCGCGAACCGGCCGCCCGTGGCCCCCGTCCTCGAGGGACGCGTGACCGCCGGCGGGACGGTGCGCATCCCGTTCGACGCGGCCGGCACGGACCCCGACGGCGACGCGGTGACCCTCGTCGGCGTCGGCCGGCCGGAGCCCGGCCAGGGGGCGGCGACGGTCGAGGAGACCGGCGACGGCGTGCGGTTCGTCGCGCCGCCGACGCTCAGCCCGGGCCAGCAGGTGACCTTCACGTACGTGCTGCGCGACAGCCGCGGGGCGTCGTCCACGGGGACGGTGCGCGTCGGCGTGCTGCCCGCCGGTGCGCGCAGCGGCGCGCCGATCGCGTACGTCGACTACGTGCGGGTCACCGCCGGCCAGCCGGAGCCCGTCACGATCGAGCCGCTCGCGAACGACCGCGACCCGGACGGCGGCCGGCTCACCCTCACGGCGCTGCGGTCGGACGCGCTGCCCGGCACGCCCGAGGCCGGCCGGCTCGACGCACTCGTGGACGAGCGGGGGACGTCCTTCGAGGACGGCGTGGTCGTGCTCCGCGCGGGCGACGTGCTGGGCGTGCACGCGTACGTCTACACGGTCACCGCGGCGGACGGCGTGAGCACCGCCGAGGGCCTCGTCGTCGTCGAGGTCGTCGCCGACGCCACCGGCGAGCAGCCGCTCGTCGCCGACACCGTCGTCACGCTGCGCGACCGCGACAAGCTGGCGTCGGCCGGCGTCGACGTCGTCGAGGGCAAGGTCCGGTGGGCCAACGGGCGCCCCGGCGACCTCGCCCTCTCCGTCTGGGGCGACGCCGCCTCGACGTGGACGGTCGACGGCACGCGGATCCGCGGCCCGCTGCCGCGCGGCGGCGCCGTCGTGCCGTTCGTGCTCGAGGGCACCGACGCGCGGGGCGCGCAGGTGCGCGCCTACGGCCTGCTGCGCGTCCCGGCGTTCGACGACATGCGGCTCGCCACGTTCGACGGCCTCCAGCCCCTCGCGGTCGACGAGGACGCCACCGCGGAAGCGCGCCTGTCCGCCGTCGTCGACGCCGGCCCGGGCGACCGGCTCGAGGTCCGCACGGACGTCACGCCCGTGGTGCAGCGCACCGCCGCACGGTGCACCGTGACGGCCGACGGGACGCTGCGCTACGCCGCCGGCGCCGGCGCGCCCTGGCAGGACACCTGCACCGTCGGCGTGCGCGTGGTAGGGCAGGAGACGTGGTCCGACGTGCTCGTGCCCGTCGAGATCCGGCCTGCGGCGCCGCAGGCGGTGCTCGCCCCGGTCAGCCGCACCGTGGCGCCGGGGGCCACCGAGACCATCGACCTCGGCACCATGCTGTCGTGGGAGGGCGGCCGCGTCGGCGACGAGGCGTCCGTCGTGTTCACGACCTCGCTGTCGGGTGCGGCGGGCAGCATCGAGGCGAGCCAGGACGGCCGCAGCCTCG
>JAPSIR010000194.1 GCA_031178625.1 Cellulomonas sp.
CCGCGATCGCCGTCGGCGCCCTGCTCGACGGGGTGCCGGAGTCGGTGGTGCTCGGGCTGTCGCTGCTCGGCGGGGGCGGCGTCGGCGTGCCCGTGCTGGCGGCGATCGCGATCTCGAACCTGCCGGAAGGGCTGTCGAGCGCCGCGGGGATGAAGCGGGGCGGCCGGTCGGCGCGCTACGTGTTCGGCGTGTGGGGCGGCATCGCGCTGGCCAGCGGCCTCGCGGCGGCGCTCGGTGCGCTGCTGCTGCAGGGGGCGTCCGGGGGCGTCGTCGCCGCGATCACGGCCGTCGCCGCCGGGGCGATCCTCGCGATGGTCGCGGACACGATGATCCCCGAGGCGTTCGAGCGCACCCACCTGTACGCGGGCCTGCTGGCCACCGTCGGCTTCCTGCTCTCCTTCACGATCGAACGCCTCTGACCCGCCCCTCGACCCACCCCCGCCCCGCCGAACCGGCCGTCGTGCAGCACGGCGGCGCCCGACTGCTGCAGGACGGCCGGTTCGACGGCCGGTCGGGGCCGGTCAGGAGGGGGTCCGGAGGGGGGGCGTCCCCGTCAGCCGCGGTAGCGGGCGAGTACCGTCGGGGCGTCGGCCGGGGCCGGCTCGACGACGACCTCGTCGCCCGCCGCCACGTCGCCGCCCCGCACCACGCGCAGGTACGCGCCGAGGCGGCCCTCCGCGCCGAACCGCTTGACCCAGCCGCGCTCGTCCGCGCCGCCGACCCACCGCGCGAACGTCGCGCACGGCGTCCGGGGGCCCGTCACCTCGAGCACCACGCGCGCGCCCACGCGCCACCGCTCGCCGATCCGCGCGGCCGTCGGGTCGAGGCCGCCGACGCGCAGGTTCTCGCCGAACCACCCCGGCGGCAGGTCGCGGCCCAGCTCCGACGCCCAGAAGTCGGCGTCGTCCTGCCCGTACGCGTACACCGCCTGCTCGAGCCCGCCGTGGTGCTTGCGGTTGGCCTGGACGTCGCCGCGCACGCCGTACGGGCCGATCTTCACGGCGCCGTCGACCGCCCGCTTGTCGATGGCGGTGACGCCGTTGGACCCGCTGTCGGGGCGCAGGGCGTGGACGGCGCAGACGGCGAGCAGGGTCGGCATGCCGTCAGGGTAGGTGGGCGCGCGCGGGCGTGGTGCGTGGTCGTGGTCCGCGGCGCGCAGGACGCCGTGCCGGCGCGGACGGGGGCGCGTCCACGGGTCACCCGAAGGTGGGCCACCGCGGGCCGGTCGCGGGCCGTCGACGTAGCGTGCTGCGGTGACGTCGCCCCCGCCGCCCCCCGCACCGCAGGCGGACCCGACCGACGCCCCCGCCCGCCACGCGCGCCGCTCGCGCTGGCGCGGTCGTGCCCGCGGCGTGGCGCTCGCCGGTCTCGCGGTCGTGTCCCTCGGTGCCGGCTCGCTCGCCTCCGTGGCTCTCGACGACCCCGCGGAGCCCGACGCCTCGCCGACCGCCGACGCACCGACCGCCACCCCGACGCCCACGCCCACGCCCACCCCGACGTGCACCCCCGCCCCGCTCGAGCAGCGCGCCGCCGCGACGCTCGTCGTCGGGCTGCCCGGGGTGCGCAGCGCCGACGAGCCGCTGGCGCAGGAGGTCGTCGCGCTCGGGGTCGGCGGCGTGTTCCTGTCCGAGCCCAACGTCGGCACCGCGGAGCAGGTCACCGCCCTGACCGCCGGGCTGCGGGCCGCGGCGGGGCGTCCCCTCCTGGTCTCCACCGACGAGGAGTCCGGCCGGGTGGCGCTCATGCGCGACGTCGTGGGCGCGGGTCCGTCGCCGCGGCGGATGGCGCAGCGCGAGACGCCCGAGGAGGTCCGCGCGCGCGCCGCGGCGACCGGCACCGCGCTGGCGCAGGTGGGTGTCGACCTCGACCTCGCACCGGTCCTCGACCTCGACGACGGGCCGTCGGGCGGCGTGATCGGCGACCGATCGTTCAGCGCCGACCCGGCGACGGCCGCGGCGTACGGGCTCGCGTACGCGGCGGGCCTCGCCGACGCGGGCGTCACGCCGACCGTCAAGCACTTCCCCGGCCACGGGCGCTCCACGGTCGACTCGCACCGCGAGTCCTCGCTCGTCGAGGCGTCCCTCGACGAGCTGCACGCGACGGACCTCGCGCCCTTCCGGCAGGCGATCGACGCCGGCGTGCCCGTCGTCATGCTCAACCACCTGCAGTACGCGGCCCTCGACCCGGACCTGCCCGCGTCGCTGAGCCCGCGCGCGTACGCGCTGCTGCGCGAGATGGGCTTCGAGGGCGTCGCGATCACCGACTCCGTCGGCATGGGCGCGGTGAACCTGCGCTGGGACTTCCCGGACGCCGCCGTCGCGGCCGTCGGTGCCGGTGCGGACGCCGTGCTGGCCACCGACGGCCGGCAGGCCGTGCGCATGCGGGACGCGCTGGTGCAGGCGGTGCTCGAGGGGCGGGTCCCCGAGGAGCGGGTCTCGGAGGCGGCCGCGCGCGTCACGGCGCTCGCGGGCGGCGACCCGGTGGCGATGTCGTGCCTCGAAGTCGACCTGCCGACGTCCGCCGACGCCGTGGCGCCGGCGCCGGCCGTGGGCACCGAGCCCCCGGCGACGCCTGGGGCACGCACGCCCTGACGGCGCGCACGCACCGACGGCACGCACGTCCGGACACCCGCGCTACGGGCGCTGCAGCGGCCACTGCGCGCCCGCCAGGTAGCACGCCGCGACCAGGACGGCGGTGACCGCGAGCACGGCGACGTCGAGCGGCTGCAGGCGCAGGGAGCCGATCCGGATGGCGCGGCCGCGCGGGTCGACGGTCGCGAACGTGAACCCCCGGGCCTCGAGCGCCTCGACGGTCGTGCGCACGGACCTCGCCGTGTTGAGGAAGATCGGGTAGAACGCCTTCACGGCGACGACCGCCCAGTGCACCACCACCCGGCGGCCCAGGAACCCGCGCCGCTGCGGGGGCAGCTGACGCAGGCGGTACCCCTCCATCACGGTGGCGAACTCCTCGACGAGGATCGGCATCATCCGGTAGCCGTAGGAGACCGCGAAGGCGACCGCGGGCGGGAACCGCAGCGCCAGCAGCGCGTCGGACAGCTTCTCCGGGTCGAGCGACACGAACGCGGCGAGGCTCGCGAGCGACAGCACGCCGAGCTTGGCCGTCACCTCGAGCAGGGCGACGACCGTGGTGAGGTCACCGCCGAACAGCGTCGCGGCGAGCCCGAGGTACACCAGCTCGAGCACCAGGCCGATCACGAACAGGCCGAGCACGAGCGGTCCCACCCGGGCGAGGACGACGGCGCCCGCGGCGACGAGGAACAGGCACGCCAGCGTCGTGAGGTCGTGGGTGAACCACGGTGCCAGCGCCATCAGCGCGTACCAGCCGACGACGGCGCGCGGGTCCATGCCGGCGAACAGGCCGCCGCGCGTGGCGTAGGCGGTCCGGATCAGCTCGAGCTTGACCCACTCGACGGACAGGACGTCGCGCTGCGCGCGGGACACGCTCATGCGGGGGCTCCGAGGGGGACGTGCGCGTAGTGCGCGGCGAGCTCCGCGACGGTGAGCGGGAGCGGGTGCACCCCGAGCTGCGCGCCGAGCTGCGTGACCTGCGGGGGCACGAGGTGGGCGCGCCCCAGCACCGCCGCGTCGCCGAAGAGGGCGCGCGGCGTCGTGTCCGCGAGGACCCGCCCGCCGTCGAGCACGACGACGCGCGTGGCCCACTCGGCCACGAGGTGCATGTCGTGCGTGGCCACGACGGTGCAGGCGATGTCGCCGGCGAGCTCGGCGAGCATCGCGACGACGTCGTCGCGGCCGGCGACGTCGAGGCTCGCGGTCGGCTCGTCGAGCAGCAGCAGCGCGGGCCGCATCGCGAGCCCGATGGCGAGGGTCGCCCGGCGCTGCTGGCCGCCCGACAGCGTCCGGCCGTCGCGGTCGGCGACGGCGCCGAGGCGCACGCGGTCGAGGATGCGGTCGACCAGCGGCCCGACGTCCGGCACGTCCCTGCTGCGCGGGAACATCTCGACGTCCTCGCGCACGGAGGCCGTGAGGAACATCCGCGCCGGCTGCTGCAGCAGGTACGCGGCCCGCTCGGCGAGCCGGTGCGGTCGCTCGGTGCGGGTGTCGACGCCGTCGAGGACGACGGTGCCCGTCCGGGGGACCTGGATGCCGGCGAGCAGCCGCATCAGGGTCGTCTTGCCCGCCCCGTTGCCGCCGACCAGCGCGACGCGGTCGCCCTCGTGCAGCTCGAGGTCGAGCCCGTCGAGGACGGGCTGCAGCTCGCCGCTGACGCTGCGGTACCCGTGGCCGACCCCGCGGGCCGCCGCGACGACGCGACCGTCCGCCGCGACGGCGGCGTCCGGGTCGCCGTGCGGCGTGGCGCCGGGACGCCGGACGTCGCCCCGGCCCTCGGCCGCGCGGACGAGCGCGGCGGCCTCGGCCACCGACCGGGGGACCCCGTCGACACCGATGCGCCCGAGCGCCTCGACCACCTGCGGCGACGGGATGCCGTGGTCGGCGAGCTCGCCGGCGCGGCGCAGCGCCTCGGCCGTCGGCAGGTGCCACACCGGGGCGCCGTCGCTCATGAGCAGCACCGACGTGGCGTACCGGGCGATGAACTCCGCGTGGTGCTCGATCGTCACCACCGTGACGCCGTGCTCGCGGTTGAGCTGCGCGAGCCGCTCGTAGACCTCCACCGCCGCGGCCGGGTCGAGCTCGGCCACGGGCTCGTCGACCACGACCACCTCCGGGCGCAGCGCGAGCACCGACGCGAGCGCCGTCAGGTGCGCCTGCCCGCCCGACAGCTGCCAGACGAACCGGTCGGCCAGGTGGGCGATGCCTGCCCGCTCGAGCGCCTCCCGGGTGCGCTCCGCGTGGTCGGCCAGGCCGAAGTTGACCGGGCCGAACGCGACCTCGTCGCGCACCGTGGCGCGGACGAGCTGGCTCTGGAAGTCCTGGTAGACGTAGCCGACGCGGCTGGACAGCGCCGCCACGGACGACTCCCACGTGTCGACGCCGTCGACGTGCACCGCCCCCGCGAACTCGCCGGACCAGTAGTGCGGCACCAGCCCGTTGAACGTCTTGCACAGCGTCGTCTTGCCGGACCCGTTGCCGCCGACGACCGCGACGAAGTCCCCGCGCCGGATGCGCAGGTCGACGTCGCGCAGCGTGTCGACGTCCGCGCCGGGGTAGCGGAAGCTCAGGTCCACCGCCTCGATGACGAGGTCGTCCTCCACGTCGCCGCTCACCGGTCCGAGCGGCGGCGACGCCACGCCGCGAAGAGGACCGAGGCGAGCGCGAGGACGACGACGAGCGCACCGACGGCCACCCAGAGGAACCCGTCGCCGAACCGGTCGCGGAAGTCGGCGTCGACCGCACCCACGGACAGGTCCCACGCCTCGAGGAAGGCGAACAGGAACGAGAGCACGCCCGCGAGCACCGCCACGACGACGAACCACCCCGTGCGCGGGACCGCGCCGGGGCGGGGCTCGCCGGGCACGCGCGGGCGCATGCCGAGCAGCGGCTCGAGGCGCCCGTGCAGCGCGGGGATCAGCCACAGTGCGGGGATCGCCCCGAAGAGGATGCCGGACATCACGACGTCGACGCCGAAGCCGATGCCCTCGAGCAGGAGGATCGACTGCGGCAGGCCCTCGACGAGCTCGGCGTCCTCCACGCCGACCCACACCTTGGCGACGTCGACCGCGGCGGACAGCAGCTTGTCGATGCCCACCAGGACCAGGGCGCCGAGCACGATCTGCGGCCTGCTGCGCGGGTTGCGGACCACCGACCCGGCGACGTAGATCGCCAGGAACATCTGGATGAAGCCCTCGACCTCGGCGAGGCCCGAGAAGTCGCCCATCAGCAGGTCGGTGAACACGATCTCGCCGAGCGGGGCGCCGAGGGCCGCCCAGAACGGGTTGAGCAGCGCCGCCAGCGTCAGCGGGACGAAGACGAGGTAGCTGACCGAGACGTCGAGCGGCCCGAGCGTCACGTCGGGGATGATCTCGAGGACGATGTTGGACAGGCCGAACAGTGCCATGGACAGCACGAACACCATCAGGTTCTGCGGCATGGACGTCTGGGACGAGCCGATGCCGCGCAGCGCACCGCGGCGCTCCTGCGTCTCGATCGTGGACATGGGGGTGTTCCCTTCGAGGTGGT
>JAPSIR010000026.1 GCA_031178625.1 Cellulomonas sp.
TCCTGCGGCGCGCGCAGGACCCGCAGCGCGGTCCGCTCAAGGCGATGTCGGTGTTCCACGGCTCGATCACGTACCTGACGCTGCTGTCGGTCGCGATCGCCGTGGACGTCTTCCTCCCGCTGTGATCCCCGGGCCGTGGCCGGCGACGACGCGCTGACCGCCGCCCTCGAGGGGTACCTGGCGCACCTCACCGTGGAGCGCGGGCTGGCGCCGCACACCCTGGCGGCGTACCGGCGCGACCTCACGCGGTACGTCGAGCACCTGCGCGCGACCGGCCGTGCCGCCCCCGGCGACGTCACCGAGCGCGACGTCGAGGACTACGTCCTCGTCCTGCGCACGGGGTCCGACGGGCGCGCCGCGCTGTCGCCCGCGTCGGCCGCGCGCAGCGTCGTCGCGCTGCGCGGCTGGCACCGGTTCCTCGCGCTCGACGGGCTCGCCGCCACGGACGCCGCCGCGCAGGTGCGCCCGCCCGCCCAGCCGAAGCGGCTGCCCAAGGCGATCTCCGTCGAGGCCGTGGGACGGCTCATCGACGCCGCCGGCCTCGGCGACGGGCCGGTCCCGCTGCGCGACCGCGCCCTGCTCGAGCTCGTCTACTCGACCGGTGCGCGGATCTCCGAGGCCGTCGGCCTCGACGTCGACGACCTCGACCTCGCACCCGACCGCGCCGCGGTGCGGCTCCTCGGCAAGGGGTCGAAGGAGCGCGTCGTGCCGGTCGGCTCGTTCGCCGCCGAGGCCGTCGAGGCGTACCTCGTCCGGGCTCGGCCGACGCTCGCCGCGGGCGGGCGCGGTACGGCCGCGGTGTTCCTCAACACGCGCGGCGCGCGGCTGAGCCGGCAGTCGGCGTGGGCGGTCCTGCGCACGGCGGCCGAGCGGGCCGGCCTCGAGGGCGCCGAGCACGTGTCTCCGCACACGCTGCGGCACTCGTTCGCGACGCACCTGCTCGCCGGTGGCGCGGACGTCCGCGTCGTCCAGGAGCTCCTGGGGCACGCCTCGGTGACGACGACGCAGGTCTACACGCTCGTCACGCCCGACACGCTGCGCGAGGTCTACGCGGCCAGCCACCCGCGCGCGCGGTGACGTCCGCCACGCGCCGAGCGCGCACGGAGGGTCGTCGCGGCGGGTGCGCGCCGCTCCGGTAGGTTGTCCCGCGAGGTGAGCCCGGATCGGGCCCGGGGAGCAAGGTGAGCCGATGAGCCAGGAGACGACCGAGCAGCAGCTCGACGCCGTGGGGCGTCCGCTGCCCGACTTCCCCGTCCCGGCGCCGCTCGGGTCTCACGGGCCTGCGCGCGTCATCGCGATGTGCAACCAGAAGGGCGGCGTCGGCAAGACGACGACGACCATCAACCTGGCCGCAGCGCTCGCCGAGTACGGCCGCCGCGTGCTCATCGTCGACTTCGACCCGCAGGGTGCGGCGTCCGTCGGGCTGGGCATCAGCCCGCACGAGCTCGACCGGACCGTCTACAACCTCCTGATGGAGCGGGACGCCGACATCCACACGATGATCCGGGCCACGTCCGTGGACGGCCTCGACCTGCTGCCGGCCAACATCGACCTGTCGGCCGCCGAGGTGCAGCTCGTGGGCGAGGTGGCGCGCGAGTCCGTGCTGAGCCGCGTGCTGCGCCCCGTCCTCGACGACTACGACGTCGTCCTCGTCGACTGCCAGCCCTCGCTCGGCCTGCTCACGGTCAACGCGCTGACCGCGGCGCACGGCGTCCTCATCCCGCTCGAGTGCGAGTTCTTCGCGCTGCGCGGCGTGGCGCTGCTCGTCGAGACCATCGAGAAGGTGCGCGACCGGCTGAACCCCCGGCTCGAGGTCGACGGCATCCTCGCCACCATGTACGACTCCCGGACGCTGCACGCGCGGGAGGTCGTCGCCCGGGTGCACGAGGCGTTCGGCGACACGCTGCTGCACACGGTCATCGGCCGCACGGTCAAGTTCCCCGACGCGACGGTGGCCGCCGAGCCGATCACGGTCTACGCGCCGACGCACGCGGGTGCGGCGGCGTACCGCCAGCTCGCGCGCGAGCTCGTGGCGCGTGGCGACGCCGCCTGACGGCGCGGCCGTCACGGACCAGGGGGCGCCCGCCGGCGCGGTGACCGCCGACGCCCACGGCGCGGCGGCGCCCGCGGGCACGCACGGCTTCGAGGTCCACCTCGACGTCTTCAGCGGTCCGTTCGACCTGCTGCTCGGGCTCATCGCCAAGCACAAGCTCGACATCACCGAGATCGCGCTGGCGCAGGTCACCGACGAGTTCATCGCGCACATCCGCACGGGGCAGCGGGCGGCCGAGGCGGGCGGGCGGGGCTGGGACCTCTCGCAGGCCAGCGAGTTCCTCGTCGTGGCCGCGACGCTGCTCGACCTCAAGGCCGCGCGCCTGCTGCCGTCGGCGCAGGTCGAGGACGCGGAGGACCTCGAGCTGCTCGAGGCGCGGGACCTGCTGTTCGCCCGGCTCCTGCAGTACCGCGCGTACAAGGTGGTGGCCGCGGACCTCGGCGTCCGGCTCGAGGCCGAGGCACGCCGGTTCGGGCGCTCGGTGCAGCTGGAGCCGCAGTTCGCGGCGCTGCTGCCGGAGCTCGTGTGGCAGATGGGCCCGGACCGGCTGGCGGAGCTGGCCGCGCGGGCCCTCGCCCCGAAGCCGCCCCCGCCCGGCGTGGACATCAGCCACCTGCACGCACCGGCCGTGAGCGTGCGCGAGCAGGCGGCCGTGCTGGTCGACCGCCTGCGGCACCAGGGGGCGACGACGTTCCGCACCCTGACCGCGGACGCCGGCGAGCCCGTCGTCGTGGTCGTGCGCTTCCTCGCGCTGCTGGAGCTGTTCCGCGAGGGTGCGGTCGCGTTCGACCAGGTCGCGCCCCTGGGCGAGCTCACGGTGCGGTGGACGGGCAGCGCCGAGGGCGACGTCGAGGTGTCCGACGACTTCGACCGCGCGGCCGGCGAGGTGCCCGAGGGCGCACCCGCCGCCGCGGTGACCGAGCAGGACGTGGTGGCGCTGGGCGACACGGCGCCCGCCGACGAGGAGGACGAGGCATGAGCGAGGACGACACGGCGCCCGTCGAGGTGCCCGTCGAGGTGCCCGGCGCAGCGTCCGGCGGCGTCGCCGACCCGACGGTCGCGGGCGCCGACGACCCCGAGGCGCTCGCGTTCGACGTCGACACGCTGCCGGGCGGCGCGCTGGCGGCGCTCGAGGCCGTGCTGATGGTCGCGGACGAGCCGATCCCGGCCGTGCGGCTGGCGACCGCGCTCGCGCTGCCGACCGAGCGCGTCGAGGCGCTGCTCGCCGAGCTCGCGGCCGAGTACCGCGGCGAGCACGGCGGCCGGGTGCGCGGGTTCGAGCTGCGGCACGCGGGGGCCGGCTGGCGCATCTACTCGGCGGCCGCGTACGGCGACGTCGTCGGCCGGTTCGTGGTCGACGGCCAGACCGCCCGGCTCACGCAGGCGGCGCTCGAGACGCTCGCGGTGGTCGCGTACCGGCAGCCGGTGACGCGCGGCCAGGTCTCGGCGGTGCGGGGCGTCAACGTGGACGGCGTCATGCGGACCCTGACGGCGCGCGGGCTGGTGGCCGAGGTGGGGACGGAGCCGACCAGCGGTGCACTCCTCTACGGGACCACGGGATACTTCTTGGAGCGGATGGGCCTGTCGGACCTCGACGAGCTGCCCCCGCTGGCGCCGTACCTGCCCGACATCGACGGGCTCGACGGCGTCGACACGGCTGAGCTGAGGGAGAGCACACGATGAGTGGCGGAGGTCGCGGGCACCGCGGACGCGCAGGAGCGCCTGCGGGCGCGGGCGGAGGCGGCGCGCGGGGCGGCCGCGGGGGACAGGGCGGCGGGCGTCCCGGCGGCGGCCGCGGGGGCGCGGCCGGGGGTGGTCCGCGGCGGCCGCAGCGTCGCCCGGCGCCCGAGCCGGTCGACGTGCACGACCCCGAGGGCGTGCGGCTGCAGAAGGTGCTGGCGTCCGCCGGCCTCGG
Organism: Cellulomonas sp.; assembly: GCA_031178625.1. GTDB lineage: Bacteria > Actinomycetota > Actinomycetes > Actinomycetales > Cellulomonadaceae > Cellulomonas. Next base: position 3,969 of record JAPSIR010000026.1, read on the forward strand.
CTCGCGCCGCGCCTGCGAAGAGCTCATCGCCGCCGGGCGCGTGACCGTGGACGACCAGGTCGTCGTCGAGCTCGGGGTCCGCGTGGACCCGGAGAAGGCGGTCATCCACGTCGACGGCATGCGGGTCCAGCTCGACACGACCCGGGTGACGCTGGCGCTGAACAAGCCGCAGGGCGTCGTCTCGACGATGCACGACCCCGAGGGGCGACCGACCGTCGCGCAGTTCATCCAGAACCGCGACGAGCGGCTGTTCCACGTCGGGCGGCTCGACGCCGACAGCGAGGGGCTGCTCCTGCTGACCAACGACGGCGAGCTGGCGAACCGGCTGTCGCACCCGTCGCACGGCGTGCCGAAGACGTACCTCGTCGACGTCGAGGGGCGCGTGCCCGCGTCGCTCGAGCGACGGCTGCGCGCGGGCGTCGAGCTGGAGGACGGCACCGTCACGGTCGACGCCTTCAAGATCGTGCAGACCACGCCCCAGGCGAGCCTGGTCGAGGTCGTGCTGCACGAGGGCCGCAACCGGGTCGTGCGACGGCTCTTCGACGAGGTCGGCCACCCCGTGACGCGGCTCGTGCGCACGCGCATCGGGCCGATCCGGCTCGGTGACCTGCGCCCGGGCCGCACCCGCGTGCTCTCGCGCACGGAGGTGGGGTCGCTCATGACGTCGGTGGGCATGTGAGCGTGGCGACGACGGGCCCGGTGCGCGTCGTCGGCACGGGCCTGCTGGGCACGTCGGTGGGGCTCGCCCTGACGCGGCACGGCGTCCCGGTGCAGCTCGCCGACCCGTCCCGGACCGCGCTCGCGCTGGCGCGGGACGTGGGGGCCGGGCAGCCGGCCGCCGCGGACGACCCCGAGCCCGCGCTCGTCGTCGTGGCCGCACCGCCCGACGTGACGGCCGACACCGTCCGCGACGCCCTCGCGGCGCACCCTGACGCCGTCGTGACGGACGTCGCCAGCGTCAAGGGCTACGTGCTCGCCGAGCTGCGCGCGGCCGGCGCCGACCTCACCCGCTACGTCGGCTCGCACCCGATGGCGGGGCGCGAGCGGTCGGGGCCGTCCGCGGCGGTACCCGACCTGTTCCTCGGGCGGCCGTGGGTGATCGCCGACTCCGGCGCGTCGTCCGACGCGGCGCTGCTGGCCGTGCGGCACCTCGCCGTCGACCTGGGCGCCGTGCCGGTCGGCATGGACGCGCACGCGCACGACGCCGCCGTGGCCGCCGTGTCGCACGTGCCGCAGATCGCGTCGAGCCTCGTCGCCGCGCGCCTGCGCGGGCTCGACGACGCGGCGCTGGGGCTCGCCGGCCAGGGCCTGCGGGACGTGACGCGCCTCGCCGCGTCCGACCCGGCGCTGTGGACGTCCATCCTCGCGGCGAACGCCGACGCGGTCCGCGACGTGCTCGTGGCCCTGCGGGAGGACCTCGACGTGCTGCTGGGGGCGCTCGAGCTCGCGGCGCGTGCGGACGGGCCCGAGCACGTCGAGCTGGGTGCGCTGGCCGCGATCGCGCGCGCCGTCGCGGACGGCAACGCCGGCGTGGCACGCGTCCCGGGCAAGCACGGCGGCGCGACCAAGCAGTACGCGGAGGTGACCGTGCTGGTGCCGGACCGGCCCGGCGAGCTGGCCCGGCTCATGGGTGACGTCGGTGCGGCCGGCGTGAACATCGAGGACCTGCGCCTCGAGCACGCGGCCGGGCGGCCGGTGGGCATGACGGCGATCGCGGTGCTGCCCGCGCGCGCCGAGCACCTGGAGACCGAGCTGACCGCTCGGGGATGGAGGCTGGTGAGGTGAGCACCGTCGTGGCGGTGGACGGGCCCTCGGGGTCCGGCAAGTCGAGCGTCTGCAAGGAGGTGGCGCGCCGCCTCGGCCTCGCCTACCTCGACACGGGCGCGATGTACCGCGCGGCGACGTGGTGGTGCCTCGACCGCGACGTGCCGCTGCAGGACGGCGCCGCGGTCGCGGACGCGGTCCGCGGGCTGCCGCTCGACATGGGCGTCGACCCGGACGACCCGACGGTGCGCGTGGCCGGGACCGACGTCACGGCGGCGATCCGCGAGACGCGCATCTCGGCGGCGGTGAGCGCGGTCGCGACGAACCTCGACGCGCGCGCCGAGCTCGGGCGGCGCCAGCGCGCGGTCATCGAGGCCGAGCGCACGGGCGGATGGTCCACGGGGCGCGGCGTCGTCGCCGAGGGGCGGGACATCACGACGGTCGTGGCCCCCGACGCCGACGTGCGCGTGCTGCTGACCGCCAGCGAGGAGGCACGCCTGGCTCGCCGCGCCCGGGAGGTGCACGGCACGGACGACGCCGATGCGGTCGCCGCGACCCGCGACCAGGTGGTGCGCCGCGACGCGGACGACTCGACGGTCGTGCAGTTCCTGGTCGCGGCCGACGGGGTCGTCACGGTGGACTCCTCGCACCTCGACCTGCCGGGGACCGTGCGGGCCGTGCTCGACGTGGTCGGGCGCACGCTCGCCGCACGCCCGTGACGGGCGCCCGGGACGTCGCCGGGGCGCCGGCCGGCGTGCCGGGGTGGGCGCTGGCGATCGGCCGGACGCTCGCGCACGGCGTGTGGGACACGGACGTCGTCGGCGCCGACCGCGTGCCCGCCGACGGCGCGGTGCTGATCGCCGCCAACCACGTCTCGGTGGTCGACGGGCCGTTGCTCGTGGGTGCCGCCCCGCGTCCGCTGCACGTGCTGGTCAAGCAGGAGATGTTCCGCGGTCCGGTGGGGCGCGTGCTGCGCGGTGCCGGTCAGATCCCGGTCGACCGCGAGATGGGGCGCCCGGCGCTGCAGAGCGGCCTGGCCGTGCTGCGCCGCGGCGGTGCGGTCGGCATCTTTCCCGAGGGCAACCGCGGGCGCGGGTCCGTCGAGGACGCGCGGGCCGGCATCGCCTGGCTCGCCGTGCACGCGGGTGCGCCGGTCGTGCCGGCGGCGATCCTCGGCACGCGCCGCACGGGGGAGTCGCTCGGGCACCTGCCCGGGCTGCGGCGCCGGTTCGTCGTCGAGTTCGGCGAGGCCCTCGACCTCACGGCCGACGCGGGCAGCCGGCGGGAGGCGATCGCGCTGGGCGCCCAGCGGGTGCGGACGGCGCTCGCGGCGCTCGTGGCGGGCGCCTCGGCGCGCACGGGCGTCCCGCTGCCGGACGACGACCCGCGGCGGCCGACCGCCTGACGTCCGCAGGCTCCGTCGCGCGGCGCACGGCCGTCCTGTCGGGGCGCACGGCCGTCCTGTCGGTGCGAAGGCCGCGGACGGGGGAGAATGGGCGCATGACCCAGCCGGACCCTGCCCTGCCCGCGCCCGCCGCCGACCCCGACGACGCCGCGACCGCGGACCAGCTCGCGGGCGCCGGCGTCGACGAGACCGGCGTCGACACGACCGAGGACGACGCCGCGCGCGAGCGCGCCCTGCGCGCCGGTCTCGAGGAGTACGACCTCGCCGACGAGGACCTCGCGCTCCTCGAGGGCGGCGACGAGGACGACCTCGACGGCGGCGCACCCGCGGCCCTGCCCGTGCTCGCCGTGGTCGGCCGCCCGAACGTCGGCAAGTCGACGCTCGTCAACCGCATCCTCGGGCGCCGTGAGGCCGTCGTCGAGGACAACCCGGGCGTCACGCGCGACCGCGTCAGCTACCCGGCCGAGTGGTCGGGCCGCCGGTTCACCCTCGTCGACACGGGCGGCTGGGAGGTCGACGTCGCGGGCATCGACGCGCGCGTCGCGCAGCAGGCCGAGGTGGCCATCGAGCTCGCGGACGCCGTGCTGTTCGTCGTCGACGCCACCGTCGGCTCCACGGACACCGACGAGCAGGTCGTGCGGCTGCTGCGCCGGTCCGGCAAGCCGGTCGTCCTCGTCGCGAACAAGGTCGACGGCCCGGCGGTCGAGGCGGACGCGGCCACGCTGTGGAGCCTGGGACTGGGGGAGCCGCACCCGATCTCCGCGCTGCACGGCCGCGGCACGGGCGACCTGCTCGACGCCGCGATGGACGCGCTGCCCACCGAGTCGGCGCACGGCGTCGCGCTGCCCGACGGCCCGCGCCGCGTGGCGCTCGTCGGCCGCCCGAACGTCGGCAAGTCGTCCATGCTGAACAAGGTCGTCGGCTCGGAGCGGGTCGTCGTCGACGACACCGCGGGCACCACGCGCGACCCGGTCGACGAGCTCGTGGCCCTCGGCGGCAAGCCGTGGGTGTTCGTCGACACCGCGGGCATCCGCCGCCGCGTGCACCAGACGTCGGGAGCCGACTTCTACGCGTCGCTGCGGACGCAGGCCGCCATCGAGAAGGCCGAGGTCGCGGTCGTGCTCGTCGACGCCTCGCAGCCGATGACCGAGCAGGACATCCGCATCGTCCAGCAGGTCATCGACGCGGGGCGCGCGCTCGTGGTCGCGTACAACAAGTGGGACCTCATGGACGAGGACCGCCGCCCGTACCTGGAGCGCGAGATCGAGCAGCAGCTCGTGCAGGTGCAGTGGGCGCCGCGTGTCAACGTGTCCGCGCGCACCGGCTGGCACACCGACCGGCTGGTGCCGGCGCTCGAGCGGTCGCTCGACTCGTGGGACACCCGCATCCCGACCGGGCGCCTCAACGCGTTCCTCGGCGAGCTCGTCGCGGCGCACCCGCACCCGCTGCGCGGCGGCAAGCAGCCGCGCATCCTCTTCGCGACGCAGGCCTCCACACGCCCGCCGCGGTTCGTCATCTTCGCCACCGGGTTCCTCGAGCCGCCCTACCGCCGGTTCATCGAGCGCCGCCTGCGCGAGACGTTCGGCTTCGAGGGCACGCCGATCTCGATCTCGGTGCGCGTGCGGGAGAAGCGGCGGCGATGACGGCGGCCGAGGCGCACGGCGGGGGAGGGACCGCCCGCGAGGCGACCCTCCACCTGCTCCTGCGCGTGGGGCTGCCACGCGACCCGCGCGCCACCCGGCACCTCGGTACGTTCCTCGCCGTCACCGCGGCGACGGTGCTGGTCACGCGCGCGCTGCTCGCGGCGTCCGGGTACCCGCAGCTCGGGGGCGGCGACCTGCACGTCGCGCACGTGCTGTGGGGCGGGCTCCTCATGGCACTGGCCTTCGTGCTGCTGCTGTCGTTCCTGGGACCGGTGCTGCGGCCCGTCGGCGCGGTGCTCGGCGGCATCGGGTTCGGGTTGTTCGTCGACGAGGTGGGCAAGTTCGTCACCAGCGACAACGACTACTTCTACGAGCCGACCGCGGCGATCATCTACGCGACCGTCGTGGCGCTCGGACTCGTCGGCGAGTGGCTGCACGGACGGCGGCCGCGGGACCCGCGCGAGGCGCTGGCGGGAGCGGTCGACGAGGCGGTCGCCGGGGTCGTCGGCGGCTTCACGCACGAGGCGCGGGCGCGGGCGCGCACGCTGCTCGAAGAGGCAGGTGACGTGCGTGGCGCGGCGGAGACGGCCGCACTGCTGCGCGCGGTGCCCGAGGACGACGACGAGCTGCCCGACCCGGTGGCCGCGGTGGCCCGCGGCACCGTGCGCGCCCTGCACGCGCTGGTCCGTGCGCGTCTCGTCCCGTGGGTCGCCGTGGTCGTGCTCGTCGGGACCTCGGTCGTCACGGTGACGCGCGGGCTGCTGGGCTGGGGCGACCTCGGCGGGCTGTGGTGGGTCGCGGCGGGCGTGGTCGTCAGCGGTGTCGTGGGTGTCGCGTTCGCCGTCGTGGGCCTGCTGCGGGTCGGGCGGGACGCCGTCGACGGGTACCGCTGGTTCCGCCGTGCCGTGCTCGTGAGCCTGCTGGTCACGCAGTTCTTCCTGTTCCGGCTGTCGGAGTGGGACGCGAGCTGGGGACTGCTGGTGGACCTGCTCGTGCTGGGACTCGTGAGCGCCGAGCTGTCGGTCCTGCGGCGGGCGCAGGAGGAGCGCGGTGAGCCGCGTGCGGGGCGCGACACGGCTGAGGCGGGTTCGGACCAGCCCCGGACGGTGCGGTAGAGTTCTCGACGGCCCTCACGGGGGCCATCGGGCTGTGGCGCAGCTTGGTAGCGCACTTGACTGGGGGTCAAGGGGTCGCAGGTTCAAATCCTGTCAGCCCGACTAGCGTTCTCGCTGGTCAGAAGTTCAAACTGGAGAGCGGGCGAGTGGGAGGCGGGGGCTGCTACCCCCATTCGTACCCCCTTTGCTCACGATCCACCGGCGTCCATGGGCGTCTGGGGCATGCGAAAGGCCCCCGGTTCGTAGCCGTTGCGGGGCTACGGACCGGGGGCCTTCGTCCTGCCAGGAGCCTCTACCTCAGGGCCACCACTCGACTTTCCTGCGGTGCCTCCACCAGCGCCGCGCCGGCGTCGATGCCGAACGACCCGGCCGGATCGTCTGCCGCGGCGCGCGCCACCTTGTCGGCGGCGATGCCGTAGATGTCGAGCGTGATCTGCGCCGAGCTGTGACCCAAGGAGTCCGACACCGCCCGGTTCGTGCGCGAGGGTGGGCGGTGGCGGTACGTCGACGGGGACGTGGGTGGCTGAGGCCCTGCCGGCCTCCGCCGTCAGGGCACGCGCAGCTCCGTGAGCGGGTCGCGGCGGGACGCGGTGACCGCGGGGACCACGGCGGCGAGCACCGCGAGCGCCGTCGCCAGCACCGCCAGCGCCAGGAGGTACCCGGCGGCCGGCACCGGGTCGCCGAGCACGGCGAGGGCGAGCGCCGCCCCCGCGCAGCCGAGCGCGGCGCCCACGGCCGCTGGCAGCGCGGTCTGCGTGAGCACGAGCGCGACGATCAGCCCGCGCGTCGCCCCGAGCGCCCGCCGCCGGCCGTAGTCCCGGCGGCGCAGCATGACGAGCCCGTGCAGGATCGCCGCGACCAGCACCCCGCTCGCCGCGAGCACGAGCAGCACCAGGCCGCGTCCGGAGCTGCCGAGCTGCCCGGAGACGACGGCACGCAGGTCGGCCAGGTTCTCGCTCGTCGTCACGCTCACGGTGGCGGGGTCCGGCACGTCGAGGACCGTGCGCACCAGTGCGGCGACCGGGGCGACGTCGTCGGGCGCCCGGGTGATGACCACCAGCACCGCGACCTCGCCGACCGTGCCGTCGGGGACGGGGTGCACGAGCAGGGGCTCGAGCGCCGCGAGCCGCTGATCCACGCGGAGCGTCCCCACCACCGGCAGCGCGGCGCCGCCCGTCCGCGGCGTCACCGACCCCGCGGCCTCCGGCATGCCGAGGGCGGCGAGGGCGGCGGGCGACGCCCACGCCGCGCCGGGGACCGGGGAGCGCGCCGGCGTCGTCAGCTCGTGCAGGTCCTGCCCCCAGGCCCGCCGCAGCGGCACCCGCCGCCCGTCGACGACCGCCGTGTTCGTGGTGTCGAGCGCGGGGCCGAACGCGGCCAGCCACGCGATGCCGCGCACCCCGGCGAGCCGGTCCAGCACCGTGGAGTCGAGGCCGGAGCCCGTGTCCGCGCGGACCGTGATGGTGCGGGTGCCGGCGCTGTCGATGGTGGCCAGCACGGCGGCCTCCGCGGCGACGGTGCGTCCGGACGTGAGCACCACCGTCGCGCACATGCCGGCCACGATGACCAGGCAGACGACGGACGCCACGCGCTGCGCGAGCGCCGAGGCCAGCCCCTCGCGCAGCACCGCGGTCACGAGCGGGGAGCGGACGTCGCCGGCCGCGCTCACAGCCGCACCTCGCGGTCGCACCGCCGCACCAGCGCGGGGTCGTGCGTCACGACGACCACCGCCGCACCCGCCGCGGCGCGCTCGCGCAGCGCGTCGACGACCGTCGCCGAGGACGCCGGGTCGAGGTTGCCGGTCGGCTCGTCGGCGAGCAGCACGGGCGGGTCGTGCAGCAGGGCGCGGCACAGGGCGATGCGCTGCGCCTGGCCCCCGGAGATCTGCGTCGGGCGGGCCGACGCCCGCAGTGCCACGCCGAACCGCTCCAGCAGGGCGTGCGCCCGCGGCCGGGCCTCCGCGAGCGGCTCGCCCCGGTACAGCGCCGCCTCGGTGACGTTGTCGAGCACCGTGCGCCCGGGGTCGAGCGCGGCGTCCTGGAACACGAAGCCGAAGCGGGTGGCGCGCAGCCGTGCCCGGGCCGCGTCGGGCAGCGCCGCGCAGTCCACCCCGTCGAGCTCCACCCGGCCGGCCGACGGCCGCAGCATCAGCCCGAGCAGGTAGAGCAGGGTCGACTTGCCGCGACCCGACGGGCCCGTGACCGCTACTACCTCGCCGGCGGCGACGTCGGCGGACCACCCGTCGAACAGCGCCGGCTGCCCGGCGAACGCGAACGTCAGGTCCCGGACCCGCAGCGGGGCCGTCACGACGCGTCCGGCGGCACGCGCACCAGCAGGCCCTCCGGCACGCCCTCGACGGCGCTCGTGCCGCGGGCGCTGGCCCGCACCACCACCTCGTGGGCGCGGCCGTCGTCGTCGACGACGACGACCGTCCCGTCGGCCTGCGTGCTGAGCGCCGCCGACGGCACGCGCAGCCCCGACGTCTCCGGGACCAGCACGACCTCCGCCGCCAGCCGCGTCTCCGGGCCGACGGGCAGCTGCGTGCACGCAGCCGCGCAGATCGGCTCGGCGCCGGTGGCGTCGAGGGTGACCACCGTGCGGTCCGCCTCAGTGGTGCGGGCCCCGCTGACCGCCTGCCACGTCGTCCCGTCGGGCGCGGTCAGGGTCACCGGCGTGCCGGCGGGCATCACGTCCGCCTGCGTCGCGGAGACGGGCAGCGTGAAGGTCGGGCTCGCCGGGAGCCGCGACAGGACGGCCTCCCCGCCACCCAGCCGGGTGCCGCGGGCCACGACAGCGGGGTCGAGGACCACCCGGGCGGGCAGGTCGGTGACGAACACGACGTCGGCGGGCTGCACGGTTCCGTCGGGTGCCAGGCCGAGCGAGCGCTGCCAGGCGCGCACCGCGGCGCCGGTCGCTGCGGTGAAACGTCCGTCCACGGGCCCCCGGTACCGGCCCAGGTCCGTGAGCAGGGTCTGGAGCTGCGCGACGTCCTCGCCGCGCACCCCCGGCGCGAGGGCGCGGAACGCGGGGGTCTGACCGCGCGCGACGACGACGGGGCGCAGGTCGACCGTGTAGAGCACGGCGCCCTGCCCTACCTCCTGGCCGGGCGTCACCGCCACGGCGGTCACCGTGCCGGCGGCGAGGTTGGTCCCCGCGGCCACCGGCTGCCAGCGGGCCACCGCCGTGAGCGGCATGCTCGCGCCGACGCTTCCCGTGGTGACCTCGACGAGCGTCGCGGCGGTCTCGTCCACGGGTGCGGGCGGCCGTGCCAGCACGCGGTGGCCTGCCCACCCCACCGCGACGCCGACGGCGAGGGCGGCACCGACGACCGCGGCCCACCGGCCGGCGCGCCGTCCGCGCCGGGACCGTGCCGCGCCGCCGGCCCCGGCACCGGACGCCACCGCGGGGAGGTGCGGGCCGGCCCCGGTCGACGTCGGCGTCACCATCCCTCGGGCAGCTGGGGGCAGGCGCTGTTGAGCCGGTCCCACTCCTCCTGCGGCACGTCGCCCACCGCGGCGTAGGCGCTGAACGCGCTGCCGGACGCGTAGGCGTCCTTGAACGCCTGCTCGCTCGACGGCTCCGGGACGTCGACGCCCTCGTCCCGCAGGCACTGCGCCGTCGCGACCTCGTGGGCGTAGAGCTCCTCCAGCTGCTCGTCGGTGAGGTCGGCCGGGTCGGCGCCGAAGCCGGTCTCCGCCTGGCAGTCCTCGCTGTCGAGGAGGTACTGGTCCTGCTGCTCCTCGGGGACGTCCTGCACCACCATCGAGCCGTCCGACTCGTCGTAGCGGGCGTCCCACCCGCGGTCCTGCATGCACGCCACGAGCGCCGTCGTGCTGTCCTGCTCACCGCCGCCGGTCGGTGCGGGGGCGGGACCGGGGTCCCCGCCGCTGCAGCCGGTCACCGCCGACGCCACCACGAGCACGCCCAGCGCCCACCGCAGCGGCGAGAACCCCGTTCTCATGCCCGTCGCCCTCAGTAGTCGCAGAAGATGCGGGTCGTGGACAGCGCGCCGCTGACCTCGACGTAGCTGTAGGTGACGTTCTTCAGCCCGCTGTAGAAGGTGCGGGTGACGTACGCGGAGGACGCGGCGAACGTCTTGTAGTCGCTGTTGTGCTGGTGGACCTGGCTGCCGGTGGCGCGCGCCGACGTGGCCACCCCTCCGGCGGTGCAGCTCTTGGCGCCGAGCGCGCGTCCCTGCGCCGCCTGGGCCGGAGCCACGACGGTCAGACCTGCCACGACGACCACGGCCGCCACGGCGGCGAACCTGCGAGAACTCCTCATGGTGTTGCCCCCTCGGTCCGACCGGAGCGGCCGGGCGCCACCCCGTACGAGGAGCATGGCGAGGCGCCGGGGGGCGTGGGGTCGGGTCGGGGAGGGTTCACCGACAGTTCACGTGCCGGTCGGGCCCCCGGCCGCAGAGCGGGGCGCCGACGGGGCGCATGGCTCCCATGCCGGCGACCATGCCGACCAGGCCGACGTCCTCTGCCGGCGGGCCGGGCCGGCCGGAGCGCGTCAGCCGACCGTGTCGCGCAGGGTGTGGGCGACGTGGTCGAGGGCTCCCGGGACGAGGGAGTAGTAGGCCCACCGGCCGCGCTGCTCACGCGTGAGCAGGCCGGCGTCGACGAGGACCTTGAGGTGGTGGCTCACGGTCGGCTGGGCGAGGCCGACCGGCTCGGTGAGGTCGCACACGCACGCCTCGCCGTCCTGGTGTGCCGCGACGATCGAGAGCAGCTGGACGCGGGTGGGGTCGCTGAGTGCCTTGAACACGTGCGCGAGCTCGCGGGCCACGTCCGGCTTCGCCGCCGCGCGCACGAGCGGCGCGCAGCACGCGCCGCCGGACGACGGCGTGGCCAGCGGCAGCGATGTGGCGGTCATGGCAGCCATCTTGCCATGCATCGACAGATGTGGATACGTTTCTCGCCATCATCTATCGACAAGGTTCAATGTGAGGAGTGGTCATGGCCGAGGTCGTGCGCGCGGAGCTGCCGGTCGTCGTGATCGGTGCCGGGCCGGTGGGTCTGGCGGCGGCGGCGCACCTGCTGGAGCGGGGTCTGGAACCTCTGGTGCTCGAGGCCGGCGAGCACGCGGGGGCGGCCGTGGCGTCGTGGGGGCACGTGCGGTTGTTCTCGCCGTGGCGCTACGACGTCGACGCGGCCGCGCGTCGGCTGCTGGAGCCGACCGGGTGGGTGGCGCCGGACGCGGACGCGCTGCCGACGGGTGCGGACCTGGTCAGCGACTACCTGGCTCCGCTGGCGGCGACGCCGGCGATCGCCTCGCGGCTGCGCACGGGTACCCGGGTGCTGGCGGTGGCGCGTGACGGTGCGGACAAGACGCGCACCCTGGGCCGGGAGCGCCGCGGGTACCGGGTGCGGACCCTGACCCCGGACGGGCGGGTCGAGGACGTGCTGGCGCGTGCTGTGGTCGACGCGTCCGGCACGTACGCGACGTCGAACCCGCTGGGTGCCAGCGGCCTGCCGGCGGTGGGGGAGCGCGAGGCGGCGGCCTTCGTGACCGGGCCGCTGCCGGACGTGCTCGGTGCGCAGCGCGAGCGGTTCGCCGGGCGGCACACCCTCGTGGTGGGCATGGGGCACTCGGCGGCCAACACCCTGCTGAGCCTGGTCGAGCTGGCCGAGTCCGCGCCGGGTACGACGATCACGTGGGCGGTCCGCGCCGGCTCGGCGCGGCGGCTGTTCGGCGGGGGCGCGGCCGATGAGCTGCCGGCGCGCGGGCTGCTCGGTACCCGGCTGAGGGACGCCCTGGACGCCGGCCGGCTGACGCTGGTGACCCGGGTGTCGATCGAGCAGCTCGCGCCGACCGGGGACAGCGTGCGGGTGCTGGGCCGCGCGCGCGAGGAGGCGCTGGACCTGCAGGTGCACGCGATCGTGAACGCGACCGGGTTCCGTCCCGACCTGGACATGCTGCGCGAGGTGCGCCTGGACCTGGACCCGGTGGTGGAGTCCCCGGCGCGGCTGGCCGAGCTGATCGACCCGAACTTCCACTCCTGCGGGACGGTGCCCCCGCACGGGGAGGCGCTGCTGTCCCACCCCGACGACGGGTTCTACCTGGTCGGGATGAAGTCCTACGGACGCGCCCCGACGTTCCTGCTCGCGACCGGGTACGAGCAGGTCCGCTCGATCGCCGCGGCGCTCGCCGGCGACCGCGCCGGCGCGGACGCGGTCGAGCTCGAGCTGCCCGAGACCGGGGTGTGCTCGACCGACCTCGACGCCGACGGTGGCTCGTGCTGCGGCAGCGCACCCGAGCCGCAGCTGGTCACCCTGGGGGTCGGGGCGCCGGCGCGCATCGGCTTCGCCACCGGCGTCGTGCACGGCCGCTCGGGCGACCAGCCGGGGAACGGCACCGCGTGAGCGTGCAGGTGCGCGCCGCGACCAGTGGCGACGTCGCGGGGCTCGCGCGGATCTACGACCACTACGTGGCGACGTCGACCGCGACGTTCGAGCTCGATCCGCCCGGCGAACCGGTGTGGCGGGACAAGCTCGGCGCCGTCACCGGCGCGGGGTGGCCGTTCCTGGTCGCGCTGCTGGACGGGCAAGTCGCGGGGTTCGCGTACGTCGGTCCGTGGCGGCCGCGGCCGGCGTACGCGCACACGGTCGAGGACACGATCTACCTCGACCCGGCGGCGACCGGGCGCGGCATCGGCACCCGCCTGCTCGCCTCCGTCCTCGAGCAGGCCGCGACGGCCGGCGCCCGGGAGGTGATCGCGGTGGTCGCGGACGGGGACACCGCGGCCTCGCTGGCGCTGCACCGGCGCGCCGGCTTCAGCCCGGCGGGGCGCTTGGAGCGCGTGGGCCGCAAGTTCGACCGGTGGCTGGGCACGACCCTGCTGCAGAAGACCCTGGCCGGAGCGTGAGCGCCACGACGGCCCGGACGCCGCAGCGTCCGGGCCGTCGTGGGTCGCGGTCAGGCGTGGACGGGCTGCACGCCCAGTTCGGTGAGCAGGGTGAGGATGCGGGTCCGGATCTCGTCGCGGATCGGGCGGACGGCCTCGACGCCCTGACCGGCGGGGTCCTCGAGCTTCCAGTCCTCGTACCGCTTGCCGGGGTAGAACGGGCACGCGTCACCGCAGCCCATGGTGACCACGACGTCGGAAGCCTGCACGGCCTCGGTGGTCAGGACCTTCGGCTTCTCGGCGCGGATGTCGATGCCCTCCTCGAGCATCGCCTCCACGGCGGCGGGGTTGATCTGGTCGGCGGGCATCGACCCGGCCGAGCGGACCTCCACGGCGCCGCCGGACAGGTGCCGCAGCCAGCCGGCGGCCATCTGCGAGCGGCCGGCGTTGTGCACGCAGACGAACAGCACGCTGGGCTTGGTGGTCGCGCCGTCGGTCGTGGTGTCGGTGGCGGTGTCGGTCATCAGGGGTGCTCCTCGGGTCGGTCGGTGGTGGACGGCAGCAGGTCGGCGAGCAGGGCGCGCACGCGCGCGTCGATGTCGTCGCGGATGGCCGCGACGCCTTCGGGGGAGGCGAGGGCGGGGTCGCCGACGACCCAGTCCTCGTAGCGCTTGCCGGGCAGGACCGGGCAGGTGTCGCCGCAGCCCATGGTGATCACGACGTCCGCGGCACGGACGGCGTCGTCGGTCAGCGGCTTGGGGAACACCGCCTCGGCGTCGGTGCCGAGCTCGGCGAGCAGCGGGCGGACGGTGGCGTGCACCGCCGCGGCCGGGGCGGAGCCGGCGGAGCGGGCGATGACGGTGTCCCCGGCGTAGTGGTGCAGCAGGGCCGCGGCGAGCTGGGAGCGGCCGGCGTTGGCGACGCAGACGAACAGCACCTGCGGCACGTGCCCGCCCGGGATGGCGGCGCGGGTGATGTCGGCCAGGCGCTGGGCGGCGAACCGCTGCGCCGTGGGCACCAGGTGCGCGGTGGTGCCGGCGCCGCGGGCCAGCGCGGCGTAGGACTCGCGCACGGTGCGCAGCACCAGGTCCGGGCGCAGGTCGGGGAACCGGGGCGCGAGGTCGTCCGCGACCCGGGTCAGGGTGGCGTCGACGTCGCCCAGGCCGGTCAGCGGGCGGGCGCGGTGGTGGGCGGCGTCCAGCGCGGCGGGGGCGAAGGAGTCCAGCAGGGCGGTGACCGCACCGCGCACGTCGGGGGCGACGCGGTACCAGACCCAGGTGCCGCGCCGCTGCGAGGTCAGCACGCCGACGTCCTTGAGGACCTTGAGGTGGTGGGAGACGGTCGGCTGGGAGACGTCGGCGACGGTGGCGATGTCGCACACGCACGCCTCACCGGTGGAGCTGGTGGTGATGAACGACAGCATCCGCAGCCGCAGCGGGTCGGCCAGCGCCTTGAGCATGGTCGCGACCTGGGCGGCGGCCTGCGCGCCCATCGCGTGCGCCTCGGGTGTGGGGGCGCAGTCCGAGCCGGTCGGCGCCGGCCGTTCGGGGGACAGGGTGCTCACGGGCGGACCTCCTGGCCGTGCGGGGTGGCGTAGGGGTCGGTGGCGAACCACCGGCGTGCCGCCCACAGGGAGACGTAGACGAGACCGACGAGGACGGGGACCTCGATGAGCGGTCCGACGACACCGGCCAGCGCCTGCCCGGAGGTGGCGCCGAAGGTGCCGATCGCGACCGCGATGGCGAGCTCGAAGTTGTTGCCGGCGGCGGTGAACGCCAGCGTGGTGGAGCGGGCGTAGCCCAGGCGCAGTGCCTTGCCGGTGGCCAGGCCGACGCCCCACATCACGGCGAAGTAGACCAGCAGCGGCAGGGCGATGCGGGCGACGTCGAGGGGGTTGCGGGTCACGGCATCGCCCTGCAGGGCGAACAGCAGCACGATCGTGAACAGCAGCCCGTACAGCGCCCACGGCCCGATCCGCGGCACGAATCGCGACTCGTACCAGTCCGGGCCCCGGGTGCGCTCGCCGATCGCGCGCGAGGCGAACCCGGCGGCCAGCGGGACGCCGAGGAAGACCAGCACGTTGAGCGCGATCTGCCCGACCGAGACGTCCAGGCCCTGGGTGTCCAGGCCGAGCGAGCCCGGCAGGACGCTGAGGTAGAACCAGCCGAGCAGGGAGAACGCCACGACCTGGAACACGGAGTTGATCGCGACCAGGACGGCCGCGGCCTCCCGGTCCCCGCAGGCGAGGTCGTTCCAGATCACGACCATCGCGATGCACCGGGCCAGGCCCACGATGATCAGGCCGGTGCGGTACTCGGGCAGGTCGGGCAGGAACACCCACGCCAGGGCGAACATCAGCGCCGGCCCGAGGACCCAGTTCAGCGCGAGCGAGCTGACCAGCAGCCGCTTGTCCCCGGTAACCGCGCTGACGCGGTCGTAGCGGACCTTGGCCAGCACCGGGTACATCATCACCAGCAGCCCGAGCCCGATCGGCAGCGAGATCCCGCCGACCTCCAGGTGCGCGAGCGCGTCGGCCAGCGACGGCACGAACCGGCCGAGCGCGAGGCCGGCGAGCATCGCCGCCCCGATCCAGGCCGGCAGCCACCGGTCCAGGGTGGACAGGCGCCGGGTGGCGAGCTGCTGGGGTGCGGGAAGGGTCTGGGCCACGAACGAGGTCCTTCGTCTGGGAGGGGCGTGCTCAGGTGAGCAGGTCGTCGATCTCGGCGGCGATGAGCTGGCGCGGCTTGGCGCCGATCAGCGACTTCACCGGCGCCCCGCCGACGGAGGAGCTCAGCGTCGGGATGGACACCACGCCGGCGTCGGTGACGGTGGTGGTGGGCATCAGACCTCCTGCAGCTGGTGGGCGACGCCGGGGGCGACGGGGCCGGCGGTGCCGACGTCGCCGAGCCCGGTCAGGTGGTGCTGGGCGTCCAAGGCCGCGGCCGCGCCGGACCCGGCGGCGGTGATGGCCTGGCGGTAGGTGTGGTCGACCACGTCGCCGCAGGCGAACACCCCGGGCAGGTTCGTCAGGGTGGTGCGGCCCTGCACCCGCACGTACCCGTTCTCGTCCAGGTCGACCTGCCCGGTCAGCAGCTCGCTGCGCGGCACGTGCCCGACCGCGACGAACACCCCGGTGGCCGGGTGCTCGCGGGTGGCCCCGGTGACGGTGTCGCGCAGCGTCAGCCCGGTGACCTTGTCCTCGCCGTGGATCGCGACGACCTCGCTGTTCCACGCGAACGCGATCCTGGGGTTCGCCGCGGCGCGGTCGGCCATGATCTTCGAGGCCCGCAGCGCGTCGCGGCGGTGCACCAGGGTCACCTTCGAGGCGAACCGGGTCAGGAACGTGGCCTCCTCGACCGCGGAGTCCCCACCGCCGACGACCACGACCTCCTGCCCGCGGAAGAAGAACCCGTCGCAGGTGGCGCACCAGGACACCCCGCGCCCCGACAGGCGCTTCTCGTCGGCCAGCCCGAGCTCGCGGTACGCCGAGCCGGTGGCCAGCACGACCGCCCGCGCGGTGAACACCTCACCGCTGCCGGTGGTCACCCGCTTCGTCGGCCCGGTCAGGTCCAGGGCGGTCACGTCGTCCAGGAGCACCTCCGCCCCGAACTTCTCGGCCTGCGCGCGCAGCTTGTCCATCAGCTCCGGGCCCTGGATGCCGTCGGGGAAGCCGGGGAAGTTCTCCACCTCGGTGGTGTTCACCAGCGCGCCGCCGGCGGTCACCGACCCCGCGACGATCAGCGGGGACAGGCCCGCCCGGGCGGCGTAGATCCCCGCGGCGTACCCGGCGGGGCCCGATCCCACGATCACGACGTCGCGCTGCATCGACATGTCTCTATATTGACAGACGTGAACACAACACGGAACCAGGCAGAGGCGAACGTCCGGCGAACGGTGCTGTTCGTCTGTGCGCACAACGCCGGCCGCTCCCAGTTCGCGGCAGGGCTCGCCGCCGCCCGCGCGGGGGGCGCGGTGCGTGTGCTGTCGGCGGGCACGAACCCGGGCCAGCGGGTCGACGCGACGGTCCTCGCGTCGCTGGCCGAGCTGGGGATCGACCGCAGCGACCAGGTCCCGCAGCCCGTCACGCCGGAGCTCGTCGCCCAGGCCGACGTCGTGATCGCGCTCAAGCCGAACCTCGCCCTGCCCGCGCACCCCCACGTCGAGACCTGGCCGCTGCCCGACCCCGAGGGATGGGACCTCCTGGGCGTCCGGCCGCTGCGCGACCACCTCGAGCGGAAGATCGGCGAGCTGCTGACCAGCCTCGACCACTGACGGCAGCGCGGGCATCGCACCCGAGCTGGCGCGCTGGTCGCTGGGCAAGCCGTCCAAGGCAGCGCTGTCCGAGCACGCAGGACGCGCGCGTCCAGCGGCGCGAGCAGGTCCGCCACGCGCGAGGCAGGTTCCACGCTCGGGAACGGCTGGACGTCCGCAGTCGTGGCGCCGTCGATGGCAGCCTGAGGCGTGGCCGACCTCTCGGTGTCCGGCGTGACCACGACGGCCGGGTCCCTGCGCGGGCCGGGTGTCACCCTCGGGTTCGACGAGGCGCGGCGCTCGACCGGCGTCACGTACGGCGTGCAGGTGGACGGCCCGTCGGCGGAGGCTACCGGGCGGCTGCTCAGGCGGGCCGACGAGGTCGCGAAGGTGCCCCGCGCGCTGCGGGCGGGCGTGCCCGTGGCCCAGGCCTGACGCGGCGCGCCGGGGCCCCGCGGGCCCGCCCGCGGTGCCCCGGCGGCGCGGCGCCGCCCGTGGCGTCGTCAGCCGGCCGGTGGCGCCCCGGTGTCGGTGTAGGGGAGACGGCCCAGCGTGCCGGACAGGACGTCCTCGGCCGACACCCGGTGGTTCACCACCGAGCTCGTCCAGCGGCCCCACACCGTGGGGTCGACGACGTCGCCGTTGTGCCCGAGGTTCTCGAGGCGCTTGCGCTCGTCGTCCGTGAGCCGCTGCGTCGGCAGGGGCTCGAGGTGGCGGACGTCGTCGGCGGTCAGGCCGATGCGCTCGCCGACGCGCGTGCCGTAGTCGTCGTGCACCAGGAACAGGTGCCAGAGCATCCGCTCCTGGACGTCGCGCTCGCAGTCGGCGAGCAGACCGCCGAGCGTCGCCACGAGCTCGTCGCGCTCCCAGTCGTTCATCGTGTCGTACCGGCCGCGGGCCTGGACGTAGTCGTTCGTGCGCTCGAGCGGCGCCTGCGTGAGCTGCCCGCGGATCTCCGGCGGCAGGTTCGGCTGCCGCTCGGCCTCGTGCAGGCCGCCGTGGATCGACGGCTCGTAGTTCACGTGCGGGTTCTGGCCCGAGGCGAGGTCGACGCCGTACGACATCTGGCCGCCCCGCTGGTTCGTGTGCACGCGACCGTCACGGCCCCGCGCCTGGTTCACCGGCAGCTGCAGGTAGTTGGGGCCGACGCGGTAGCGCTGCGTGTCGGAGTAGCTGAACGTGCGGCCGACGAGCATCTTGTCGTCCGAGAAGTCCAGGCCGTCGACGATCACGCCCGTGCCCATGGCGATCTGCTCGTTCTCGTTGTGGAAGTCGTCCACGTTGCGGTTCAGCGTCATGACGCCGACGTGCCGCAGCGGGAAGTCGTCCTCCGGCCAGATCTTCGTGTCGTCGAGCGGGTCCCAGTCCAGCTCGGGGTGGTCGTGGTCGGCCATGATCTGCACGTACATGTCCCACTGGGGGAAGTCGCCGCGCTCGATCGCCTCGTACAGGTCCTTCGACGCCGAGCCCAGGTCCTGGCCCTGCACCTTCGCGGCCTCCGCATCGGTCAGC
>JAPSIR010000195.1 GCA_031178625.1 Cellulomonas sp.
GTCGGCCTCGACGGTGATGTGCGGGTACTTCTCCTCGAACGCGTCGATGACCTCCTGGGTCAGCGCGTGCCGGGAGTCGGAGCCCCACCACGACCAGCGGATCGTGACGGGCTCGTCCGAGCCGCCGGCGTCGCCGGTCGCGGCGCCGCCGGCGTCGCCGCCGGAGTTGCCGGCGCAGGCCGTCAGGACGAGGGCTCCGGCCGCGAGCAGCGCTCCGGTGCGCAGCAGGCGACGACGGTGGGTGGGGGTGCGCATGGCTCTCCTCGGGTTGAGCAGGACGGCGGTGTCCGTGCGGGGGGTGGGGGAGGTGCTGACCGCTGTGCTGGGTGGTGCGCGTCCAGGGGCTACTTGATGCCGGTGGTGGCGATGCCCTTGACGAGGTACTTCTGGCCGAACAGGAAGGCCAGGAACACGGGGATGATCGACACGATCGACATGGCGAACATCGGGCCCCACGAGCTCTGGCCCGTGGAGTCGAGGAAGGTGCGCAGCGCGACGGGCGCGGTGTGCATGTCGGGCTTGGTGAGGAAGATCAGCTGGCTGAAGAAGTCGTTCCACGTCCAGATGAACGTGAAGATCGCGGTGGTGGCGAGCGCCGGCAGCGCGAGCGGCAGCATGATCCGGGCGTAGATGCGGCCGTGGCCGCAGCCGTCGAGCCGCGCCGCCTCGTCGAGCTCGCGCGGGATGCCACGGAAGAACTGCACCATGAGGAACACGAAGAACGCGTCCGTGGCGAGCAGCTTCGGCACGATGAGCGGCCAGAACGTGTTGATCCAGCCGACCTGCGCGAACAGGATGTACTGCGGGACGATGATCACGTGGATCGGCAGCATGATCGACATGAGCATGATCGCGAACCACAGCTTGCGGCCGCGGAACTCCAGCCGCGCGAACGCGTAGGCGGCCATCGAGCACGCGACGAGGTTGCCCACGAGCGAGCC
Organism: Cellulomonas sp.; assembly: GCA_031178625.1. GTDB lineage: Bacteria > Actinomycetota > Actinomycetes > Actinomycetales > Cellulomonadaceae > Cellulomonas. Next base: position 942 of record JAPSIR010000195.1, read on the forward strand.
GATGACGACGATCGCCGAGTTCATCAGGTAGTGCCCGAACGGCCGGGCGAGCGCGTTCCAGCCCTCGGTGTAGTTGGTCAGCGCGAGCTCGCTGGGGATCAGCGACAGGTCGCGGAAGATGATCTCCGTCGGCTTCACCGAGCTGGCCAGCAGCCAGATCAACGGGTAGATCATCACGACCGCGAGGGCGATCAGGCCGAGGTGCTTGAGCGCGGACCGCGTCCGCGCGGGCCACGGCGAGCGGCGGTGCGGCGTCCCCGCCTCGGCGGCGAGGGCGCTGGTGCGGGCGGCGAGCGTGCCCGGGGCGGGGGTGGCGGACGGGGCGGCCGGTTCGGTGCGCACGCGGACCTCAGTCATCGTAGAAGACCCAGAACTTGGAGGCGACGAAGTTGATCGCCGTGAGCGCGGCGACGATGAGCACGAGCAGCCACGCCATCGCGGACGCGTACCCCATGTCGAAGGCCGTGAAACCGCGCTGGTAGAGGTACAGCGTGTAGAACATCGTCGAGTCCGCGGGACCGCCGGTGCCGCCGCTGACGACGAACGCCTGCGTGAACGACTGGAACGCGCCGATCACCTGCAGCACGAGGTTGAAGAAGACGATCGGCGTGAGGAGCGGCAGCGTGATGTGCAGGAACTGCCGCACGCGCCCGGCGCCGTCGATGGACGCGGCCTCGTAGTACATCTGCGGGATCTGCCGCAGGCCGGCGAGGAAGATGATCATCGGCGCGCCGAACGTCCACACGTGCAGCAGCACGAGCGTCCACAGCGCCGTGTCGGGGTCCGACACCCAGCCGCGCCCGGGCACGTTGAAGAACGCGAGGAAGGCGTTGACGAGCCCCTCGACGCCGAAGACCTGGCGCCACAGGATCGCGATCGCGACCGACCCGCCCAGCAGGGACGGCAGGTAGAACACCGACCGGTAGAACGGCAGGCCCCGCATGCCGCGGTCGAGCAGGAGCGCGAGCCCCAGGGCGGCGACGAGCTGCAGCGGCACGCCGACGAGCACGTACGTGAACGTGACCCGCAGGGCGTTGTGCAGCCGCGCGTCCTCGAGCATCCGCGCGAAGTTGTCGAGGCCGACCCACTCGGGCGGCGCGAGCAGGCTGTAGTCGGTGAACGACAGGTAGGCCGACGCGACCATCGGGCCGACCGTGACCAGCGCCAGCCCGGCGAACCAGGGCGCGAGGAAGAAGGCCGCGGCACGGCCGTCACCGCGGCGCAGGGGCGCGCGCCCGGGCGCACGGCTGGGGCCTGAGCGCGCCGTGCGGCGCAGCTCGGAGACCACGGACATCGTCGATCACCTCTTCGTGCTCGGCGTGACTCCCGTGCGTCGTCGCACGAGAGGCCTCGGGGCTCTCGGCCGCCGCGCCGCCGGCGCCGGCGCGAGCCGGACGGCGGGGCGGAAACCGGTTCCCGGCAGGGACGCTAGCACGCACGAGGGGCATTGGGAACCGGTTTCCCGTGGTGTATGGTCCGGACGAGCGGGGGGCCTCACGCGTCGACGAGGACGCGAGCGGCGAGACCCCGCCGGAGCGAGCAGGAGGCCGCACGTGCCCACAGAACGGCCGCACACCCGCTGGCCGCGCGGCGCCACGACGATCGCCGAGGTGGCCACCGCTGCCGGCGTGTCCCGCGCCACCGTCTCGCGCGTGATGAACGGCCGCGACACGGTCGACGCCGAGCTCGCCGCGCGCGTCAAGGAGGTCGCCGAGCGCCTGCGGTACCGGCCCAGCAACGTCGCCCGCAGCCTCTCGCTCGGGCGCACGGAGACCGTCGCCGTCGTCGTCCCCGACCTCGCCAACCCCATGTTCCAGCAGGTGCTGCGGGGCGTCGCGGGCGCGGCCGCCGAGGCCGGGTACCGCATCCTCGTCGCCGACACCGCCGAGCACGCCGGCGACGAGGAGCGGGTCGTCGTCGACGCCCGCATGCGCTGCGACGCGCTCGTCCTGGTCTCCCCGCGCATGCCCGAGCGCGCGCTGCGCGCGCTGCTGCCGCAGGTCCGGCCCGCCGTCGTCGTCAACCGTGCGCCCGACGGGACGACGCCCACGCTCGAGATCGACTACGCCGACGGCATCGGGCAGATCGTCGACCACCTGCTCGGGCTCGGCCACCGGCACCTGCTGTACCTCGCCGGGCCGCCGGAGAGCGCGTCCCACCTGCGCCGGCTGGAGGCGCTGCGGGCGGCGGCCGCGCACCGCTCGGGCGTGCGGCTGTCGGAGATGCCCGCGGGCGCCACCGTCGAGGCCGGGTACGCGGTCGCCGGGGACGTGCTCGCCGCGCGGCCTACCGCCGTCGTCGCCTACAACGACCTCGTCGCGTTCGGGCTGCTCGCCCGTCTCAACGAGCTGGGCGTGGCCGTGCCCGGCGACCTGTCCATCGTCGGCTTCGACGACATCGAGCTGGCCCGCTTCGCGACCCCGTCGCTGACGACGGCGGCCGTGCCGCAGTCCGAGCTGGGGCGGTTGGCGTGGGAGCACCTGCGCCCCGTCCTGGCGGGAGGAGACCCCGTGCAGGACCCCGCACCCATCCGCCCGACCCTCGCCGTGCGGGCGAGCTCGGGCCCCGTCCCGCCGTCCGTGCGGCTCGCGCGCGCCGCCGAGGACGGCGTCCCGCAGGCCGTCACCGACCCGCTGCGCGACGTCGCGTGGCGGCTCGCGGCCGGCACGCCCGCCGCGGAGGCGACCGCCGAGCTCGTCGGCGCGTCGGCCGCCGCCCACCACGGCGAGCTGCCGCTCGCGCGGTACGTCACCGGTGCGGACCTGCCGCCCGTGCACGCGCCGCGCCCGTACCTGCACCCGGTGCACACCGCCGGCGGCACCGCGCTGACCGACGTCAGCCCCGTCGACCACCGCCACCACTACGGCCTGTCGTTCGCCGTCCCGGTGGTCAACGGCACGTCGTACTGGGGCGGGCGCACCTTCCTGCGCGACGAGGGGCCCACGCTGCTGCGCAACCACGGGCGGCAGGTGCCGCGCTCGCGGCGCGTCGCCGGCGGCGCCCTCGTCGAGGACGTCGCGTGGCTCGACGAGCGCGGCGAGCCCCTGCTGCAGGAGGACCGCACCCTCGAGGCGCACCCGTGGCCCGACGCGCACGCGTGGCTGCTGCGCTGGTCGAGCACGCTGCGCGCCGAGCACGGTGACCTGCGCATCGAGAGCCCCGCGACGAACGGGCGGCCGCAGGCCGGGTACGGCGGGCTCTTCTGGCGGCTCGCCGCGGCCGACTCGACGTCCGTGCTGGGCGAGGGGCTCGCGGGGGAGCAGGCCGTGCACGGGTCGCGCTCGCCGTGGCTCGCGTTCGTGCAGCGCCGGGAGCTGGCGTCCGCCACGCTGCTCCTCGTGCAGCCGCCGGACCAGCTGCGGCCGTGGTTCGTGCGCGTCGCCGAGTACCCGGGCGCCGGGCCCGCTCTCGCGTGGGACGCGGTCACGCACGTGCCGGCCGGCGGGACGCTCGAGGCCGGGCTCGCCGCCGTGCTGGTCGACCGGGCGCTCGGCGCCGACGAGGCGGCGGAGCTGGCGGTGCGGGCGTGGGCGTGAGCGAGCTCCCGGTGACCGCCGGCCCGGCGGACGTGCCGGACGTCGCGGTCGTCGGCGTGCACGGGCACGGGGCGTCCCACCTGCGGACGGTGCGCGCGCTCGCCGCCGCCGGGCGCGCGCGGCTGTCGGCCGTCGTCGACCCGCGGCCCGTCGCCGGCACCGCGCTGACCGCCCCGGACGCCGACGGGCAGGCACCCCTCGTCCCGGCGGACGCGCGCTGGTACCCCGACCTCGACGCGCTGCTCGCCGACGCCACGCCCGCGGTCGTCGTCCTCTCGACGCCCATCCACACGCACCTGCCGCTCGCGACGGCCGCGCTGCGCGCCGGGTGCGACGTGCTGCTGGAGAAGCCCACCGTCGCGACGCTCGCGGAGCACGCCGAGCTCGTCGACGTCGTGCGCGCCACCGGCCGGCGGTGCCAGGTCGGCTTCCAGACGTTCGGGTCCGGCGCCGCCGACGAGCTCGCGCGCCTCGTCGCGTCCGGCGAGCTCGGCGAGGTGACGACCGTCGGCGCGGTCGGCACGTGGGTGCGGCCGCGGTCCTACTACGCCCGTGCGGCGTGGGCGGGGCGGCGGTCGCTCGACGGCGTGCCCGTGGTGGACGGCGTCGTGACGAACCCGCTGGCGCACGCCGTCGCTACGGCGCTCAAGGTCGCGGGCGCGACGCGCGTGGAGGACGTGGCGACCGTGGACCTCGAGCTGTTCCACGCGCACCCGATCGAGGCGGACGACACCTCGTCGGTCGTCGTCACCACCGCCGGCGGCCGGACCGTGGCCGCCGGGCTCACGCTCTGCGCGGCGGAGCGGCAGCAGGCGACGGTGGTCGTGCGCGGCACCGCCGGCGAGGCGACCCTGCGCTACGAGGTCGACGAGCTCGACGTCCGGACCGCCCGCGGCACGCGGACCATCCGCACGGGCCGCCGGGACCTGCTCGCCGACCTGCTCGACGCCCGCCGCGACGCGGCGGCGCGGCTGCGCTGCGACGTCACGGCGACGGGCGCGTTCATGGCCGTGCTCGAGGCGGTGCGCACCGCGCCGGACCCGCGTCCCGTGCCCGACGACCTGGTCACGTGGGTCGGCGAGGGGCAGGACGCGCACCCCGTCGTCGCGGACGTCGAGGCGTGGTGCGCGGCGGTGGCCGAGCGCGGCGCCGGGTTCGGCGCGGTGGGCGCACCGTGGGCGGCCCCCGCGGCGATGACGACCGCCTGACGCGTCAGTCCTCCGCGTCGAGCGACGACTCCTTGTGGGCCGCCTGCTTGCCGCTCTTGTCCGACTCGACGACCCAGTACGGGTCGTCCGACGACGCGCGGAACTGCTGCCCGTCGAACGTGAAGTCCTCGGTGCGCCGCTCGACGGTCCTGCCGTGCGTGCGGCCCTGCGACGTGTTCCAGCTGACCTTCTGTCCCTTGCGCATGCCGCCGACGCTAGGCACCGGCGGGCCGAGCGGCATCCGGGACGCACGGACGCCGACCTGCTCGCCGCCCTGCCCGCGCGGACGCGGACGGGGACGACGAGCAGGTCGCCGGGAGCGGTGCCCGGCCGTCCACCGGCCGGGC
>JAPSIR010000196.1 GCA_031178625.1 Cellulomonas sp.
GGGACTGCCCCGGGTTTGGTTGACTCCTGGCCTGTGAGGACGTGGTCCTCACTGGAAGGATCAGCATCGTGCCTGTCGCATACCCGCCGGAGTTCCGGCGTGACGTGATCGCAGTCGCCCGCCGCGGCGAGCAGTCCCGGGCGCAGGTCGCCCGCAGCTTCGGGATCTCCGAGTCGTGCCTGGCGAGGTGGTTGTCGATCGCGGACCGAGAGGACGCGGGAACCACCAGCCGCCGCGAGGCTGCTCCCTCGTCCGGCGAGCAGGACGAGGTGCGTGAGCTGCGTCGTCGGCTCAAGCAGGTCGAGCAGGAGAACGAGATCCTGCGGCGAGCGACCGCCTACTTCGCCCGTGACGTCCTCCCAAAATGATCTACCCGCTGGTCCGTGACCTTGCCGACGACGGGATCCCCGTCGCGGTGACCTGCCGGGTGCTGGGATTCTCCAAGCAGGCGTACTACAAGTGGTGCGCCTGCCCGGTGAGCGATCGGGACTGGCACGACGCGCACCTGATCAACGCCGCGGCCGACATCCACCACGACGACCCGGAGTTCGGCTATCGGTTCATCGCCGATGAGCTGCCCGCTCGAGGCATCGTGGCCGGCCGCAACCGCGTCCAGCGTCTGTGCACCCAGCAGCGCCTGTTCTCCGCTCACGCCAAGAGGCGCGGGCTGTCACGTCGACCCGGGCCGCCTGTCCACGACGACCTCGTCCGACGCGACTTCACCGCCGACGAGCCCAACCGGCTATGGCTGACGGACATCACCGAGCACCCGACCGCCCAGGGCAAGCTCTATCTCTGCGCGATCAAGGACGCCTGCACCAACCGGATCGTCGGGTACTCCATCGACTCCCGCATGACCTCCCAGCTGGCGGTCAACGCGCTGCGCAACGCCGTCGCGCTGCGACGACCCGCCGAAACGGTCGTCCACTCCGACCGCGGCTCCCAGTTCCGATCCCACGCCTACGTCCACGCCCTGCGCGCTGCCGGCCTGAGCGGCTCGATGGGCCGGGTCGGGGCCTGCGCGGACAACGCCGCGATGGAGTCCTTCTTCGCCCTCGTGCAGAAGAACGTCCTGAACCGGCGCCGCTGGTCCACCCGCCAGGACCTGCGCCTGGCCCTCGTCACCTGGATCGAGAAGACCTACCACCGACGGCGCCGACAAGACGCCCTCGGACGCATGACCCCGATCGAGTACGAGACACTCCTCCAAGCCGCTCACGCGGCCTGAACGCCCCTACCGAAACGGGTCAACCGAAGTCGGGGCAGTCCCCTTTGACGACGCGCTTCGGTGCCGGCGCGACCGTCACGATCTGTGAGGCCATCGACTGCCTGCAGCGCGTCCACGACGCGCACGCGATCATCCCCGAGAACGCCCTGCTCCGGACGGCGGTGATCCTGACGCGGATCCAGGCCGTCACCCAGCGTGACCGTTTGAGGACGGTCGGCGACCTGCTAGCCGCCTCGTCGTCTGTGGTTTCCGACGTCGCCCGCGTGTCAAATGTGACGGCGTTCCACGACGACGCGGACTCCAATGCCCTCCACACCGCTCGCAACACGCTGGCGGCGCTCATCACCGCCGCATACGTCGCGAACGGATACGACCCGCGCCCCACCTACAAGGCCATGCCGGCACTCAAGATGCGCACGCGCCTGCACCGGCGGCCGCTAGAGGACGACGAGATCTTCCTGAGCCGTCTGTTTGCGCTGCACCTCATCCTGAGAGGTAACCCCACCGAGCGACGCAACGGCGCCGCGTACGTGATCGCCGACGCTGGGCTGCCCCCGACCGAGGCGACCGCGCTACGAATCGGTGATCTGGTGCTCGAGGGCAGCCAGCCGCTGCTGATGATGCACGCGAACCGCAGCTTTCAGGACCGGCTGCTCCGACTCGAGCCCTTCCACGTGCTCGCCCTCCGCGCCCACCTCGCACAGCTGGACGGCGATCTCGTCGCGTACCGCCCGCGCAAGAACAGCCCCGGGTCCAACCAAGCGGCAGCGTCGATGCACGGTGTCCTCGGACGACTGCTCCAGACCGTCGGCATCGTCAACGATGACCTGACCGCGAGCTGCGTCTACACCTGGGGGCTGCGCCGCATCCTGGACGAGCACGGCGTGGAGGAGGCACTGCTCGCGGCCGGTTTCGAGCCGCGAGCCTCGGGATCCCTGCTGAAGCTGGTCAACCGGGCCGACAACCACCCGGCGGCGCCCACGACCGTCCGGCCCGAGCACACGCTCGGCTTCTAGTCGAACCGCCTGCCCTCTGCCCGTGCCTTGTGGCCACCGGCCTACCGGTGGCCACGAGGCACGGTCGCTTGCGAGGTCGAACGACATCGTCGTTATCCCGAGGGTTCCACTGATCCCGCAGGTCGACTCACCAACCCTCCCCGGGAGGCTCGTCACGATCCCGCACCGCCGTGACCAGGCTGTACCGTCGGTCCCGTCGCCTGCAGGCGCCCTCCCGGCGGCCCGCGGACGACACCGGTGTTGTCCCGTGGGTTCCACGAGTGAATCCCCTCATCACCCGGGCCTCTAGCTCAATCGGCAGAGCAGCGGACTTTTAATCCGCGGGTTGTGGGTTCGATCCCCACGGGGCCCACCCGTTCGCACCCGACGCGGTCGACGCCTGCAGCCCGTGCCCCCGACGGGACGCCCTCGCTACGCTGGTCCCACCGCCGAGCCGGGAGGAGGTCCACGTGAGCGTCTCCGTGCCGCACCATCTCGTCTCGCTCGAGGAGTGGGCGCGCCTCGACCCCGAGGTCGGACCCGTGGAGCTCGTCGAGGGAGTCCTGCACGTGCCACCCCGCCCGGCGTCGCGGCACCAGATCGTGCTCGGTCAGGTCGTGCAGCAGCTGAACGACGCCCTGCCCGAGTCGTGGATCGCGCTCGCAGAGGTGGATCTGGTCGTGCACGAGGCCGAGCCCGCGACGGTGCGGACCCCCGACGTCGTCGTCGTGCCCGCCGAGCCGGCGCTGGCCGGGCGCGGACGCTGGCACGCCGAGGAGGTCGCCCTCGTGGCCGAGGTCGTGTCGCCCGGGACGCAGCGCACCGACCGGGTGATGAAGGCCAGCGAGTACGCCGAGGCCGGCATCCCCACGTACTGGCTCGTGGACCCCGAGGCGCCGGTGACGGTCACTGCGCTGCGCCTCACCGGCGCGGTGTACTCGCCCGCGCCGTCGGTCGACGTCACGGTCGACGGCGCGACGGTCGGCCTCGACGTCACGCGCCTCGGGCGTCGCTGACCGGCGCACCGTCGGCCTGCGCGTCGTCCGCTCCCGTGGCCAGCGCCGCCGCCTTGCGCTCCAGCACCGCCCGCTCCCGCGCGTTGCCGCACAACCGCGAGGCCGCCTCCAGCTCGGTGCGGGCCTCCGCGGTGCGCCCGAGCCGGGTGAGGAGCTCGCCGCGCACGCTCGGCACGAGGTAGGTGCCCGCGAGCCCGCCACCGGCGGCGACCGCGTCCACCAGCGGCAGCGCCGCCTCCGGCCCCGCGGCCATGCACACGGCGACGGCGCGGTTGAGGTCCACGACCGGCGACGGCGCCACGCGCGCCAGCGCCTCGTAGAGCTCGACGATCCGCGCCCAGTCGGTGGCGTCGACCGACGGCGCCACCGCGTGCTGCTCCGCGATCGCGGCCTGCAGCCCGTACGGCCCCCGCCGGCCGCCCGCACCGTCGCGCGCCGCACCCGCACGGGCGAGCGCCGCGCGCCCGCGGCGGATCGCGGACCGGTCCCAGCGGCTGCGGTCCTGGTCGGCGAGCAGCACCGGCTCGCCGTCCGGGCCGGTGCGCGCCGGGAACCGTGCGGCGGTCAGCTCGAGCAGGGCGAGCAGGCCCCACGCCTCCGGCTCGTCCGGGACCAGCTGCACGAGCTGACGCGCGAGCCGCACGGCCTCGTGCGCGAGGTCGAGGCGCAGCCACGAGTCGCCCGTCGACGCCGACGAGCCCTCCGTGAAGATCAGGTACACCACCTGCAGCACCGACCCGAGGCGCTCCGCGCGCTCGGCGGCGGGCGGCACCGCGAACGGGACGTCCGCGGCGGCGAGCGTCTTCTTGGCGCGCGTGATGCGCGCCTGCACCGTCGGCACGGGCAGCAGCAGCGACGCGGCGACCTGCTCGCTCGTCAGTCCGCCGACCACGCGCAGCGTCAGGGCGAGGCGCGCCTCGCGGGAGAGCACCGGGTGGCACGCGACGAACAGCAGCGCCAGCCGGTCGTCCTCGATGCGGTCGGGGTCGAACAGCAGGTCCGGGTCGCCGGGCGGGAGCGGGGCGGCGCCGGCGTGCGCGCCGCCCTCGGCCAGGTCCCGGCCCAGCGCGGCGTACCGCTCGTCGCGGCCCGCCCGGCGGCGGAAGGCGTCGATCGCCCGCCGCCGCCCGACCGTCATCAACCAGGACACCGGGTCGCGCGGGGCGCCGTCGCGCGGCCACGCCTCCAGGGCGTCCGCGAGCGCCTCGGACGCCACGTCCTCCGCGAGCGCGAAGTCGCCCGTGTACCGGGCGAGCGCGCCGACGATGCGGGCGGACTCGATCCGCCACACCGCCTCGACCGCGCGTCGCCCGGCACCGGCGTCACCGGGGCTCAGTTCGTCCCGAGCTGCTCCCGCCACACGGCCTCCTTCTGGATCCACTCGTCGTCCTGCGGGAAGTCCTCGGTGCCGTTGACGCGGCGGACCTCGATCTTGTTGCCCGGGCCGTGCAGCGGCGCGCGCGACGCCCACTCGACCGCGTCCGCCCTGGTCGGCACGTCGATGATCCAGAACCCGTTGAAGAGCTCCTTCGTCTCCCCGTAGGGCCCGTCGCTGACGACCGGGGTCTCCTCGGAGAAGTCGACGACCGCGCCCTCCGCGGCGTCCGACAGGCCCTCGCCGGCCACCATCACGCCGGCGTTCATCATCGACTCGTTGTACCGGCCCATCGCCGCGATGACCTCGGAGAAGTCCTTCTCCGCGTAGGCCGCCTGGCCCTCGTCGGTGCCCCGCATGATCAGCATGTACTTCGGCATCTGACTCACTCCTCGTGTCCCGTGGTCCCTCGGCGGGACCTTGTCACCCCCAGGTCGAACGGGGAAGCACCGGATCGACACGTCGCACGAGAGAAGTTCCGGGGGATTCGCCGGACGGCGCCCCGAGCAGGGCTCAGGCGGCGGAGATGCGCAGGATCAGCCGGTCGCCACCCCGGCGCGAGAGCTTCTCGACGCCGATGATCGCGCGGTACTCGAGCCCGTACTTGTCGCGCAGGAGGCCCTCGCGGCGCGGCTCGTCGACGTCGGGGCCGACGATCTCGGCCGTCGCGACGACGACCTCCGCGTCGTCGGCGACCCGGCCGAACCGGTCGCAGGGCCGCAGCTCGACGCGCGAGTCGTGGCGCAGGCGCTTGACCTTGCCGCTGCCCGCCGGCGTGGTGACGACGAGGTCGTCGCCGTCGCGCGCGATCCACACCGCGGTCGCCACGGGCACGCCCGTGCGGCGGAACGTGGTGAGGGAGACGAACCGCTCGTCGCCGAGGGCGCGCAGGCGGTCGGCGGCCCGCGGGTCGACGGGGTGCGGGGGGTCGTGCGTGGCGGGGCGGTCGGACGTCGTCATGGTGGGCCTCTCGGTGGCGCAGGGCCTGGCGGACGGTGCGCGGGGGCGCACGAGGTGACCACCGCCGGAAGGTCCGGTGGGCCCGGGTCAGCATGCGCGCGCTCGTGCACCCGCGCACGTGGGACGTCGGCCGGGACGGCCCGGGACGGCGGCGTACGCAGGCGGCCGCGGTCGCGGCGCGCGGCGTCCCCGTCGAGGGTCCGCGTCGGCGGGCGGCGGGTGAAACCGTCCGGTCCGTCGAGCGGCGGTCGGCGGGATGCCCGTCAGCGCGGGCGAGACTGGCCCTGTCCTCGTCGTCGAGGGCGCTGACGGTCGGTCGCTGCGGCGCCGACCCGCACGAGGGGGGAAGTCCGTGCGACGACGCATGATCCTGAGCTCGGTCCTGGCGGCCGGCACCGTGGTCGCCGCGGCGGCGGCACCGGCCACCGCCGACGACCCGCCCGTGA
>JAPSIR010000197.1 GCA_031178625.1 Cellulomonas sp.
CCCCGGTTCCCCGCGACCGCCGCGCTGTGGGCACCGGCGTGGTGCCTCGAGCGCGGCGTCTGCGCGTGGGCGGCCCTCGTGCTGCGCGCCGCCGGTGGCGTCCCGTACGCCGGCACCCGGCTGCGCCGCGCGGCCCACCGGGAACGCGACCTCCGCCGTGCGGCGGGCACCACCGACGCGAGGAGCACGACATGACGCAGGACCCGCCGCCGACGCCCGTGCCGGACGGCGCCCCCGCGCCGAGGGGTGCGGGCCGTGCCCTGCGGACGCCGCCCGCGCGCGGGTCGGTGACGTTCTGCCCCGACGGGCCGGTGCTCGTCCGCGGCGACGTCGACCTGCGCGACGAGGACGGCAGCGCCGTCGAGAAGCCGCGGCCCACGGTCGCGCTGTGCCGGTGCGGCGGCTCCGCGATCAAGCCGTGGTGCGACGGGACGCACAAGGTCAACGGCTACCGGTCGCTCGACTGACCGCACCGCGCTGACCTGCGAGGCGACGCGGTCAGACCCGCGCGCGCCGTTTTGCTTCCCCGCCGCGGTTCGCCTAACTTTCACCCCGGGTCAGGACACGGCCCACGGCTTTTGATCGACGGGGGTTCTCCTCACGTGTCCACCACCATCCGCGACGACCGCCCGGTCGGTCGTGACGTCCCTGCCGCCCTCGCTCCGCGCCTGCGTCACGTCCCCGCCGACGGCAGCTGGTGGTGGTCGCCCGAGTGCTGGGCGCTGCACGGGTTCGAGGCCGGGGACGTCGTCCTCACCACCGAGCTCGTGCTCGCGCACGTCGCCCCGGAGGACCGCCACCGCTGGTGGACGACGTTCACGGGCGCACCCGAGCGACCCGTGCACACCCGGTTCCGGCTCCGCGACGCCCACGGCGAGGAGCACCAGGTCGTGGCGGTGTGCCGCCGCGCGGCGGACGGCACCCTCGAGGCCGACCTCGTGGACGTGACGCGGCTCGTCGCGGCCGAGGGCAGCCGGCTCGCCACGACGCAGATCGCGGCGTCGGCCGCGTCGCGCGCGACCATCGAGCAGGCCAAGGGCCTCCTGGCCGCCACCTTCGGGGTGACCCCCGAGACCGGCTTCGCGCTGCTGCGGGAGGCGTCGATGCGCAGCAACGTCAGCCTGCGCACGATCGCGGAGGGCATCGTGCGGCACGTGATCGACCGCCGGGTCCGCGTGGAGTCGCTGGCTGCCGCGCTCGAGCCCTACCTGCTGGGTGTCGGCCCGGACGACGTGCAGGGGCGCTGAGGCCCGGCCACGCGGGGGCCGTCAGGACGGGGCGGCGGTCAGGTCGACCGGGGCTCGAACGTCGACCCCGGCGCCTCCTCCCCGCCCACACGGCGGACCAGGTCGTGCGCCAGGTCGCGCAGCTTCACGTTGCGCGCCTGGGACGCGCGGCGCAGGATCTGCATCGCCTCCGCCGCGGTGCACCGGTTCTGCGCCATGAGCACGCCGATCGCCTGGTCGATGACGGCGCGGGACTCGAGCGCGGTCTGCAGGTCGGCCGTGGTGGTGGCGAGGTCGACGAGCCGCAGGGAGTACTCGAGCACCCGGCCGAGGTCGGCCGCGAGCCCCTCGGCGCGTGCGACGGCCTCGTCGTCCCAGCAGTCCGCCTCGTCCGAGTACACGTTGAGCGACACCTGCACGCCGCCGTGCACGCGGACCGGGAACGCGGCGGAGCACGCGAAGCCCTCCGCCACGGCCGCGTCGCGCCACGCCGGCCAGCGGTCGTCCGCGGCGACGTCCGGCACCAGCACGGTCCTCTCGTCGTCGACGGCCGCCAGGCACGGGCCCGCGCCGGTGTCGTACTCCACCTGGTCGCACCGGTGGGCCCGCTCCCCCGTCCACGCGACAGCCGTCGCGGGGGCGCCCCGACCGCCCCGACGGAGCGTGACGCTCGTCTCGCCCGCGTCACCGGCCAGCACGGCGGCCGACGCGTACGCGACGGCCTTGATCACGCCGTGCACGTCGGTCGCCTCCATCAGCGTCCCGTGCAGCTGCGACATGACGTCGGCGACCGGCTCGTCCACGGCCCCATCCTCTCCCGGTGACCGGACGGGCACGCTCACCCGGTCGCCGTCACGTTGTCGTACGCCCGCTGCGCCGCCTGCTGCGCGTCGGCGAGCGCCTCCTCGGCCGTCGCCTCGCCCAGCAGGGCCTCGGTGACGGCGTTGTTGAGCGCGTTGCCGATCTCCTGCCCGGCCGGGGACGCCCCGAAGGTCTGACCGTAGTCCAGGACCTCGTAGTACGTGGCGATCACCTGGTCGAAGCCGGGGTCGCCGGACTCGACGACCCAGCGGTCACGGACGAGCTGGTCCGCGTCCGGGGAACCGGTGAAGAGGCCGGTGTTGATGCCGCCGTCCTCCGTGCGCGTCGCGGCGCGGGCCTCGCCCGCGGCCTCCCAGGCCTCGAGCTCGGTGAGCTCGAGCATCCAGGCGCACGCCGCGTCCGGGTTCCTCGCACCGGCCGGCACGACGAACGCCGTGCCGCCGGCGACGGAGAACGGCTGCCCCTCGGCGTCGCGGAACGGCACCGCACGCAGCTGCACCTGACCGACGTACGGCGACAGCACGTTCGGGTACCACTGCGCGTTGACCTGCGCGGCGACCTGGTCCGTCACGTACTGGTTGGCGTCGCCGAAGGTGTCGAAGGAGTCGGTGAACGACTTCACGTCGGCGTAGCCGCCCTGCGCGTCGGTGATCTGCTTGAGCATGTCGACACCGGCGACGTTCGACGGGTCGTCCAGCGTCGGGCGCCCCTCCTCGTCGGTGAGCTGCCCGCCCATGCCGAGGACCCACAGGCTCGCCTGACCGGTCGCCACCGGGTCGAAGCCGAGCCGGGTCGGTGTGCCGCCCTCCTCGGTGTACGTCGCGGCGACCGCCCGGAGCAGCTGGTCCGGCTGGGACGTGTCGATCTGCTCGTCGCTGATGCCGGCGGCCTCGAGCACCCGGGTGTTCAGCAGGATGGCGGGCGGCTGGTAGAACTGCGGCACCGCCCACAGCTGGTCGTCCCAGCGCACGTCGTCGACGACGAAGTCGTAGAAGCGCTCGTCCGCCACGACGCCGTGCGCGTCGTAGCAGGCGTCGAGCGGCTGGATGAGCCCCTGCGCCGCGTACGTGGGGACGAACCGGCGGTCCATCTGGACGACGTCCGGGACCTGACCCCCGGCGACGCGGGTCGTGAACTTCTGCGCGTCGAAGGACGTCTGGTCCATCGTGATCTCGACGTCGCCGAGCTGCTCCGCGGCGTACGCCATGCGGGCCTCGCCCACGTCGTCGGCGTTGTCGAAGCCCCACGCGGCGAGGGCGCCCGTCGGTGCGGTGGTGAAGTCGGTCGGGGCGTCGCCGCCGCCGGCCGCACCGCCGCCGCCCGGCCCGCAGGCCGCCAGCGTGGCGGCGGCCGTCGCGAGCGCGAGCCCGCCGAGCAGTGGTCCGCGTCGTGTGGTCCTCATGGGGTCACCCCTTGCGTCCGGTCGTCGCGATGCCCTCGACGAAGTAGCGCTGCCCGAAGGCGAACAGCGCGAGCATCGGCAGCGTCACGAGGAGGGACGCCACCATGACGTACTGGTAGTCGCCCTGACCGCCGGCGGTCGGGCTGTAGCGGGTCATCGCGTAGGCGATGCCCAGCGGGGCCGTGAACTGCTCGACGCTGCCCGCGTTGAGGTAGATCAGGGCGGACTGCAGGTTGTTCCACGAGGCCTGGAACTCGAAGAGCAGCACGATGACGAACGACGGCACGGCGAGCGGCATGGCGATCCGCCAGAACTGCTTCCAGTAGCTCGCGCCGTCGATGAGGGCGGCCTCGAAGATCTCCCGCGGCAGGCCGAGGAAGAACTGGCGCTGCAGGAAGATGTAGAACGCCGAGCCGAACAGGTTCGCGCCCCACAGCGGCACCCACGTGCCGAGCAGGCCCGTCTCCTTCCAGATGAGGTAGACGGGGATCATCGTCACGGCGCCGGGCAGCATCATGGTCGCGAGGACGAGGCCGAAGAGCAGGCTGCGGCCCGGGAACCGGAACCACGCGAACCCGAACGCCACGACCGAGCTCGACACCGCGACGGCCACCGCGGCGAGCACCGCGATCGACACGCTGTTGGTGAGCCAGCTGAGCAGCGGCAGCTCCTGCCAGACCGTGACCCAGTTGTCCCAGCGCACCGGCGACGGGACCAGCGAGTTGTCGAACACCTGGCCGCGGCCCTTGAGGCTCGCGGCGACGAGCCACAGCAGCGGGTAGAGGAACAGCGCCGTGATGCCGAGCAGGAGCGCCCAGCGGACCACGCGGCCGACGCGGCTGAACCGGCTGCGCCGCCAGACGGGCGCCTCCTCCGCGACGCCGCGGCCGCGCGGTGCGACGGGCACCTGCGCGGGTGCACCGAGCGGGGTGGTCGTCGTGGTGGCCATCAGCGGTCCGCCTCGTAGTAGACGAAGCGGTTCCCGAACCGCACCTGCACGAGCGTCACCAGCATGACGATGACGAACAGGAGCCACGCCATCGCGGCGGCGAAGCCGAAGTTGAACTGCCGGAACGCCTGCTGGAAGAGGTAGATCGCGTAGAACAGCGACGCGTCCGGCGCGCTCGACCCCTGGTCCCGCCAGAACAGCAGGTACGCGGAGTCGAAGATCTGGAACGCCGCGATCGTCAGCACGATCGTGTTGAAGAAGATCGCGCCCGAGATCATCGGCACGGTGATGTGCCGGAACAGCCGCCAGGGGCCCGCACCGTCGAGCGTGGCGACCTCGTAGAGCTCGCGCGGCACCGACTTCAGCGCCGCGAGGAAGATGACCATCGTGCCGCTCACGGCCCACAGGGACATGAGCACGATCGACGGCTTGATCCAGTCGGGGTCGACCAGCCACTGCGGGGCCGGCAGCCCCAGCGCCCGCAGGAACCGGTTGACCGCGCCGTTGGAGCCGTTGAGGAGCAGGAAGAAGATCGCGGCGGTCGCGACGGCCGGCGTCATCTTCGGCAGGTAGAACACCGTGCGGAAGAACCCGGCCCCCTTGCCGACGCGGTCGAGCATGACGGCGAGGAAGAGCGCGAACGCGATCTCCAGCGGCACCGCGAGCACGGCGTAGAACAGGGTGTTGCCGAGCGCGGTCGCCACCCGCGGGTCCTCGAACAGCTCCCGGTAGTTCGCGAGCCCGACCGGCGTCGCGCCGCCGGTCGCGAGGTTGTAGCGCGTGAGGGAGATGTACAGGCTCCACGCCATCGCGCCCGCCGTGAACACGAGGAACCCGACGACCCACGGCGAGATGAAGAGGTAGCCCGCGACCGCCTCGCGGTCCAGGCGGCGTCGTCGCCGTGCCGGCGCCGTGCCCGGCTCCCCGGGGGGGCGTACCGGCACAGCGGGCGCAACCTGCGTCATCGCCGGCTCCCGTCGTCCCTCCGCGCCCGGCGGACCGGGTCGCGGCACCCCCGCCCGTCCACCTGCTGGAACGAGTCGAGGACGGTTCGGACGATAGAACCGCTTCTCCCCCGGCGCGACTTCTCGCACCCGCTGGCGACGTGGCGTGCGTCTCAGGACGGCGGGGCAACCCGCCGGCCGTCACACCGTCGCGGCGCGCACGCGCAGGTGCGCGTGACCGAGGGTCGGCGGCAGCGGGTCGGCGGCCAGCGCCGGGTGGCTCGCCGGGCTCCACCGCACGTCCCGCACCAGGTCCGACAGGAGGGTGGACGCCGTGAGCAGGACGACGTCCTGCCCGGGGCAGACCACCGGGCCCGCGCTGAACGGCACGACGAGCCGCCCGTCGTCGCCGGCCGGCCCCCGCCAGTCGGTGCCCTGCCAGAAGTCCGTGCCGAACGCGTCGGCGGCGGGCCCGTGGTCCTTGTCGCGGTGGAACCACGAGCTCACGAGCGCCACGCCGTGCCCGGGCGCAAGGGTCGTGTCGCCCCACCGGGTCGGCGCGACGGTCTCGCGCAGCACGACGAGCGTGGTCGGCCACAGCCGCAGGCTCTCGTGCACCGCGGCCCGGGCGACCGGCAGCTCGTGGACGCCGCCCAC
>JAPSIR010000198.1 GCA_031178625.1 Cellulomonas sp.
CCTCCCGGCACCGACACGGGTACGCACGCCGTGCGCGGCGGTCGGCCCCTCGCGGCCGGCCGCTGCTTCGGCGACGGCGACCCGCTCTACGCCGCGTACCACGACGACGAGTGGGGCGTGCCCGTGCACGGTGAGCACGCCCTGTTCGAGCGCCTCGCCCTCGAGGCGTTCCAGTCGGGCCTCGCCTGGATCACCATCCTGCGCAAGCGCCCCGCCTTCCGGGCCGCCTTCGCCGGCTTCGACCCCGAGGCGGTCGCCCGGTTCGGCGACGACGACGTCGCGCGCCTCCTCGCGGACGCCGCCATCGTGCGCAACCGCGCCAAGATCGAGGCGACGGTCGCGAACGCGCGGGCGACCCTCGCGCTGCACGCGAGCGGCCGGACCCTCGACGACGTCATCTGGTCGCACGCACCCGCCGGGCCGCGTCCGCGGGCGACCACGTGGGCCGACGTGCCGGGCCGTACCGCGGAGTCGGCCGCCCTCGCGCGCGAGCTGCGCGGGCTGGGCTTCCGCTTCGTCGGCCCGACGACCGCCTACGCGGCGATGCAGGCGTGCGGGGTCGTCGACGACCACCTGGCCACCTGCCCCGTCGTCACCCGGCGGCACCCGCACCCGCCGCACACCGGGGCGAACCCGGCCGAACGGACCGCCGGCCGCCCGCACGCTGCTCCGCCGGGGTGACACGCCGCCCGGACACCTGTCCAGGAGCGCGGGGCGCACTAAGGTGCCCCGCATGGTGGAGCAGCGCGACGGCGACCGACGGCACGACGCCGTGCGGGCCGCCCAGGACGCCTGGGAGTCCTGCGCCGCGCCCGACCCGAGCCTGCTGGCGGCCGTGCAGGACGGGCTCCTGTCCGTCCCGGCCGGCTCGCCCACCGCCTGGTACGGCGTGCCGCGGCAGCGCCGTCCGCGGGAGCAGGCACCGCCCTCGCTGCACCGCAGGGAGCGCTGACACCCTCCCCCCTCCCCCCGCCGCACCCCGCGCACTCCGGGCGGCGCCCCGCCATCCGCGCCGCGGAACCGCTCGTCTCACCACACGGTCGCCTCTGTCCGCCATCCGATCACGGCCGATACGCTCACGCCGACCATCCAGAGCGGCCGAGAGACCTGGCTCCGTGACGCCGCAGCAACCCCCCTCCTCGTCGAGGGTGTGGGTGCTTCCGCCAGGAACGATGGAGTGACGATGAGCGTGCGCACCCACGCCGCCGACCCCTCGGGCGGCCGCGCGCCGGCCCGCGAGGCCGGCGCACCCCCTCCCGGACGCACCGGCGCCGGGACCGACCGATGACCGCCGTGACCGGCACCCGGGCACCCGCCCCCGCGGTCGAGGCCCCGACGCGCAGCGCGCGCCGGCGCAGCGAGCCGGCCGCGGCGCTGGACCGCCCCACGGTGTCGTTCGAGCTGTTCCCCCCGCGCGACCTCGACGCGGCGCCCCGGCTGTGGAGCACCGTGCGCGAGCTCGAGGCCGCCGAGCCCGACTTCGTGTCGGTCACCTACGGCGCCTCCGGGCGCACCCGGCAGACGACGCGGGCGCTCGTCACGCGCCTGCTGCGCGAGACGACGCTCAACCCGATCGCGCACCTGACCTGCGTGGGCACCTCACGCGCGGAGGTCGCGACGATCGTCGAGGAGTTCCTCGACGAGGGCGTCCGCTCGTTCCTGGCGCTGCGCGGCGACCCGCCGGCGGGGCAGGCGGACTGGCAGCCGCACCCCGACGGCGTCGACACGGCCGCCGGGCTGGTCGAGCTGCTGCGCGAGATCGAGCACCGGCGGTGCGCGGGCAGCCCCGCGCAGGCCGTCCGGGCGCGCGTGCGGCCCCTCTCGGTCGCCGTCGCCGCGTTCCCGCGCGGCAACCACGCGACGGGCGGCACCCGCCAGCAGGACGTGCAGGCGCTGCTGGCCAAGCAGGAGGCCGGCGCCGACTTCGCGATCACGCAGGTGTTCTTCGACGCCGAGGCGTACCTCGGCCTGGTCGCGGAGGCGCGGCGCGCGGGCGTGACCATCCCGATCGTGCCCGGCATCATCCCCACCACCGACCCCGCACGCCTGCTGCGCGTCCAGGAGCTCACGGGCGTCCCGGTCCCCCGCTCGCTGCTCGAGCTGCTCGGCTCGGTCGACGACCCCGCGGAGCGCCACCGCCGCGGCATCCGCGCGAGCGTCGACCTCGTCGACGGCGTGCTCGACGGCGGGGCGCCCGGCGTGCACGTCTACACGTTCAACCGGCACGAGGCCGCCCTGGACCTGCTCGAGGGCGCCGACCTGCGCGGCAGCCGGGCCACCCCCGGCACCTCCCACCCCACGACGTCCACCGAGCCCGCCGGCGACCCCGCCGCCGGGCCCACCACGACACCCCGAGGTAACCCGTCATGAGCGACACCGCCCCCACGACCCCCGCCCCGGCGTTCCCCGCCGGCTCCGTCCTGGGCTACCCCCGCATCGGGCCGCGGCGCGAGCTGAAGAAGGCGCTCGAGGCGTTCTGGGCCGGCCGCACGTCCGCCGACGAGGTCGAGGCCGTGGCCGCCGACCTGCGCCGCCGCACCCGCACCCGCCTCGCCGAGCTCGGCCTGGCCACCGACGCCCCCGCCATCCCGAGCGCGTTCTCGTTCTACGACCACGTGCTCGACGCCGCCGCGCTCGTCGGCGCGGTCCCCGCGCGCTTCGCCGACCTGCAGGACGCCGACGGCCGCCTCGACCTGGCGGGCTACTCGACGGTCGCCCGCGGCCGCGGTGACGACCTGCCGCTCGAGATGACGAAGTGGTTCGACACCAACTACCACTACCTCGTGCCCGAGATCGGCCCGGGCACGGCGTTCCGCTACGCGAGCGACCGCCCGGTCGCCGAGTTCGCCGAGGCGCTCGCCGACGGCGTGCTGACCCGTCCGGTCGTGGTCGGCCCGGTCACGTTCCTCGCGCTGTCCAAGCCGACCGAGGACGCGCCGGCGGGGTTCCACCCGCTCGACCGCCTCGACGACGTGCTGCCCGTGTACGCCCGCCTGCTCACCGAGCTCGCGGCCGCCGGCGCGACGTGGGTCCAGCTCGACGAGCCGGCGCTCGTGTCCGACTCGATCGGCGTGCCGGCCGAGGTGCTCTACGAGGCCACGACGCGTGCCTACCGCGCGCTCGCCACCGAGCTCGCCCGCCCGGAGCGGCCCGCGGTCCTCGTCGCGGCGCCCTACGGCGACCTCGGCCCGGCGCTGCCCGTCCTCGCCGCCACCGACGTCGACGGCATCGCCCTCGACCTCGTGCGCGGCGAGGCCCCGACCGTCGTCGTCGACGGCCTGGCCGGCAAGACGGTGGTCGGCGGCGTCGTCGACGGCCACAACGTCTGGCGGGCCGACCTCGACGCGAAGCTGGCCGTGCTCGAGCAGCTCGAGACGCTCGCCGCGCGCCAGGTCACCGTCGGCACGTCGACGTCGCTGTTCCACGTGCCGCACACGGTCGAGGACGAGCCCGGGCTGGACCGCACGCTCGCGTCGTGGCTCGCGTTCGCCGACGAGAAGGTGCGCGAGGTCGCGGTGCTCGCCGAGGGCCTGACGGAGGGCCGGGAGGCCGTCCACGAGCAGCTGCTCGCCGCCTCCGACGCCGTGCGGACCCGTGCGACCGCCCCCGGCGTCGTGCGTCCCGAGGTCCGCGAGCGCGCGGCCGCCCTCACCGACGAGCAGTTCCGCCGGGGCCCGTTCGCCGAGCGCAAGACGGCGCAGGCCGAGCGCCTGCAGCTGCCCGCGCTCCCGACGACCACGATCGGCTCGTTCCCGCAGACGCCGGAGATCCGCAAGGCCCGCGCCGCCTTCGGCAAGGGCGAGCTGACGGCGGAGCAGTACGAGGACGAGATGAAGGCGGAGATCCGCCGCGTCGTCGAGCTGCAGGAGCAGATCGGCCTCGACGTGCTCGTGCACGGCGAGCCGGAGCGCAACGACATGGTGCAGTACTTCGCGGAGAACCTCGACGGGTTCGCCGTGACGCAGAACGGCTGGGTGCAGTCGTACGGCTCGCGCTGCACGCGCCCGTCGATCCTGTGGGGCGACGTGTCCCGGCCCGCGCCGATCACGGTCGCGTGGTCGACGTACACGCAGTCGCTCACCGCGAAGCCGGTCAAGGGCATGCTGACCGGGCCGGTGACGATCCTCGCGTGGTCGTTCGTCCGCGACGACCAGCCGCTCGGCGACACCGCCAACCAGGTCGCCCTGGCGCTGCGCGACGAGATCGCCGACCTCGAGGCGGCCGGCATCGGGATCGTCCAGGTCGACGAGCCGGCGCTGCGCGAGCTGCTGCCCCTGCGCGAGAAGGACCACGCCGCGTACCTCGACTGGTCCGTGCGCTCGTTCCGCCTCTCGACGGCCGGCGTGCGCCCCGAGACGCAGATCCACACGCACCTGTGCTACTCGGAGTTCGGCGAGATCATGGAGGCGATCGACGGCCTCGACGCGGACGTGACGAGCATCGAGGCGGCCCGCTCGAAGATGGAGATCCTCGGCGACATCGCGGCGGCGGGCTACCCGCGCGCGGTCGGCCCGGGCGTCTACGACATCCACTCCCCGCGCGTGCCCGGCGAGGCGGAGGTCACCGAGCTGCTGACCGAGGCCGTGCGCACCATCGACGTCGACCAGCTCTGGGTCAACCCGGACTGCGGCCTCAAGACGCGCCGCTACGAGGAGGTCACCCCCTCCCTCGAGCACCTGGTCGCGGCCACGCGCACGGTCCGCGCGACGCTCTGACCCGTCGGGCCGGCGTCCGCTCGCGCCGGCCCGCGCGGCCCGCGTCCCGCGGCGCGCCCACCGCCGCGGACGCACGACGGCGCCCGCCCCCCGCCCGGGGGGGCGGGCGCCGTCGTGGTGGGGCGCGGGGTGCCGCGTCAGGCCGGGACCACCGTCTCCCTGCCGTCGACGACCTCCGTCGCCGCCACCTCGTACGCACGCGGCGTGAGCGCGAGGTACGTCAGGCCGCGCTCGCTCGCGCGGTGCTCGACGACGTCGTACCCGCGCGGCACGGCGTCGGGGCCGAACAGCCGTCGCCCGTGACCCACCGTGACGGGCGCGAGGAGCAACCGGTACTCGTCCACGAGCCCGGCCGCGTGCAGCGACGCGGCGAGCCGCGCGGACCCGTGCACCTGCAGCTCGCCGCCCTCCCGCTGCTTGAGCGCCGTGACCGCGTCGACGAGGTCGCCGTCGAGGCGCCGTGAGCCCGACCAGTCGGCACCGCCGAGGTCGCTCGACGTCACCACGTGCTTCGGCAGCGAGTTGAGCGCCACCGCCGCCGGGTCGCCGTCGGTCACCTGCGGCCAGTACGCGCGCATGAGCTCGAACGTCGTCCGCCCGAACAGCAGCTCGGCCGCCCGTTCGAACCACCCGCCGACGACCTCCCCGAACACCGGGTCGTCCGCGAACGGGATGACCCACCCCCCGGCCGTGAACCCGTCGCTCGTGTCCTCGTCGGGCGAGCCCGGGCCCTGCACCACACCGTCGAGCGTCATGAACTCGTGCACCGTCAGTCGCATCGCGCGCCTCCTGCCGTCCTCGGTCCGTCGGTGCCCGTACCGACCGGCGTGCGCCCCGGAACTCGCCGGGCCCGGGTGCGTCGGCGCGCGCGTCGCTAGCGTCGGCCCATGGGCACCCCGTTCGACGTCCCGCTCGACGAGCTCCGCGGCCGCCGCTCGTCCAAGTGGGCGACGTACCCGACGGACGTGCTGCCGGCGTTCGTCGCCGAGATGGACGTGCGCCTGCCGGACGCGGTCGTGCGCGCGGTCGCGGACGCCGTCGCGACGGGCGACACCGGCTACGAGGTGGGCGGCGGGTACGCGGAGGCCTTCGCCGGGTTCGCCGCCGACCGCTTCGGCTGGGACGTGCCCGTCGCCGCGTGCCGTCCCGTGCCCGACGTGATGCTCGGCATCGTGGAGGTCGTCCGCGTGCTGACCGCGCAGGGCGACGGCGTCGTGATCAACCCGCCGG
>JAPSIR010000199.1 GCA_031178625.1 Cellulomonas sp.
TCCCGCGACCTCGCACCGTTCCCGCGACCTCGCCAGATCCGTCCCGCCGGCCGTGGACGCCACGCCACCTGCCGGACACGTACGGGGTGCAGGCTCCCCCGACCCCAGGAGTGGTGATGACCGACGACCACGGGCGCGACGCGCTCGACGACCTCCTCGACGCGTCGGCCCCGGCCGTCCCGCCGGTGTCCGCCCGGCTGCGCGGCGAGCTCGCGGCGATGGCGCTCGAGGCGCGTCACGACGCCCGCCCGACCGCGGTCGCGCGCCGCATCCCCCGTGGCGTCGCCGCCGCCGGGGCCGTCGCGCTGCTCGCCGGCGGGGCCGGGGCGGCCGCGGCCTCCGACCTCTGGTCACCGTGGGCGCGCACACCGGCCGCGACCTACACCTACACGCTGCCCAGCGGTGCGGTCTGCGAGGAGCGGATCGGGAACTTCATCGCGCGGGACGCGGCTGCGACGCAGGCCGCGCAGGAGTGGCTCGCGGGCGTCGACGCGCTGGCGGTCGCGGACGTCGAGGGCGTGTACGCGCGGATGAAGGCCGAGACGGACGTCGTCGCGCTCGACGCGCAGGGCCGTGAGGTGCCGGGCCACTACGGCACCCCGTACTGGAACGCCGACCTGCACTACTCGATGGCCGTGGGCGTCGCCGTCGGTGAGGCGGTCGACGCCGAGCTGGTCCGCCAGGGCTTCGACCTGGAGCAGGTCCAGATGGAGCGCAGCGGTCAGATCTCCTGCCAGGGCGCGCAGTGGTGAGGCGCCGCCCCGCGCCGGACGAGCGGCTGACCGTCGCGCTCGACGCGGCGTCCGTCGACCTCCTCGCCTACCTCACGCGGCGCGTCGGCCCGACCGACGCCCCGGACGTGCTCGCCGACGCGATGGTCGCGGCGTGGCGGCGGGTCGACGACCTGCCCGTCGAGCCCGGGCGCGCGCGGATGTGGCTGTTCGTCGTCACCCGGAACACGCTGCTCAACCACCGCCGCGGGGAGGTCCGGCGCCGTCGCCTCGCGGACCGGGTGCGGGACGTGGTGACCCGGGCGGACGCCGTCGCGCCGCCCGCCGACGCCGGCGCGGACGTGCGGGACGCGGTGGACCGCCTCGACGCGGACCTCGCGGAGCTCGTGCGCCTCGTGCACTGGGACGGCTTCACGATCGCCGAGGCCGCCGAGCTGACGGGGGTCCCGGCGTCGACGGCGCGCGGCCGCTACCGACGGGCGCGTGCCGAGCTGCGGGCGGCGCTGGCCGCCGACCCGGCGGTCTGCTGACCGCCGGGCGGCGCGGCGAGGTCGCGGTTGGCCGGCGGCTCAGCGGCGCTGCTCCGCCGCTACCGCGTAGACCTTGAGCAGCTGGTCGGCCGCGGCGTCCCAGCCGAACCGCTCGGCGACGCCGCGCGCGGCACGGCCCCACGCGGCGCGCCGGGCGTCGTCCGCGAGCGCGTCGGCGAGCACGTCCGCCCACACCGCGGGGTCGTGGCCCGGGACGAGCCGGCCGGACACGCCGTCGTCGACGACCGTGCGCAGTCCGCCGACGGCGGCCGCCAGCACGGGGACGCCGCTGGCCTGCGCCTCCGCCGCGACGAGGCCGAACGACTCCGAGCGCGAGGGCATCGCGACGACGTCGGCCGCGTGGTACCAGAGCGGGAGGCGGTCGCGCGGGGCCGGCGGGTGCACGACGACGTCGTCCGCGACGCCGCACGTCGCGGCGAGGGCGAGCAGCTCGCGGACCGCCGTCGCGCGCCCGCTCGGCCCGCCCAGCACGACGAGCAGGGGGACGGGACGACCCGCGTCGCGCAGCACGCCGAGCGCGCGGACCAGCACGTCGGGAGCCTTCAGCGCCTGCACCCGCCCCGCGAACAGCACGACCTGCCGGTCGAGCGGCAGCCCGACCGCGCGGCGCGCGGCCGCGCGGCCCCCCGGCGCGGCCGGCGCGAACCGGTCGAGGTCGACGCCCGGCTCGACGACGTGCACGCGCTGCGGGTCGGCGGCGTACAGGTCGACGAGCTCGCGCGCCTCGACGGGCGTGGACGCGACGAGCGCGTCCGCCTCCGCGACGACCTGCTCCTCCCCCACGACCCGCACGGTCGGCTCCGGCGCGTCACCCGGGCCGAGGCTCGCGTTCTTCACGCGCGCGAGCGTGTGGGCGGTGTGCACGAGCGGCACCTCCCACCGCTGCGCGGCGACCGCGCCCACCTGGCCCGAGAGCCAGTAGTGCGAGTGCACGACGTCGTACCAGCCGGGCCGGCGCGCGGCCTCGGAGCGCAGCACGCCCGCCGCCATGCCGCACAGGACGCCCGGCAGGTCGTTCTTGTCGAGGGCCTCGAACGGGCCCGCGGGCACGTGGTGCACGAGCACGGGCGGGACGACGCCGACGGGCACGCCCTCGGCGAGCAGCACGTCGCGCGCCTCCGCGCCGGCGAGCGTGCGGCCGTCGGCCGTCGTCCCGTCGAGGACGACCGTCTCCGGCAGGTCGGACGACGTCGCCCGGGTGAAGATCTCGACGCGGGCGCCACGGGCCGCGAGCGCGCGCGACAGCTCCAGCACGTAGACGTTCATGCCCCCCGCGTCGCCCGTGCCGGGCTGGTCGAGGGGCGACGTGTGCACCGAGAGCATGGCCACCCGGGGTGCGCGCTCGACGGTCACGTCGTCCATTGTCACGCCGCCGGACGGTCCCGCACGCCGCCGCGGACCGGCGGCGTGCGGGACGTCACGGTCAGCGCACCCGCAGGACGCGTGGCGCGGCCGCCCACGGGACGTGACCGCGGTCCCCCGCGTAGGTCACCAGCACGGTCGACGTGCGGGTGACGGCAGGGAGCTCGACCGTGACGCGGCCGGCCCGGTCGAGCGTCCCGGTCGCCGCGAGCCGGCCGTTGACGTGCACGTGGACCTCGCCCGAGGGCGTGTCCTCGACGAGCCCCGGCCCGCGCACCTGCACGTGCACCTGCGGCCGGGCACCCGCCGCGACGGACCAGTCGGTGCCGTCGGTCGTCACGCGCGGGACCGCACGCAGCACCGTCAGCCGGACGGGTGCCGACTCGCTCGGCAGCACGGCGCCCTCCGCCGACACGCCGCCCCGGTACACGGCGACCAGCTCGTGCCGGCCGACGCCCGGCCCGTACGGGACGACCCGCGCCGTGGCGCGCCCCGCCCCGGCGGGCTGGAGCACGCCGTGGCCGATCGGCGAGCCCCACCGGCCGCCGACGTGCACCCGGACGGTCCCCGTCGGGGTCGCGCCGTCCGTCCGCACGACGACGTGGGCGACGGTGCCCTGCCCGACCCGCGTCACGACGGGCGTCAGGCGCAGCGTGGTCGACGACGCGACCACCGGGACCACGGGGACGCCCACGACCGGCGCGAGCAGCGCGACCGCCTCCGCCGGGCGGCCGGCGAGCAGGGCGTGCTCCGCGTCGGCGGTGCGTGCCTCGGCGTCGGCCGGGGCGGTCCCGGCGACGACTGCGGACTGGGCGAGGTCGCGCACCACCGACACCACCGCGTCCGCGGCGTCCGTGACGTCGCGGTCGGAGCCGCCGAGCGCCTCGGCGGCCCGCGCGAGGAGCGGCACCGCGTGCGCGGCGGCCCCCTCGCGCAGGTCGGCCTGGTCGTACCCGCCCTCCCAGGGGTCGTCCCAGATCGGGGCGTCGAGGACCGCCTGGATCGCGGCGCGGCCCGCACCCTCGGGCAGGCGGTCGAACGCCCGCCCGAGCCGGTCGGTCTGCGGGTCCGTGCGCAGGCCCCACCCGTAGGCGAACAGCGGGTCGTACTCCTCGTCGCCCACGTTGACGGGCACCTGGTCGGCGGACGCCGGCCACGAGACGGGCAGCCGGCCCGTGAAGGGGCGGGCGCCGAACAGCACGTCCGCGACGCCCGCGCCCTCGGTACCCGGCAGCCACGACGCGACGAGCGCGTCGATGCCGTCGAGCTGGTCGGTGACCAGCTGCGGGCGCCCGGCGACGACGAGCACGACGCACTCCACCGCACCGCACACGCGGTCGATCGCCGCCCGGTCCGCGGCCGGCAGCGTCAGGCTGCGCCCGTTGTTGCCGACGTCACCGACGCCCTCCGCGTACGGCGGCTCGCCGACCACGACGACGCCCACGTCGACGCCGTCGATCGGGGCCGAGGCGTCGGGCGAGTGCGTGACCGTCGCGCCCGGCGCGGCGGCGCGGATGCCCTCGAGCACCGTGGTGCCCTCCGTGATGTCGCCCGACGCGCCCTGCCACTGGATCGTCCAGCCGCCGGACTGGTGGCCGAGGTCGTCGGCGTTCGAGCCGGCGACGTACACGTGCGCGTCCCGCGCCAGCGGCAGCACGCCGCTCGCGTCCTTGAGGAGCACCTGCGACCTCGCGACCGCCTCGCGGGCGATCGCCCGGTGCTCGGCGCCGCCGACCGCGTCCGCCCGGGAGCGGTCCGCGAACGGCTCGTCGAACAGCCCGAGCGCGAACTTCTGCGCGAGGACCCGGCGGACCGCGTCGTCCACGCGCGCCTCGTCGACGTCCCCGTCCTGCACGGCGCCCGTGAGCGCCTCGACGAACGCCGCGAAGTTGTACGGGGCCATCGCCATGTCGAGCCCCGCGTCCACCGCGCGCACCACCTTCTCGCGGTACGTGCCGCCCGGGAGCTTGTCGATGCCCTCCCAGTCGCTGACGAGGAACCCGTCGAAGCCGAGCTCGTCCTTCAGCAGGTCGGTGTTGAGCTCGCGGTGCTCGTGCATGCGCAGCGGCTCGCCGCCCGCCACCGCGACGGCGGAGTACGACGGCATGATCGAGCCGACGCCCGCGGCCAGGGCCGGCAGGTAGGGGTCGACGTGGACGCGCCGCAGCTCCTCGAGGTCCTCGACGTGCGTGACGCCCTGGTCGATCGGGTAGCCGGACCCCGCCTGCGACGGCTCGTAGCGCGTGCCGCCGTCGCCGACCCAGTGCTTCGCGGTCGCGAGCACCCGCTCCGGCCCCGACAGGTCCGCGGGGTCGCTGCCCTGCAGGCCCTCGACCGCCGGCGCCGCCATGGCCGCCACGAGCGCGGGGTCCTCGCCGAACGCCTCGTACGACCGGCCCCAGCGCTCGTCGCGCGTCACGCACAGACACGGCGCGAACGTCCACGGCACGCCCGTCGCCCGCGTCTCGACGGCCGTGGCGCGTGCCACCGCCTCGACCAGCGCACGGTCGCGCGTGGCGCCGAGGCCCTGGTTGTGCGGGAAGATCGTCGCCCCGACGACGTTGTTGTGGCCGTGCACGGCGTCGACGCCGTACACGAGCGGGATCTGCAGCCGCGTGCTCAGCGCCTCGCGCTGGAACCCGTCGACCATGTCGGCCCAGCCGGCCGCCGTGTTGGGCCGCGGCACGGAGCCGCCGCCCGACAGCACGGACCCGAGGCCGAGCTCGGCGACCTGCGTCGGCGAGCGCAGGCCGAGCCGCTCCGCCTGCGTCATCTGGCCGACCTTCTCCGCGAGCGTCATGCGGCCCAGCAGGTCCTCGACGCGCTCGGCCGTCGGCCGCGACGCGTCCAGGTAGGGCGCGCCGACCGCGTTGAGCACGACCCGCACGTCGTCGCCGACCGCCGCACCGTCGGCCACCAGGCGCAGCGCGAACGAGCGCGCGTCGTCCTGCCCGGCCGTCGCCAGCGTGGCGACCTCGACCGTCGCCGTCGCGCCGGACGCGGTGCCCGCGGGGAACGTCGTGGACCCCGTCGGCGCGGTGTAGTGGGTGCCGCGCTCCGCCGTGCCGGGGACGTCCTCCCACGTCACCGTGACGTCCTCGGGCAGCGGGGCGCCGCCCGTGGTCGTCAGGCGCAGCGTCACCTGCGCGGTCCCGCCCGGGTCGACCAGCACGACGCCCGGGTCGGCGACGACCTGCGCCGTCGCCGGCGGCACCGCCGCGCCGTACAGGCCGACGTCGTCCAGCGCCCACCCCTCGGGCTCCGCGAGG
>JAPSIR010000200.1 GCA_031178625.1 Cellulomonas sp.
GATGTCGTGCCCGGCGGCCCGCGCCTCGGCCGTGCCGTCCTCGAGGCCCGCGCGCACGGCGTCGACGACCTGCTGCAGCGACAGGCCCCCGCGCTGGTGCTGCTCGGGCGCGTACCGCTCCTCCGCGTGCACGACCCCGTCGGCGGCGAGGTCGAGCACCGCCTCGCGCGCGACGCGGTGCAGCGCGTCGGCCGTCTGCAGCACGCCGACGGTGTGCTCGAACGTCTCGAGGTACCGCTCCAGCGAGCCGGACGACGCCGACTCGACGAACCACCGGCCGAGCGCCTCGGGGTCCGTCGTCGGCAGCGTGTGCCCGGCCGCGGCGGCCAGCTCGACGACGGTCGCGGGGCGCAGGCCCCCGTCGAGGTGGTCGTGCAGCAGGACCTTGGGCAGCGCGCGGACGGCCGCGCCGATGTCGGCGCCGGGCGTGCCCGGTGCCGGGAGGTGCGCGGTCATCCCACCACCGTAGCGGGGCGGCTCACGCCCCCTGGACCTCGTCGTCGTCGATCGGGACCTCGGCGGCCTGCTCGACGACGTCGGCCTCGTTCGCCACGCCGTCCAGGTCCGCCCGCGGGAAGCCCGGCGTGTACTCCTCCGGGTCCGGGCGGTCGGTCAGCGCGTCCTCGCCCGACGTGGCGGCGGGGTCGGTCAGGCGTGCGGGCACGTCGGGGTCGGCGGGGACCAGCCCCGCGTCGCGCCACGCGTCGTCACCGGGCACCGTGCTCATCGCTCCTCCTCGGGTCGGCGGGTGGGACGTCCCCATCGTGCAGGGCGCCCCGGCCGGCCGCGACCGGCCGGGGCGTGCCGTCACCCCGCGGCGACGCGGTCCAGCACGAGCGCGCGCGGGGCCGGCGACGCGGCGGCCGCCGCGTCCGGGGACACCACGACGCCGCCGGCGAGGGCCTCACGGGCGCGGCCGAACCGCTCCGGCGTGTCGGTGTGCAGGGTCAGCAGCGGCTGGCCCGCGCGCACGCGGTCGCCGGGGCGTGCGTGCAGCTCGACGCCCGCACCGGCCTGCACCGGGTCCTCCTTGCGCGCGCGGCCCGCGCCGAGGCGCCACGCGGCGACGCCCACGGCGTACGCGTCGAGCGTCGTCAGCACGCCGTCCGCCTCGGCGACGACCTGCTCGCGCTCGCGCGCGACCGGCAGCTCGGCGTCCGGGTCACCGCCCTGCGCGGCGATCATGCGGCGCCAGACGTCCATCGCGCGGCCGTCGGCGAGCGCCGCCGCCGGGTCGGCGTCGGGCCGTCCGGCCGCGTCGAGCATCTCCCGCGCCAGGGCGACGGTGAGCTCGACGACGTCGGCGGGGCCGCCGCCGGCGAGCACCTCCACCGACTCGCGCACCTCGAGCGCGTTGCCCGCGGTGAGCCCGAGCGGCACCGCCATGTCGGTGAGCAGCGCGACGGTGCGCACGCCGGCGTCCGTGCCGAGCTCGACCATGGTGCGCGCGAGCTCGCCGGCCCGCTCCGCGTCCTTCATGAACGCGCCCGACCCGACCTTGACGTCCAGCACGAGCGATCCCGTGCCCTCGGCGATCTTCTTGCTCATGATCGAGCTGGCGATGAGCGGGATCGCCTCCACCGTGCCGGTGACGTCGCGGAGCGCGTAGAGCTTGCGGTCGGCCGGCGCGAGACCCGTGCCGGCGGCGCAGATGACGGCGCCCACGTCCTCGAGCTGGCGCATCATCTCGTCGTTGGACAGCGCCGCGCGCCACCCGGGGATCGACTCGAGCTTGTCGAGCGTGCCGCCGGTGTGCCCGAGCCCGCGCCCCGACAGCTGCGGCACGGCCACGCCGAACACCGCGACCAGCGGCGCGAGCGGCAGCGTGATCTTGTCGCCGACGCCGCCCGTCGAGTGCTTGTCGGCCGTGGGGCGCGACAGCCCGGAGAAGTCCATGCGCTCGCCGCTCGCGATCATGGCGGCGGTCCACCGCGCGATCTCGGCGCGGTCCATCCCGTTGAGCAGGATCGCCATCGCGAGGGCGGACATCTGCTCGTCGGCGACCACGCCGCGCGTGTACGCGTCGAGCACCCAGTCGACCTGGGCGTCGCTCAGCCGGCCGCCGTCCCGCTTGGTGACGATGACGTCGACGGCGTCGAAGGGCTCGTTCATGCGTCCTGCTCCTCCCTCGCGGCGCCCGCTGCCGCGGACCCCGCCCCGCTGCCGTCGGCGGCCCGCTCGACCAGGTCGACGGGGCCGAACGCGTCCGGCAGCACCTCGCTCATGGGGCGCACGCCCCGGACGGTCTCGACGAGCAGGTCGGGCCCGCCGTGCTCGAACAGCAGCTGGCGGCAGCGCCCGCACGGGGCGAGCACGTTGCCGTGCCCGTCGACGCAGGTGAACGCCACCAGCCGGCCGCCCCCGGTGACGTGCAGCATCGAGACGAGGCTGCACTCGGCGCACAGCGTCACGCCGTACGACGCGTTCTCGACGTTGCACCCCGTGACCACGCGGCCGTCGTCGACGAGCGCGGCCACGCCCACGGGGAACCGCGAGTACGGCACGTAGGCCCGCTCGAGCATGCCCCGCGCGGCCTGCCGCAGCGCGTCCCAGTCCACCTCGGCGGCGCCCACGCCCGCCCCTTCCTGCTCGCTCACTTGACGTACGGGATGCCCTCGGCGGCGGGTGCGCGCACCCGGCCGGCGAACCCGGCGACCGCGAGGATGGTGACGATGTACGGCGTCATCAGCAGCAGCTGCGGGGGCACCGAGCTGCCGATCGTGCCGAGGACGGTCCGCAGGTTGTCGGCGAACCCGAACAGCAGCGCCGCGGCGACGGCGCCCTTGGGGCTCCACCGGCCGAGGATCATGGCCGCCAGCGCGATGAACCCGCGCCCGCCGGTCATCTCCTTGCCGAACGCCAGGCCCGAGGCCACCGTGAAGAACGCGCCGCCGAGGCCGGCGACCGCCGAGCCGAGCAGCGTGTTGCGCACGCGCGTGCGGTTGACGTCGATGCCGACGGTGTCGGCGGCCTTCGGGTGCTCGCCGACGGCCCGCAGGCGCAGGCCCCACCGGCTGCGGAACAGGTAGACCTGCAGCGCGATGACGATGACGTACATGAGGTACACGAGCAGCGTCTGCCGGAACAGGATCGGCCCGATCACCGGGATCTGCGAGAGCACCGGGATCGGCAGCACGGGCAGCGCCTGGCGCTGGTTCCAGGTGCCGGGGTCCTCCGAGAGCACGGTCGAGAACAGGAAGCTGGTCAGGCCGACGACGAGGACGTTGAGCACGACGCCGACGATGATCTGGTTCACCTGGTAGCGCACCGCGAAGAACACGAGCAGCAGCCCGACGAGCGCGCCGGCCACCGGCGCCGCGACGAGACCCATGTACGCGGACGCCGTGAGCGAGCCCACGACGGCGGCGATGAACGCCCCCGCGAGCAGCTGGCCCTCGATCGCGATGTTGACGATGCCGACGCGCTCGCACACGACGCCCGAGAGCGCGCCGAAGATGAGCGGCGTCGCGAGGAACAGCGTGCCCGTCGCGACGGACGTCAGCGGGATGACCGCGGAGCGTCCCGCGCCCGCGAACGTGAGGAACGCGAGCAGCAGCGCGACGCCGAACACGACGGGCAGCCACATGCCGGTGCGGCGCCCGGCGCGCGTGCGCAGGAACGCGAGCGCGGCGAGCGCGACCGCGAGCAGCACGAGCACCCACACGACCGGGCGGGCGGGGACGGCGAACGTCGGGATCTGCGCGAAGTCCGTGTCCGTGGACAGGCGGAACCGCGTGTCGCCCTCGGGCGTGCGCAGCGGCATCGCGAGCAGGGCCACGAGCGCGACGACCGCGTAGGCGATGGGCGCGCGGTAGCTCGGGCGGGCGGTCACGGCGGCGTCGGGCGCCGGCGCGGCGGCCGTGGCGGGGGTGGCCAGGCTCATGCTGCGGCCTCCACGGTGGAGCGGCGGCGGGCACCGGGCGCGGGCAGCCGGAAGACCGCGCGGACCAGCGGCGGCGCCGCGATGAACAGGACGATGAGCGACTGCAGGACCAGCACGATGTCGATCGGCGTGCCGGTCCGGGTCTGCATGAGGCGGCCGCCGGCGGCGAACGCGCCGAACAGCAGACCGGCGAGCACCGTGCCGAGCGGCTTGGAGCGGCCGAGCAGCGCCACGGTGAGCGCGTCGAAGCCGATGCTGCCCGCGATGGCGCCGGTGAGGTTGCGCTCGGTGCCCAGCAGCTGCGCACCGCCGGCCAGACCGGCGAGCGCGCCGGCCACCGCCATGACGAGCACGGTCACCCACGGCACCGAGATGCCGGCCGTGCGCGCCGCGTGCGGGTTCGACCCCACCGCGCGGAACCGGAAGCCGAGCGTCGAGCGCTCCATGAGCCACCACACGCCGACGGCCGCGAGCAGCGCCAGGGGGAACCCGAGGTGCAGCCGGAACGCGTCGCCGAGCAGCCCGGGCAGCATCGCCGTCTCCGCCACGGGACGCCCCACCTGCGGCGTCGCCGAGCGGAACACGCTCGTGGTCAGCAGGTACAGCACGAGGAACACGGCGATGTTGTTGAGCATGATCGTGACGATCACCTCGTGCGCCCCCGTGCGGGCCTTGAGCACGCCGGCGATCGACGCCCACACCGCGCCGCCGACCGCGGCGCCGACCATCGCGAGCAGCAGGTGCGCGCCGGCGGGCAGGTCCCACGTGAAGCCGATCCACGACGCGAGGATCGCGCCGAGCGTGATCTGCCCCTGCGCACCGATGTTGAACAGGCCCGCGCGGAAGCCGATGCCGACGCCGAGGCCCGCGAGGATCAGCGGCACCGAGATCGTCAGCGTCTCCGTGAGCGGGCGGATCGCGCGCTGCGGGCTCGACGCGGCCCAGTCGAACACCGCGCCCTGGAACAGCGAGGCGTACGCGCCGGACACGGTCTGCCACAGCGCGGTGAAGAAGTCCGACGGGCGCGCGAACAGGTAGCCCGCGGTGCGCTGCACGTCGGGGTCGGCGGCGGCGATCAACACGGCGCCGATGAGCAGCGCGAGGACGATCGCGCACACGGTCATGAGCCACGACGACGCGAGCATCTCGCGCAGCACGCCGTCGCCCGTGGGGCGACGGTCCTGCGGGCGATCGGCGGCGGGGACGCCGGGCGCCGCCTCGTCGACGGGCGGCTGCGCCGGGGGCGTCGTGCCGGGCTGGCTCATCGGCCCTCCTCCTGCTCGTGCGGGGCGTGCGCCGCCCGGTGGTCCCCGGCGTCCGGCGCGCCGAGCGTGGTGTGGTGGGCGGCGGCCTGCGCGACCGCCTCCTCCAGCGGGACGCCCGCCATCATCAGGCCGAGCACGTCGCGGTCGGTGTCCCCGGGGACGATCCCGACGACGCGGCCGCGGTACATGACGGCGATGCGGTCGGCGAGCGCGACGACCTCGTCGAGCTCGGTGGAGACGATGACGACGGCCGTGCCGTTGTCCCGCTCCCGGACGATCCGCTTGTGCACGAACTCGATGGACCCCACGTCGAGGCCACGGGTCGGCTGGGACGCGACGAGCAGGCGCAGCGGGCGCGACATCTCGCGCGCGAGCACCACCTTCTGCTGGTTGCCGCCGGAGAGGGTGCCGGCGTGCGCGTCGACCGACGGCGTGCGGACGTCGAACTCGACGACGCGCTGCTCGGCGTTGCGCCGGAGCAGACCCCGGTCGATCGCGCCGCGGCGCGAGTACGGCGCCGTGTCCACGAGGTCGAGGACCAGGTTCTCCTGGATGGAGAAGTCCGCGATGACGCCGTCGGTGCTGCGGTCCTCGGGCACGAAGCCGAGGCCGGCGCGCAGCCGGTCGCGCACCGACAGGCCGGTGAGGTCCGTGCCGTCGAGGTGCAGCGACCCCGCCGTCGGGTGCACGAGGCCCAGCACCGCCTCCGCGAGCTCGGTCTGCCCGTTGCC
>JAPSIR010000201.1 GCA_031178625.1 Cellulomonas sp.
TGCCGGCGCCGCCCTGAGTGCACGCTGAGCCTGCACACCACCGGCACGTCGGGCACCACGGTGGGCCCCTAGACTGGTCGGTCACTGAGGACGTCCCGTCGCCGCACGGCAGGGTCGCCGTACCGGGAGGAGACCTCGTGGGACTGCTGGACCGCATCACGTCGCCGCAGGACGTGCGTGCCCTGCCGCCCGGCGACGTCGACCGCCTCGCCGCGGAGATCCGCGACTTCCTGGTGGAGCAGGTGTCCCGCACGGGCGGTCACCTCGGTCCCAACCTCGGCGTGGTGGAGCTGACGATCGCGCTGCACCGCGTGTTCGAGTCCCCGCACGACACGATGGTGTTCGACACGGGCCACCAGGCCTATGTGCACAAGCTGCTCACGGGCCGCCGGGACTTCTCGGGGCTGCGCCGACGCGGCGGGCTCTCGGGCTACCCGAGCCGGGCCGAGTCCGAGCACGACGTCGTGGAGAACTCGCACGCGTCGACGGCGCTGTCGTGGGCCGACGGGATCGCGAAGGCGCGTCAGCTGCGCGGCGAGGCCGACCGGCACACGGTTGCCGTCATCGGCGACGGCGCGCTCACCGGCGGCATGGCGTGGGAGGCCCTCAACAACATCGCCGCGGACGCGGACCGCCGGCTCGTCGTCGTCGTGAACGACAACGGCCGCTCGTACGCGCCCACGATCGGCGGCCTCGCGCAGCACCTCGACGCGCTGCGCACGACCCGGCGGTACGAGTCGATGCTGTCGTGGGGCAAGTCGACGCTGCGCCGGTCCGGGCCGCCCGGGCGCCTGGCGTACGAGGCGCTGCACGGCATCAAGAAGGGCATCAAGGACGTCGTCGCGCCGCAGGGCATGTTCGAGGACCTGGGGCTGAAGTACGTCGGCCCCGTCGACGGCCACGACGAGCCGGCCGTCGAGCGGGCCCTGCGCCGGGCGAAGGCCTTCGGCGGCCCCGTGATCGTGCACGTCATCACCGAGAAGGGCCGCGGGTACACGCCGGCCGAGCAGGACGTCGCCGACCGGTTCCACGCGGTCGGCCGGATCCACCCCGAGACGGGCCTGCCGCTGGCGCCCTCCCGGTTCGGCTGGACGAGCGTCTTCGCCGACGAGATCGTCCGCATCGGCCGCCGGCGCCCCGACGTGGTGGCGATCACCGCGGCGATGCTGCAGCCCGTGGGCCTCGCGCCGTTCGCGGACGAGTTCCCGGACCGCGTCTTCGACGTCGGGATCGCGGAGCAGCACGCGGCCACGTCCGCCGCCGGCATGGCGTACGGCGGCCTGCACCCGGTCGTGGCCGTGTACGCGACGTTCCTCAACCGTGCGTTCGACCAGGTGCTCATGGACGTCGCGCTGCACCGCGCCGGCGTCACGTTCGTGCTGGACCGCGCCGGCATCACCGGGGACGACGGCGCCAGCCACAACGGCATGTGGGACATGGCGATGCTCGCGGTCGTCCCCGGGCTCCGCCTCGCGGCGCCGCGCGACGAGGCGACCATGCGTGCGGCGCTGCGCACGGCGGTCGACGTCGACGACGCCCCGACGGTGGTCCGCTACCCCAAGGGCGCGATGGGCGACCCGATCCCCGCGCTCGACGACGTCGACGGCGTGGACGTCCTCGCGCGGCACGACGGCGGGGGCCGGCGCGTGCTCGTGGTCGGGGTCGGCCCGATGGCCACCACGGCGCTCGCGACCGCCGACATCCTCGCCGGCCACGGGCTCGCGGTCACGGTCGTCGACCCGCGCTGGGTGCTCCCGGTACCGGCGGCGCTCGTGAAGCTCGCGGGCGAGCACGACCACGTCGTGACGCTCGAGGACGGGCTCGTCGACGGCGGCGTCGGCGCGCTCCTCGGGCAGCGTGCCCGCGAGGCGAACGTGGCGACGCCCGTGCAGTCCGTCGGCGTGCCGTCGACCTTCCTCGACCACGCGTCGCGCGACGAGATCGTCGACACGCTGCGCCTGCGCCCCCACGACGTCGCCGCCGACGTGCTCACCGCGCTCGCCACGCACGGCTGACCGTCGGCCGGGACCGAGGTCCCGAGACATCCCATCACCGGGCTCCTAGCGTCGAGGTATCGACCCCGCCACACCAGGAGCGTCAGATGTCCATCACCGCCGTGCCCAGCGACCGCAGCGACACCGCCGTACCCGCGGCGTGGCAGGGCTTCGTCACCGGCCCGTGGACCGACACCGTCGACGTCCGCGACTTCATCCAGCGCAACTACACGCCGTACACCGGTGACGCGAGCTTCCTCGCCGGTCCCACGGCCCGCACCACGCGGATCTGGGACAAGCTCAGCGCGATGTTCCCCGCCGAGCGCGAGAAGGGCGTGCACGACGTCGACCCGACGACGCCGTCGACGATCACGTCGCACGCGCCCGGGTACATCGACCGCGACGACGAGGTGATCGTCGGCCTGCAGACCGACGCGCCGCTCAAGCGCGCGATCATGCCGAACGGCGGCTGGCGCATGGTGCAGACGTCGCTCGAGACGTACGGCTACGAGGCGCCGCAGGAGATCGTCGACATCTTCACCAAGTACCGCAAGACGCACAACGACGGCGTGTTCGACGTGTACCCGCCGAACGTCCGCGCGGCGCGCAGCTCGCACATCATCACGGGCCTGCCGGACGCCTACGGGCGCGGCCGCATCATCGGCGACTACCGCCGCGTCGCGCTGTACGGCGTCGACGCGCTGATCGCCGCGAAGAAGCTCGAGAAGGCGTCGCTCGACATGGAGCGCTCGGTCGAGGACGTCATCCGCGACCGCGAGGAGCTGGCCGAGCAGATCCGCGCCCTCGGCGAGCTCAAGCAGATGGCGGCCTCCTACGGCTTCGACATCTCCGAGCCGGCGACCACGGCGCGCGAGGCCGTGCAGTGGCTGTACTTCGCGTACCTGGCCGCGGTGAAGGAGCAGAACGGCGCCGCGATGTCGCTGGGCCGCACGTCGACGTTCCTCGACGTGTACCTGCAGCGCGACCTCGAGTCCGGGGCGCTCACCGAGGAGCAGGCGCAGGAGATCGTCGACGACTTCGTCGTCAAGCTGCGGATCGTGCGGTTCCTGCGCACCCCGGAGTACGACAACCTCTTCTCGGGCGACCCGACGTGGGTGACCGAGTCCATCGGCGGCATCGGCGAGGACGGCCGGCCGCTGGTCACCAAGACGTCGTTCCGCTACCTGCAGACCCTGTACAACCTCGGCCCGGCACCCGAGCCGAACATGACGGTGTTCTGGAGCGAGCGGCTGCCCGAGGGCTTCAAGCGGTACTGCGCGCAGGTGTCCATCGACACCTCGGCGGTGCAGTACGAGTCCGACGAGCTCATCCGCGCCTCGTGGGGCGACGACGCGGCCATCGCGTGCTGCGTGTCGCCGATGCGGGTCGGCAGGCAGATGCAGTTCTTCGGCGCGCGCGTGAACCTCGGCAAGGCGCTGCTCTACGCGATCAACGGCGGCCGCGACGAGGTCACGGGCAAGCAGATCGCACCGGTCGCCGCGCCGGTCGAGGGGGAGGTCCTCGACTACGACGACGTGCTGGCCAAGTTCGACCGGACCATGGACTGGCTCGCCGAGACGTACGTCGACGCCCTCAACTGCGTGCACTACATGCACGACAAGTACGCGTACGAGCGCATCGAGATGGCCCTGCACGACCGCACGGTGCTGCGGACGCTGGCCTGCGGCATCGCCGGCCTGTCCGTCGTGACGGACTCCCTCTCGGCCATCAGGTACGGCACGGTCCGGGCGCTGCGCACCGCCGACGGCCTCGTCACCGAGTACGCCGTCGAGGGGTACTTCCCGACGTACGGCAACGACGACGACCGGGCCGACGACATCGCGGTGTGGATCGTGCGGCGCTTCATGGAGAAGATCCGCGCGCTGCCGACGTACCGCAACGCCCTGCACACGCAGTCCGTCCTGACGATCACGTCGAACGTCGTGTACGGCAAGGCCACCGGCTCGACGCCGGACGGGCGCAGGGCCGGCGAGCCGTTCGCCCCCGGCGCCAACCCGATGAACGGGCGCGACACGCACGGCATGCTCGCCTCGGCCC
Source organism: Cellulomonas sp. (assembly GCA_031178625.1). Classification (GTDB taxonomy): domain Bacteria; phylum Actinomycetota; class Actinomycetes; order Actinomycetales; family Cellulomonadaceae; genus Cellulomonas. Next base: position 4,053 of record JAPSIR010000201.1, read on the forward strand.
TCTCGGTGGCGAAGCTGCCCTACGCGGAGGCGCAGGACGGCATCTCGCTGACGTCGTCGATCGTCCCGTCCGGCCTGGGTCGCACGAAGGACGAGCAGGTGGGCAACCTCGTCGGGCTCCTCGACGCGTACGTCCTGTCGTCCGGCTACCACATGAACGTCAACGTGCTGAACCGCGAGACGCTGCTGGACGCCATGGAGCACCCCGAGAACTACCCGCAGCTGACGATCCGCGTGTCGGGCTACGCCGTGAACTTCGTCCGCCTCACGCGCGAGCAGCAGCTCGACGTGCTGTCGCGGACGTTCCACGGCGCGGTCTGACGCCCGACGCGAGCCCGGCCCGGCCCTGCGTCGGGCCGGGCCGGCGCACCTCACCGGCAGCCCCCCGCCGCACCGCCCACGACCTGCGGAGGTCCTCGTGACCACGACCACCACCGAGCAGACCGGCGCCCCGGTCGTCCCGCTCGGCACGCCGCTGGTGGGCGGCTCGCACACCCGCACGCACGGGCACGGCACCGCCGGCCTCGAGGCGACGGAGGCGGAGCGGGCCGAGCGGCTCGCGGCGGTCCGTGAGGGCCGGCTCGGGTCGGTGCACTCGTGGGAGCTGGTCACGGCGGTCGACGGCCCCGGCACGCGCCTGACGGTGTTCCTGTCGGGCTGCCCGCTGCGGTGCCTGTACTGCCACAACCCCGACACGATGGAGATGCGCCGCGGCACCGACGTCGAGGCCGACGAGATCCTCGCCAAGGTCGCCCGCTACCGCGGCGTGTTCCGTGCGACGGGTGGCGGCCTGACGATCAGCGGCGGCGAGCCGCTCATGCAGCCGGCGTTCGTGCGGCGGCTCGTGGCCGGTGCCGCCGCCATGGAGGTGCCTGTCGCGATCGACACCTCGGGCTTCCTCGGCGCCCACGCGACCGACGCGATGCTCGACGACGTCGACCTCGTCCTCCTCGACGTGAAGTCGGGCCTCCCGGAGACGTACCGTCGCGCGACGGGTCGCGAGCTGCAGCCGACGCTCGATTTCGGCCGCCGCCTCGGGGCGCGCGGCACGCGCATGTGGGTCCGGTTCGTGCTGGTCCCTGGCCTGACGGACGACCCGGAGAACGTCGCCGCCGTCGCCGACCACGTCGTGTCCTTCGGCCCGGCCGTCGAGCGCGTCGAGGTCCTGCCCTTCCACCAGATGGGCCGCGACAAGTGGGCGGAGCTCGGCATGCGGTACGAGCTCGGCGACGTCGAGCCGCCGTCGCGCGAGGCCACCGAGGCCGTCCGCGACGTCTTCCGCGCGCGCGGGCTGACGACGTTCTGAGCGTCAGAACGCGCTGACGTCCCGCGGGGCGCGCTGCGGTCGGCTCAGGGTGCGCACGAGGGCGGCCTGGCCGTGGCGGCGTACGGCCAGGTCGGTGAGCACCTGCAGCACCGGCACGACGGCGCCCGCCGGGAGGTCGGGCGTGGGCAGGTCCACGCTCGAGGCGAGGTCGTCGGTGTGCACGACCATCTCCAGCAGCCGTGTCACGAGGAAGTCGTCCGTGGCCATCGCCGCACCCGTCCACGGGACCAGGACCGTGGGCGCCGCGCCGGCGAGGGCGGCGTCGAGCCCCGCGAGGGTCGCGACGAGCATGCCGTCGACGGCGGCGGGTCCCTCCGCGGCGGCCTCCTGCGAGCGGGTCCGCACGCCGACGTTCGACGGCCCGTCGAGGTCCTCCTGGATCCACACCGCGTGGGCGTAGTGCGCGTCGACGGTCACGAGCGGCGCGTCGGGCGCGGGCGCGGG
>JAPSIR010000027.1 GCA_031178625.1 Cellulomonas sp.
GCCGCGTCCTGTACGCGATGTACGACGGCGGCTACCGGCCGGACCGGCAGTTCTCCAAGTGCAGCCGCGTCGTCGGCGACGTCATGGGCAAGTACCACCCGCACGGCGACACGGCGATCTACGACGCCCTCGTCCGCCTCGTGCAGGACTGGTCCATGCGGTACCCGCTCGTGGCGGGGCAGGGCAACTTCGGCTCCCCCGGCGACGACCCGGCCGCCGCGCCGCGGTACACCGAGTGCAAGATGGCGCCGCTGGCCATGGAGATGGTCCGCGACATCGACGAGGACGCCGTCGACTTCCAGGACAACTACGACGGCCACACGCAGGAGCCGGTCGTCCTGCCGTCCCGGTTCCCGAACCTGCTGGTCAACGGCTCGGCCGGCATCGCCGTCGGCATGGCGACCAACATCCCGCCGCACAACCTGCGCGAGGTCGCGGCAGGCGTGCAGTGGTACCTGGAGCACCCGGAGGCGACGCGCGAGGAGCTCCTCGAGGCGCTGCTGCAGCGCATCAAGGGCCCGGACTTCCCGACGGGCGCGACGATCCTCGGCCGGCGGGGCATCGACGAGGCGTACCGCACGGGCCGCGGCTCCATCACGATGCGCGCGGTCGTCGAGGTCGAGGAGATCCAGAACCGGCAGTGCCTCGTGGTCACCGAGCTGCCGTACCAGGTGAACCCCGACACGCTCGCGAAGAAGATCGCCGACCTGGTCCGCGACAACAAGGTGCAGGGCATCGCGGACATCCGCGACGAGACGTCCGGCCGCGCCGGCCAGCGCCTGGTGATCGTGCTCAAGCGCGACGCGGTCGCGAAGGTCGTGCTCAACAACCTGTACAAGCACACGCAGCTGCAGGACACGTTCGGCGCGAACATGCTCGCCCTCGTCGACGGCGTCCCGCGCACGCTCAGCCTCGACGCGTTCGTGCGGCACTGGACCGCGCACCAGATCGACGTCATCCAGCGCCGCACGCGGTTCCGCCTGCGCCGCGCCGAGGAAGAGATCCACATCTACCGCGGCTACCTCAAGGCGCTGGACGCGCTCGACGAGGTCATCGCTCTCATCCGCCGCTCCCCCGACGCCGACACCGCGCGCAACGGCCTCATGGAGCTGCTCGAGATCGACGAGCAGCAGGCGCAGGCGATCCTCAACCTGCAGCTGCGCCGCCTGGCCGCGCTGCAGCGCCAGGAGATCCTGCAGCGGCACGCCGAGCTCGAGGCCCGCATCGTCGAGCTCACCGCGATCCTCGAGTCGCCCGTGCGCCAGCGGGAGATCATCAGCGAGGAGCTGACCACGGTCGTCGACCGCTACGGCGACGAGCGCCGCACGACCATCCTCCCGTTCGACGGCGAGGTCAGCGTCGAGGACCTCATCGCCGAGGAGGACGTGGTCGTCACGATCACGCGCGGCGGCTACGCCAAGCGCACGCGCGTCGACGCGTACCGGGCGCAGCGCCGCGGCGGCAAGGGCGTGCGCGGCGCGCAGCTGCGCGAGGACGACATCGTCGACCACTTCTTCGTCACGACGACGCACCACTGGCTGCTGTTCTTCACGAACCTGGGCCGCGTGTACCGCGCCAAGGGCTACGAGCTGCCCGAGGGCGGCCGCGACGCCAAGGGCCAGCACGTCGCGAACCTGCTGGCGTTCCAGCCCGGCGAGCGGATCGCCCAGGTGCTGGACCTGCGCGACTACGAGCAGGCGGAGCACCTGGTGCTCGCGACCAAGCGCGGCCTGGTGAAGAAGACGCGTCTGACGGAGTACGACTCCAACCGCTCCGGCGGGGTCATCGCCATCAACCTGCGCGAGGACGAGGAGGGCCGGGCGGACGAGCTCGTGTCCGCGCGCCTCGTCGACCCCCACGAGGACGTCATCCTCGTGTCGCGGCAGGGCCAGTCGGTGCGCTTCACGGCGTCCGACGAGGCGCTGCGGCCGATGGGCCGCGCCACGAGCGGCGTCACGGGCATGAAGTTCCGCGGCGACGACGACCTGCTCGCGATGGACGTCGTCCGCGAGGACGCCTACCTGTTCACCGTCACGCAGGGCGGCATCGCCAAGCGCACGGCCCTCACGGTGGAGAACTACCGCCAGCAGGGCCGCGGCGGCCTCGGCATCAAGGTCGCGAACCTGCCGGAGGCGAACGGCGAGCTCGTCGGCGCGCTCGTCACGGACGCGGACGACGAGGTGCTCGTCATCATGGAGCGCGGCAAGATCGTGCGCTCGGCCACGGCCGAGGTCAACGCGACCGGGCGCACCACGCAGGGCGTCATCTTCGCGAAGCCCGACGCCGGCGACCGGATCATCGCCGTCGCCCGGAACAGCGAGCGACACCTCGCGGACGTTGCGAGTACCGTGGACGGGAACGGCCAGGGCACCGACGGAGCCGACGGCAGCGGCACGGCGGCCGGCACCGTGCCGGACGCGACCGCGTCCGACACCTCCGGCGCGGAGCCGGACAGCGGTGACCGACCCGCGGAGGACGCATGACCGACACGCCCCCCTCGATCCCGCCGCGCAAGCGGCCCGCGTCGCCCACCACGGGCGCGAGCGGCCGCGGCGCGACGGGTGGTGCGACGACCACCGAGCGCACGTCGACGAAGCCCGCGACCGGGGCGCGCAGCACCGGGCCGACCGGTCCGCGCACCGGCGGTGCGACCGGCGGCGGCACGTCGGGGGGTTCGTCGACGAGGTCGTCGGCGGAGGGCCCCTCGCGTGAGGGCGTGACCACGGCGGGCGAGCCGCGAGCCGCGGACGCCGGCCCGGCCGACGGCACCCGTCGCGCCGACGCCGACCGCTCGACGGACGGCGCGCGCCCGGCGGACGCCGCCCGGCCCGCCGGCACGGCGGCGGACGACGACGGCACGCAGGAGCCGTCGCCCCTCGTCACGGCCGTCGACACGACGACCGTCTGGCTCAAGAAGGCGGCGGGTGCGACGAGCACGAAGCTGTCGCAGGCGTACTCCCAGCTGACCCGCCCGAGGACCGAGGACCCGCAGATGACGACCACGCCGGACGCCCCCGCGACCGCCGCCGCCGCGAGCACCGCGACGGCCCCTGCCGCGGGCGCCGCACCGCGGACCACCGGTCCCGCCACGGGCGCCACCGCGCGTCCCGCCACGGGCCGCATCCCGTCCGTCGGCGGGCCGCGGCGCGTGCGCCTGTCGGTGTCCCGCGTCGACCCGTGGTCGGTGATGAAGCTCGCGTTCCTGCTGTCGGTCGCGGTCGGCATCATGATCGTCGTGGCGGCGGCGGTGCTGTGGTTCACGCTCGACGGCCTGCAGGTCTTCGCGCGCGTGGACGAGCTCATCGCGCAGGTCGCCGGCCCGGAGAGCACGCTCAACGTGCTGGACTACGTGTCGTTCCAGAAGACGATCTCGGCCGCCACGCTCGTCGCGGTGATCGACGTCTTCCTGCTGACGGCGCTCGCGACGATCGGCGCCTTCCTCTACAACCTCGTGGCGGCGCTGGTCGGCGGCGTGCACGTGACCATGACGGACGAGTGACGTCCGGCCGGGACACCGCCCGGCGCGCCCCCTCCCCGCCGGCCGCCGCCGGTTTGGGATCGGCCCCGCGCCTGAGGTAGTCTCGACCGTCGCACCCGCCCGGTCGGCTCCTCGGAGCGTGCACGGGTGTTGCGAGACGGGCCTATAGCTCAGACGGTTAGAGCGCTTCCCTGATAAGGAAGAGGTCACAGGTTCAAGTCCTGTTAGGCCCACCACGTCGGACCCGCACGGGTCGCGTCCACCGGCACCACCCGAGACGGGGGATCCGATGAAGAAGCTCCTGCTGGTCGCCGCGGTCGCGGCGGTGGGGTACGCCGCCTGGCAGAAGTACGCGCAGGACCGCGACGAGCGCGACCTGTGGGCCGAGGTCACCGACACCTTCGAGTGAGCGGCGCTCCCCACGGGGAGCGATCCGCGGCGGACGCCGCACCGCGGCCGACGCCGCACCGGGGCCATGGCGCAATTGGTAGCGCACCTGCTTTGCAAGCAGGGGGTTAGGGGTTCGAGTCCCCTTGGCTCCACCACGACATCACGGCCCTCGCTCCCGGCCGAGCGGGGGCCGTCGCCGTCCCGGCGCGGCACGGGCGCCGCCGGCCGCGGCCGTCAGACGTGGATGTGCGCCCGCCAGTCCGCCGGCACGCGGCCGGCCGGTCCCGGCACGGCCTGGTCCTCCGGCCGGCTCTGCGGCGGCGCGAGCGCCGGGCCGCGGGCGTAGTCCTCGGTGGAGTAGTCCCAGAACCAGTCCTCGCCGGGCTCGAACGAGCGCACCACCGGGTGGCCGGTGGCGCGCCAGTGCGCTGTCGCGTGCTGCGACGGTGAGGTGTCGCAGCAGCCGACGTGCCCGCAGGCGGCGCAGCGGCGCAGGTGGACCCACCAGCCGCCGGCGGCGTCGCACTCGAGGCAGCCGGTGCCGCTGGGCGGGGCGGCGGGGTCGATCGCGTCGACGGTCATGACGGCAGCACCTCCGGTGCGTCGGGGCGGGCGTACGGGAGCCGCACGAGGAAGCGGGTGTCCCCCGGCTGCGAGCGGACCGTCAGGTCGCCGTGGTGCTTGCCGACGACGATCCGCCACGCGATGTCGAGGCCGAGCCCGGTGCCGGACCCGACGGGCTTGGTGGTGAAGAAGGGCTCGAACACCCGGTCGACGACGTCGGGCGGGATGCCGGGGCCGGTGTCGGCGACCTCGACCTCGAGCCAGTCGTCGACGCGTCGCGTCGTCACCGTGAGGGTGCCGCTGCCCTCCATGGCCTGCGCGGCGTTGTCGACGAGGTTCGTCCACACCTGGTTGAGCTCGGCGCCGTACGCGTGCACGGGCGGCAGCGTGCGGTCGTACGCGCGCACGACCGTGATGCCGTCGAGCCGCCGGTCGAGCATGGTCAGCGTCGCGTCGAGCAGCTCGTGCACGTCGAGCTCGCGGTCGGGCGCGCGGCCGATCTGGGAGTACTGCTTCGCGGCGCCGACGAGCGTGGAGATGCGCGTCGTGGCGTCCTCGACGTCGTTCATGAGCTGCTCGGTCTCGAGGGCGTAGGCGAGCCAGCGCACGGCACCCTCCAGCACCTCCGGCGCGACCGCCTCCGCGACGGCGTCCAGCCACGCCGGGTCGAGCCCCGCGGTGACGAACGTCGACGCGAGCTCCCAGGGCGTGCCGACGTCGTGCGCGTCCATCCAGTCCGTGAGCGCGTCCTCGGCGTCGGCCCGCTCGAGCGCCCCGGGCGGTGGCGGCGCGCCCGGCGCGCGCGTCTTGGCGAGCGACTCCACCGCCTGCTCCTGCAGGTCGACGAGCGTGGCGAGGGTCGTCGCGTCGTACGGGCCGGACGCGATGAGCGCGAGCTTGTGCCGCATGCCGGCCACTCGCTCGCGCAGCGCCGAGGTCGCGCGTCCGGCGGACGCGGCGGGGTTGTTCAGCTCGTGCGTGAGGCCGGCCGACAGCGCGCCGAGCGCGAGCAGCCGCTCCCGCTGGTTGACCGCCTGCTGCGTCGCGTGCTGCCCCGTCGCGAGCCCCTCCAGCAGGTGCACGGCCATCGGGAACCACCGCGTCATGAGCGTCGCGAAGTCCGACGACGGGAGCGCGTAGAACCGCGACGGCGCGAGCACCCGCATGGTGCTCGGGTACGTCTGCGACGCTCCCGCGCGCAGGTACGCCGCCCACGCGCCGCCGTACACGCCGCGCTGCGACGTGCGGGAGATCTCGACGTCGTCGGCGCCGACGCGCCGCTCGAGCGCCACCTTGCCCTCGAGCAGCACGTAGAACCACTCCGCCGGCTCGCCCTCGCCGTACAGCGTGCCGGGGTCGCGGCGCTCGACGTGCCCGTGCGTGCACAGCCAGTCCAGCTGCTCGTCGGTGAGGCTCTCGAAGAGGAAGAGGCTGCGCAGCTCGGCGACGTCGCACGGCTGCGCGCCGGCCGGCGCGCTCACCGCTCCCCCAGGTACCGGTGCACGAGCATGACGGCCATCGCGCCCTCGCCCACGGCGGACGCGACCCGCTTCGCCGACTCGGCCCGCACGTCCCCCGCGGCGAACACCCCGGGCACGCTCGTCTCGAGGTGGTACGGCGGCCGGTCCAGCGGCCAGCCCGCGGGCGGGCGCCCGTCGACGAGCAGGTCGTGGCCGGCGCGCAGGAACCCGCGCGCGTCGCGCTCGACGGTTCCGTCGAGCCAGTCGGTGAGCGGCGCGGCGCCGATGAAGACGAACAGGAAGCCGGCGGTGACCGACTCCTTCTCCCGCGTGTCGACGTCCTGCAGCACGAGGCCCTCGAGGTGCTCGTCCCCGACCGCGTCGACCACCGTCGTGCGCGTGCGCACGGTGATGCGCGGGTGCGCCTCGATCTGCTCGACGAGGTAGTGCGACATCGACGCCGCGAGCCCGTCACCGCGCACCACCAGCGTCACGGAACGCGCCTCCCGCGCGAGGAACAGCGCCGCCTGGCCGGCGGAGTTCGCGCCGCCGACCACGTGCACGTCCTGGTCCCGGCACGCCGCGGCCTGCGTGAGCGCGGACCCGTAGAACACGCCGCGCCCGGAGAGCGCCGCGAGGCCCGGGCCGTCGAGCTCGCGGTACGCGACGCCGTTGGCCAGCACGACCGCGTGCGCGGCCACCGTGCTGCCGTCCGCGAACCGCACCGCGCGCGCCGACCCGTGCACCTCGAGCCCGACGACGTCGCGCGCCATGACGATCTCCGCGCCGAAGCGCTGCGCCTGGCGCCGCGCCCGTTCGGTGAGCTGCGCCCCCGACAGGCCGTCCGGGAACCCGAGGTAGTTCTCGATGCGTGAGCTCTGCCCGGCCTGCCCGCCCGTGGCGGTGCGCTCGACGAGCGCCGTCCGCAGCCCCTCGGACGCGCCGTAGAGGGCCGCGCTCAGCCCGGCGGGACCGCCGCCGACGACGACGAGGTCGTAGAAGTCCGCCGCCGGGTCGACCGACAGGCCGACCCGCGCGGCCAGCGCCGCGTCGTCCGGCGCGACGAGCACGTCGGCGTCCGCGGTGACGACGACCGGCAGCCGCTCGCCGTCGACGCCGGCCGCCTCGAGGATGCGTCGCCCCTCCGCCGACTCCACGGCGTACCAGCGGTACGGCACCTGGTTGCGCGCGAGGAACTCGCGCACCTGCGTCGAGCGCGCCGACCACCGGTGCCCCACGACCTTGGGGCCCTGCACGGCGGGGGGCGCGGCGTCGTGCCACGCCTCCAGCTGCGCGTCGAGCACCGGGTAGAGCTTCTCCTCCGGCGGGTCCCACGGCTTGAGCAGGTAGTGGTCGAGGTCGACGACGTTGACGGCGTCGATGGCCGCTGCCGTGTCCGCGTAGGCGGTGAGGAGCACGCGGCGCGCGACCGGGAAGAGGTCCATCGCCTCCTCGAGGAACTCGATGCCGCTCATGCCGGGCATCCGCTGGTCGGCCAGCAGCACCGCGACCTGCTCGCCGCGCAGCTTCAGCTCGCGGCACGCCGCCAGGGCCTCCGCGCCGGACTCGGCGCGCACGACGCGGTACCGGTCGCCGTAGCGGCGGCGCAGGTCGCGGGCGACGGCACGGGAGACGCCCGCGTCGTCGTCCACGGTCACGAGCGCCGCGCGCGGCGAGGGGTCGGTGGTGGTCGGCACGGGCACCTCCGGGTGGCGGGGGCGGTCACGGGTGCGGGGTCGCGGGTGGCGCACCGCACACTCTGCCGCCGCCGGGACGCCCTGCACAGCCCCCGGCGGGCGTCAGGACGCCGCGGCCAGCCCCAGCTGCTCGCGCAGCGCCTCGACGCCCTCCATCTCGACGTCCGGCCGCAGGTCGTCGCGGCGCGCGTCCCAGTCGGCGCGGTCGAGCACGTACAGCCGGCTCTCGACGGCACCGCCCTCGCGCGCCTGGTGCAGCACGCCGTTCGGGCGGTAGCCGATCTTGCGCGTGACGCCCGACGAGCCCGGGTTGTCGACGAACGCCGACGTCGTCGCGTGCTCCGCACCCAGGCCCTCGAACAGCAGGTGCAGTATCAGCAGGCGCATGCGCGTGCCGATGCCCTTGTGGTGGTGCTCCAGGCCGAGCCACGAGCCCGTCTCCGCGCTGCGCGTCACGGCGAAGTCCTTCGCGTACATGCCCTGCGTGCCCACCGGCACGCCGTCGTGCAGGACCGCGAGCTCGATGGCCCAGTCGGCGGGCGTCGTGCGCTGGCGCAGGCCCCACTGGTACGTCATGACGCTGCGGGCCACCTGCACCGGCGTGCCGCGCGTCCACGGCACGAGGAACGGCATGTAGTCCGGCGGGTGCACGCCGCGGGCGGCGAGGCGCGCGAGGTCGAGCAGCGTGCGGTCGTCCGGGGCCCGCAGCTCGAGGTCCCCGCTGCGGACGCGCACACCCAGCAGCGGCCAGATCTCGACGTCGGTCAGCGGGGGCGTGTCCTGCGCGGGAGCCGTCATCCGGGCAGCGTCGCGGGTCGTCCTGCGCCCGGTCAACCGGGTTCTCGTGCCACGAGGGCGCCGCACGTGACGTGCGGCGCCCTCGTCGTGCGTCCTGACCGCCCCCGCGTCGGACGCACGCACCGCCGGCGGCTCACGGGATGAGCCCGGGCGGTGGTGGTTCGGCCCCGACCCGGCGACTCGGTGGTCGAGCCGGACCGGGGCCCGTCGGTGCCCCTCAGCCCACGGTGCAGGCCGTGCCGTTGACCGTGAAGGCCGTCGGCGCGGAGGTCCGGCCGGTGTGCGCGCCGTTGAAGCCGAGCTCCACGGACGCACCCGGGGCGAGGGTCGTGTTCCACGCGGCGCCGGTCGCCGTGACGCGTGCGCCGGACTGCGCCCATGTCGCGGACCAGCCCTGCTGGAGGGTCTGGCCGGCCGGCAGGTCGAACGCGAGCGACCAGGTCAGCGGCGCGGAGCCCGTGTTGGTGAGGCGGACCGTGGCGGTGAAGCCGCTGCTCCAGCTGTTCGCCGAGTACCGGACCGCGCAGGTCCCGGGGGCCGTCGTCGGCGTCACGGTCGGGGTTGGCGTGGCGGTCGGCGTGGGCGTCACCGTGGGCGTGGGCGTCGATGTGGGCGTCGGCGTCGACGTCCCGTCCGGCACCGTGCCCCACACGAGGCGGCCCGCCTCGTGCAGCGTGATCGCCGCCGTCTTCACGGGGTCGCCGGTGGCGGGCAGGCCCGCGGACGAGGGGTCGTTCGCCGCGTTCCACGCCGCTCCCCCGCTGACCCGGAACTGGATCTCTCGGCGGTGCTGCGACTGGCCGCCCGGGTGGATGTCCTGCCCGGCGCACCGCAGCTCGGCGTAGTACAGGTTCCCGCCGGCGTGCCGCACCGCGTTCGTCTGCGTGCCGCACTCGCTGTAGTTCGTCGAGACGGTCAGCCCCGACGCCGGGTCCGACCCGTCGAGCGTGAACCAGTACCGGATCGACGCGTCGCGCAGCGACCGCGCCGGGAAGGCCGACCGGTTGCGGATGATCGCCTTGACCTCGGTGAACGTCCCGCCGGCGGGCTGGTTGAGCTTCGCCTCGACGAACAGCTCGTCCTGGTCCGGCCGCTCCGCCACCGGGAAGCCCGCCAGCGGCGTGCCGCCGTACTCCTCGGTGAGCCGCGCGAGCGCCGAGGTGAACCCGGCGTTGTAGTCCGTCGCGACCTCGTTGGCCACGTAGTCGGACCGGCTGTCGGTGTACGCGTCGTTCGCGGACCCGGGCCCGCCGACGAGCGCGCCGTACAGCACGTGCCGCGTCTCGGCCGGCTGCGTGAGCGAGTCCAGCCACGACCCGTGCGCGGTGCGGTGGTGCGGGTTCTGCGGCGGGTTGGCGCCGAAGCCGACGACGTACGAGGACTTCCGGGGGTTGTCGCCCAGCGCGTAGTGGATCTGCCGCACGCCGAAGTCGTGGTACCGCGCCTTGCGCACGGGGTCGGTGAGCCAGTCGGAGTAGACGAGGGCGACGAAGGACGTGTTCGCGGCGTACCGCAGCGCACCCCACGAGTCGAGCACGGCCATGCCGCCGGGCGAGTAGGGCACCTTCTGGCCGTTCACGCCGACGGTCCAGTAGTCGAGCCAGCGGTTCGCGTCGTCGACGTACTTCTGCTTGCCCGTCTCCATGGCGAGCAGCGCGTACGCGGCGTACGACTTGTCGTCCCAGGCGACGGTCCACCTGTACGACTTGGTCGTCGTCTGGTTCTCGTTGCTGAGCTTGTCGTACTCGGCCTCGGCCTTCGCGAGGTACGTCGCGTCACCCGTCGCCTCGTAGAGCCAGTACGCGCCCCACACCAGCTCGTCCTGGTAGCCGGACCACGACCGGTAGAACGACTGGGCGTCGGTGACGCAGTCGGAGTACTTGCCCCGGTACGTGTCCGCGAACGAGTACAGCTGCTTGGCGTGCGTGAGCAGGGTCGACGCGTACGCGGGGTCGTCCTGGCGGAAGAGCACGGAGGCCGACGCGAGCGACGCGGCCGTCTCGGCGGCGACGTCGGAGCCGGGGCACGAGGCGGTGATCTTGTACGCCGGGCGCGCCATCGTCATGACCTCGGCGGGCCCCCACCACTTGTGGTCGTCGTCGCCCTTGCCCACCTGCACGTACAGCTCGTTCGGCGCGGTGTGCGCCTTGACGAAGTAGTCGTTGACCCAGCGCAGGTTGTCCTTCAGCTCGTCGAGCTGACCCGCCTTCGTGTACCCCTGCGGGCTCTCGATCGCGCCCCACGCGAGCATCGTGGCCGTGAACGCCATCGGCAGGCCGAACTTCACGTGGTCGCCGGCGTCGTACCAGCCGCCCGTGAGGTCCTCCCCCACGTCGGCGCCGTCGCGCAGGCCGGAGTCCCCACGCCAGGACACCGGGAAGTCCTCGGGCAGGTCGCCGGAGCGCTGCGCCTGGTAGAAGAACATCGACTTCTGCAGCGCCTCGGCGTAGTTGTACGCGGGCGCGGCGCTCGCCGCGGACAGCGGGACGGTGACCGCGCCGGCGGCGAGCGCGACGGCGGCGGCGCCCGCCCACAGCGGGCGGCCGGCGCGTGCGGGACCAGGCATGACGTACCCCTTCACGAGGACGACGCGGAGCGAGCGGTGGAGCGCTCCCACGGGCCTCGGCCGGGGGCGACGGCGTCGTCGTCCGGGGCGGGGGCCGGGTGTGATGCTGCCCGACGGCCACGTCGGTGCGTCAACGCACGAAAGGTTTCAGGGGTCGTCGGCCGGCCGCGCTCGTACCGGTCCCGGACGCACGCCGGCCGCGGACGCACGCCGGCCCCGGTCCGTGCGGACCGGGGCCGGTGGGCGGGAGCGCCGTGCGGCGAGGGCTCAGGAGCCGGACGTGCCGCGCTCGTCCCGCGGCCGCTGCTCGACGACCGGGTCCGGCACGTCGCCGGTCGTGGCCGTCTCGGCCGGCAGGCCCTCGGTCGTGGCCGGCACGTCCGTCTGCAGACCCTCGGTCGGCTTCGTCTGGTCCGGGGTCTTGGCGGCCGAGCGGCGGGTGACCTTGCGGGCCGTCTCCTCCGCCGCGTCCCTGGCCTCCTGCACCCTGCCGGACAGGTCCTCCGTCGCGGCGGAGACGCGGTCCGCGGCCTTCTTGCTCGCCTCGCGGCTCCTGGCGACGGCCGACCCCGCGGCCTCGCCGACGGCGTCCGCGGCGTCACCGGTCGCCGCCTGCGCGCGCGTGCGCAGCGACTCGGCGGTCGTCGAGTCGCCCGGCTCCCACGGCTCGGCCCACGGGTCGGTGGTCGAGCGCGAGCGCGCCCAGGCGAAGGCGGCGGCACCGGCGCCGAGCAGGCCGGCGACGAGGAGGAACTTCTTCCCGCCGGAGCCCTTCTTCTCGGCCTTCGCGGCGTCCTTGGCGGCACGCGCGGCCGCGAGCTTGGCAGCCTTCGCCGCCTTGCGCGACTGCTTGCCGGCGACGGTGGCGGCGACGGTCGTCGCGGCCCCCGCCTTGACGGCGGCCTCGTTCACGGCGGCGACGACCTTGGGGATGAGCTCGTCGACCAGCTTGTCGTGCGCGGTGTCGATCGCGGGCGTCGCCCGGAGGGCAGCCCGCTCGACCTGCGGCGCGGTGGCCTTGATGCTCTCCCGGTACAGGTGCTCGACGCGCGGGGTCAGCCACTCGGCGAGGGCGTCGATCTTCGGGGTCGTCCACTCCTTGGCGTGGCCCGCCGCGTCGGACGCCTTCGCCGCGGCGTCGAGCGCGCCGACCTTCGCGACTCCTGCGGCGTCCACGAGCGTCGCGCCCAGGCCCGCGGCCTGCACCTTCAGACGCTCGGTGTCCACGTCGATCTTCGGACGACTGGTCATGTCCACTCCCGGACTGGTCTCGACGACGGTGGGTTGTGGCCCCTCACTCTGCCACCGTCGTGCCTGGTCCGCCCCCTCTTCACCGGACGTCCACGGCTGCCCCGCGCGGCGTCGGCGGCCCGTGGAAGACTGGGCAGATGTTCGCGACCATCCACACGACCGCCGGTGACATCCGGGTCGAGCTCTACGAGAACCACGCGCCGCGCACCGTCGAGAACTTCGTCGGGCTGAGCACGGGCGCCATCGAGTGGACCGACCCGTCGACGGGCGCGCCCCGCACCGACCCCCTGTACAAGGACGTCGTCTTCCACCGCGTCATCCCCGGCTTCATGATCCAGGGCGGCGACCCGCTCGGCTCGGGCCGCGGCGGCCCCGGCTACCAGTTCGACGACGAGATCCACCCCGAGCTGACGTTCTCGGAGCCCTACCTGCTCGCCATGGCGAACGCCGGCAAGCGGATGGACCCGGTGACGGGCAAGGTCGGCGGCACGAACGGCTCGCAGTTCTTCATCTCCGTCGCGCCGACCACGTGGCTCAACGGCAAGCACACGATCTTCGGCAAGGTCGCGGACGACGCGGGCCGCCAGGTCGTCGACGCCATCGCCGCCGCGCCGACGCGCCCCGGCGACCGTCCGGTGCAGGACATCACGATCACGTCCATCTCCGTGGAGGACTGAGATCAGCACGTCGACGCCGGCCGGCGGCTCCCTCCCGGAGCCGCCGGCCGACCAGCCCCCGGTCTGCCCGCGGCACCCCGACCGTGTGGCGTACACGTCCTGCCAGCGCTGCGGCCGGCCGGCGTGCCCCGACTGCCAGGTGCCCGCCCCCGTCGGCTTCCACTGCGTCGACTGCGTGGCGGAGGCGGCGCGCACGGCGCCGGAGCAGCGGACGGCGCTCGGCGCCCCCGTCCGGCGCGGGCGGCCGGTCGTCACGCTGACGCTCATCGGGCTGTGCGTCGTGGCGTACGTGCTGCAGCGCACGGTGCCCGCGTTCACGGGGCTCATGGCCTTCTCGCCCGTCTACGGCATCGCGGAACCGTGGCGCTTCCTCACGTCGGCGTTCCTGCACGCCCCCGGCCAGCTGCTGCACATCGCCTTCAACATGCTCGCGCTGTGGATGGTCGGACCGTACCTGGAGCAGACGCTGGGCCGTGCCCGGTACGTGACGCTCTACCTGCTCAGCGCCGTGGGCGGGTCGGTCGGCGCCCTGGCGCTCGCCACCGCGACCGACGGGTGGCTCACGTGGCTCGTCGGTGCGTCCGGTGCCGTCTTCGGCCTGTTCGGCGCCGTGCTCGTGGTGCTGCGCCGGCTCGGCCGCGACGCGCGCGGGATCGTCGGCGTGCTCGTGGTGAACGGCGTGCTCGGCTTCGTGGTGCCGGGGATCTCCTGGCAGGCGCACCTCGGCGGCCTCGTCGTCGGGGCCGCCCTCGGTGCCGCCTACGCGTACGCGCCGAAGGAGCGGCGACGGCTCGTCGCCGTGCTCGCGCCCGTGGTCGTCGCCGCGTCGCTCGCGGGCGTGTCGCTCGCGGTGTACGCCTCCGTCGGCTTCGTCTGAGCCACGGTTCCGGAGGCCCGTAGCGCGTCCCCAGCGTTGCTCACACCTGTGGAATTACACGCGTGTAGTTATCCACAGGTCTGTGCACCGCCTGTGTACCGAACCCTCGACCACGGGTCGAACCTGTGGACGGAGCAGTGGGTCACCGCCAGCGCGTGAGCATCCCGAAGCCGACGACGATGATCGCGAAGCCGATCGCCAGGTTCCACTGGCCGATGCCCGGCACGGGGTACGCGGCACCCGGCGACAGGTACGTCGTGACCAGCCACAGCAGGCCCAGGATCATGAGGCCGATGGCCAGCGGCAGGTACCAGCGCGGCAGCGGCTTGGGCGCGGACGGCTTGCCCGGCGGCGGGGTGAACTCGGGCTTCTTGCGGGACTTCGACTCGGGCACGTCGGTGAGCTCCTGTCTGCGACGGTGGTCCGGCGGCCGCCGCCCGTCCGCCTCGGCACCGCCGTCCGAGGTACGTCGGCGGGCACGTCGGCGGACCGGATGTCGGCACGGCGCCGATCGTGACCTAGCGTAGTGCCGTCGTCCCGGCCGCCGTGCGCGCCGGTCACGACGAGCGGAAGGAGCAGGCGTGAGCCAGCGGGCCCACCGGGCGGCGGGCGACCCCGCACCGGCCGCCGAGCGGTCCCGACGCGGCCGCCTCGGCCGCGGTGCCGTGGCCGTGGGCGCCGTCCTCGGCCTGTCCGGCGTGCTGTTCACCGTGAGCGCGCGCACTGCCGACGCCGGCCCCGGCCGCCACCCCCAGGACCTCGGCGAGCTGTCGCGCCAGCAGGCCGCGAACGTGGAGCGCATGTCCGCCGAGGTCGACGCCCTGCGCGCCGAGGTCGAGCGCCTCGCGGCCGAGCAGAACAGGGTCTCGGGGTTCGCGCTGCCGACCCCGTCCGTCGCCGACCTCGTCGAGGGCGGCTCCGTGGCCGTCACGGGCCCCGGCCTGACCGTCGTGCTCGACGACGCGCCCGCCGACGCGCAGCGCGAGAGCCTCAACCCCGACGTGCTCGTCGTGCACCAGCAGGACCTGCAGTCCGTCATGAACGCGCTGTGGGCCGGGGGTGCCGAGGCCATGGCCCTCATGGACCAGCGCGTGGTGTCGACCAGCGCCTTCTGGTGCGTCGGCAACGTCCTGCGTCTGCACGGCCGCGTCTACTCCCCGCCGTACGTCGTGCGCGCCGTCGGCGACCCCGACGACCTGCGTGCCGGCCTCGACGCGTCGCCCGCCGTGCGCGGGTACGTCCGCGACGCCGCCGAGGTCGGGCTCGGCTGGCAGGTCACCGCCGAGCAGCGCCTCGAGCTGCCGGCCTACTCCGGCGCCACCGAGCTCGCGTCGGCCCGCGTGCCCCGCGACGTCGAGGTGCTGCCCGGCCTGCCCGCCGAGCGGGACGCCTACCCCGCACCGACCGAGGAGGTCTCGTGACCACGCAGGGCACGACCGAGCGCCGTGCCGCCGGCCGCGCGCCGTCGCACGCGCGCGCCGGCACCCCGGGCGGTCGCGGCCGCGCCGTCGCGTACGGCGCCGTGGGCGTCCTGGGCGAGCTGCTGATCACGCTCGGCGTGCTGCTGCTGGGCTTCCTCGTCTGGCAGCTGTGGTGGACGGACGTCGAGGGCGACCGTGCGCAGGCCGAGATCGTGCGCGAGCTGGACTTCGCCGAGCCGCCCGCCGCCGCGGCCGCGGACGAGGGCCCGCTGGTGGCGGAACCGCGCCGCGACGAGCCGCCCGCACCGCCCGCCGAGCCCGAGCACGCCGCGACCATCGCGACGCTCCAGGTGCCGCGGTGGACGGGCGAGCCCGAGCGTCCGATCAGCCAGGGCACCGACCGGCCGACCGTCCTCGACGTCCTCGGGATCGGCCACTACCCCGGCACCGCCATGCCCGGCGGCGTCGGCAACTTCGCGCTCGCGGGGCACCGCGTCACGTTCGGCAAGCCGTTCAACCGCATCGAGGAGCTGCAGGTCGGCGACCCGCTCGTCGTGCGCACCGCCGACACCTGGTACGTCTACCGGGTCACCTCGAGCGAGGTCGTGCTGCCCGCGGACGTGCGCGTCATCGCGCCCGTGCCCAACGAGCCCGGCGTCGAGCCCACCGAGCGCTTCATCACCCTCACCACGTGCCACCCGATGTTCTCCGCGCGGGAGCGGTTCATCGTGCACGGCGTGCTCGACTACTGGGCGCCCGTGTCGAGCGGCACGCCGGCCGAGCTGCTGGGGGCGGCGTGAGCGCCGTCCGGCGGCCCCGGAGGGCCGCGGGGCGGGCAGCGACCGCGTGGACAGGGTCTGGGCGGACCGACGCAGGAGGCTCATGATGTACGGATGGTTGTGGCGGCACCTGCCCGGGCCCTGGCCGGTGCGGGCGGTGATCGCCCTGGCGCTCGCGGCGGCCGTCGTCGTCGCGTGCTTCCTGTGGCTGTACCCCGCCGTGGCGCCGTACATGCCGTTCAACGAGACCACGGTGGGTGAGTGACGTGACGCGGATCCTCGTGATCGACAACTACGACTCGTTCGTCTACACGATCGTCGGCTACCTCGACCAGCTCGGGGCGAAGACCGAGGTCGTGCGGAACGACGCCGTGCCGCCCGCCGCCGAGCGCGCCGGGTACGACGGCGTGCTCGTCTCCCCCGGCCCCGGCACGCCCGCCGACGCCGGCCAGAGCATCCAGGTGATCCGCGACTGCGCGACCGCCGGCACGCCCATGCTCGGCGTGTGCCTGGGCCACCAGGCGCTCGGCGAGGTGTTCGGCGGGACGGTGACGCACGCGCCCGAGCTCATGCACGGCAAGACGAGCGAGGTCGAGCACGCCGGCGACGGCGTCCTCGCCGGCCTGCCGACGCCCTTCACGGCGACGCGGTACCACTCGCTCGCGGTCGTCGACGGGACGTTCTCCGACGAGCTCGAGGTCACGGCGCGCGCGCACGGCATCGTCATGGGCCTGCAGCACCGCGAGCTGCCGCTGCACGGCGTGCAGTTCCACCCGGAGTCGGTGCTCACCGAGGGCGGCCACCGGCTGCTCGCCAACTGGCTCGAGCTCTGCGGCGCCACCGACGCGGTCGAGCGCTCGGTCGGGCTGCACCCGCTGGTGCGCCTCTGACCCGGTCCGGCACCGCACCGACGCACCGACGACGAAGGCCCCCGGGGAGCTCCCCGGGGGCCTTCCTCGTTGTCGGCTCGGACCGCCTCGATCAGGGTCGGGGCGCGCCCGACGCGGTCGGGTTCGGGTTGGGCTGGTCGTCGTCGTCATCGCTCGGGCCGCGCGACACCCGCAGCGTCACCTGCTGCTCGCGGGCGATCTGCGTGCCGCCGTTCGGGTCGGACGAGATGACGGTGCCGGCCGGCTCGTCGGAGTCGACGTCCTCGCGACGCACGTTCGTCAGGCCGACGGCGGACAGGGCCTGCACGGCCGCCTCGTACGTCTGCCCGCGGAGCGTCGTGGGCACCGTGGCGGTGGTCGGCGGCGACGCGACCCCGAGGTTGACGGTCGTGCCCTGCGGCACGATGTCGCCCTCGCCGCGGTCCTGGGAGACCACGGTCCCCTCGGGCTCCTCGCTGGGCTCCTCGGACGTCGCGACCTGCAGGCCCGCCTCGCGCAGCGCGGTGGTGGCGTCCTCGACGTTCTGGCCGGTCACGTTCGGCACCACGACGTTGCCGCTGGAGACCGACAGCGTGACCTCCGCGCCGGCGTCGACGGGCGCGTTGGCCGGCGGGTCGGTGCTGACGACGCGACCCCGTGCGATGGTCGGGTGGTCGACCGGTGTGCGGGTGTCGGAGACGACGAGGCCCTCGGCCTCGAGCAGGCGCACGGCCTCCGCCTCGGTCCGGTCGGTCACGTCGGGCACGGTGACCTCGGACGGACCGGTGGAGATGAAGAGGTTGACGTCGCTGCCCGGCTCGACGTCCTCGCCCTCGGCGGGGTCGGTGCGCGTCGCCTGCCCGGACGGCACGGTGTCGCTCGGCTCCTGCTGGGGCACGGGGACGAGGTCCGCGGCCTCGAGCGTCTGGATCGCCTGCTCCTGGGACTGCCCGACCACGCCGGGCACCGCGACCGTCTCCGGCTCGGCGGTGCGGTTGTTCGACATGAGCAGCCAGACGATGCCCGCGACGGCCAGGACGGCCACCGCGATGAGCGTCCACATCAGCCAGGGCTTGCGCTTCTCCTCCGGCTCGTCCTCCGGCGGGGTCGTACCCGTCATGACGCCGGTGGAGCCCCACGGCGAGCCCGCCACGGCGGGCGGCATCGCCTGCGTCGTCGCGGCCGCCGGGGCCATGACCTGCGTGGCGTCGCCGGTGGGCACCGCGGCGAGCGCGGCGCCCACGGCGGGGGCGTTCACGGCGCCGCCGCGCAGCACGGCCTCGAGGTCGGCGCGGAACTCCGCGGCCGTCGAGTAGCGCGCGTCGCGCTCCTTGGCGAGCGCCTTGAGCGTGATGCGGTCGAGCGCCTCGGGCACGTCGGACGCGATCTGGCTGGGCACGGGCGGCGCCTCGCGGACGTGCTGGTACGCGACGGCGACGGGGGAGTCGCCGACGAACGGCGGGCGCCCGGTGAGCAGCTCGAACAGCAGGCAGCCGGTCGAGTACAGGTCCGAGCGGGCGTCGACCTGCTCGCCGCGCGCCTGCTCGGGGGAGAGGTACTGCGCGGTGCCGATGACGGCCTGCGTCTGCGTCATCGTCGCGGCGGAGTCGGCCACGGCGCGCGCGATGCCGAAGTCCATGACCTTGACCGCGCCCGTGGGCGTGATCATGACGTTCGCGGGCTTGATGTCGCGGTGCACGATGCCGGCGTGGTGCGAGTACTCGAGCGCGGACAACACGCCGGCGGTGATCTCGACCGCCTCGTCGATGGGCACCGCGTGGCCGTCGCGCAGGATGTCCCGCACGGTGTGGCCCTCGACGTACTCCATGACGATGAACGGCACGTGCGCGATCACGCCGGTGGCCTCGGTGACGAGGTCCTCGCCCGTGTCGTACACGGCGACGATCGCCGGGTGGTTCAGCGCGGCGGCGGACTGCGCCTCGCGCCGGAACCGGTTCTGGAACGAGGGGTCGCGGGCCAGGTCGGAGCGCAGGATCTTGATGGCGACCGTGCGGCCCAGCCGGGTGTCGTGCCCGATGTGCACCTCGGCCATGCCGCCGCGGCCGATGAGCTCACCGACCTCGTACCGGTTGGCAAGGATGCGGGATCCGTCGTCCACCACTAGGCGTCCTTCACTTCCGTCGATCGCGGGACGGGCAGAGGGCCCGGGTCCCGCCCTGCCGGGTCGGTCTGCGCACGCGCGTCCCGGCGTTGCCCGGTGATCATCCCACCGGGTGCGTCCGCACGAGGGTACTGGTCGGTGGCCGTCACACCCGTCGCCCGCACGGTCGACGTCGCGCCGGGCGTCCCCTGCGCGCCGACGACCCGGTCGGCCAGCGCCGCGCCGAGCAGGGCCACGAGCACGAGCACGAGGATGACGAGGGGCAGCCGCAGACGGCGCAGGTTCTGCCCGGCGTCGCGCACCGCGCCGAGCACCGGGCTGGGCGGGGGAGCGGCGGCGCGGGCGGCCGCGCGGCGGGTGCCCGGTGCGGGCTCGGGCCGGGCGCTGCCGCGCCCGCGGCGCGACGGCGGGTACGACGGCGGGCTCGCGGTCGGTGCGGCGGCGGGCGCCCGCTCGTCCCGGCGGGGGCGCGCGAACTCGTCCCGGGGCCGCTGCGGCCGCGTGACCAGCACCGGGACGCCCGACGGCGGGGTCTGCGGCACGAGCCGGTCGAACATGCCCGCCAGCTCCTCGCCCGACGCGGGCCGCTCGGACGGCTCCTTCGACAGCAGGCGCAGCACGAGCGCCGCGAGCCGCCGCTCGACGGTCGTCGGCAGCGGCGGCACGGGGTCGTTGACGTGCGCGACGGCGATGTCGACCGCCGTCGGCCCCGTGAACGGGCGCTTGCCGGCGAGGGCCTCGTACGCGACGACGCCGAGGGAGTACAGGTCGGACAGCGGCGTGGCCGGGCGGCCGACGGCCTGCTCGGGGGAGAGGTACTGCGCCGTGCCCATGACCATGCCGGTGGCGGTCATCGTCTTCTGGTCGGCGGCGAGCGAGACGCCGAAGTCGGTGATCTTCACCTTGCCCGAGCGCGCGAGCAGGATGTTGCCCGGCTTGACGTCGCGGTGCACGACGCCGGCCTGGTGCGCGGCGTGCAGGCCGCGGGCCGTCTGCGCGAGCACGGGCAGCAGCCGCCGCGTGTCCAGCACGGGCTCGCGCTCGAGCAGGTCGCTCAGCGGCTCGCCGACGACGAGCTCCATGACCAGGTACGCCGACCCGTCCTGCTCGCCGTAGTCGAACAGCGCGGCGATGTTCGGGTGCGAGAGCGCCGCGGAGTTGCGCGCCTCGGTGCGGAACCGCTCGAGGAAGCCGCCGTCGCCCGCGAACTCGGCGCGCAGCACCTTGACGGCGACGGGACGCTGCAGCGCGTCGTCGTTCGCCTCCCACACCTCGCCCATGCCGCCGACGGCGATCCGCCGCAGCAGCCGGTAGCGCCCCCCGCCGAGCGCGACGCCCGGACCCGTCCTCACGATCCCAGCACCGCCTCGATCACGGCCCGCGCGACCGGCGCCGCGACCTGTCCACCCGTGGCCTCGTTGCCGAGGTTCCCGCCGTTCTCGACGATGACCGCGACGGCCACG
Organism: Cellulomonas sp.; assembly: GCA_031178625.1. Classification (GTDB taxonomy): domain Bacteria; phylum Actinomycetota; class Actinomycetes; order Actinomycetales; family Cellulomonadaceae; genus Cellulomonas. Next base: position 20,413 of record JAPSIR010000027.1, read on the forward strand.
CGCGGCGCCTCGGCCGGCGCGAACGCCGTGAACCACGCGTGCGGCGGCTCGCCCGGCACCGTCTCCGCCGTGCCCGTCTTGCCGGCCACCTGCACGCCCGGCAGGCGCGCGGAGCGGCCCGTCCCGGACTCGACGACGCCGACCATCATCTGCGTGAGCGCGCTCGCCGTCTCGGGGGAGACGGCCGTCGACAGCGTCTCCGGGTCCGTCTGCGAGACGACCGTGAGGTCGGCGGCGCGCACGGTCTCGACCAGGTAGGGCCGCATGAGCTGCCCGCCGTTGGCGATCGCCGCGCTGATCATGGCGACCTGCAGCGGCGTCGCGACGACGTCGCGCTGGCCGATCGCGGTCTGTGCGAGCGACGGCGGGTCGAGGTCCGTGGGGAAGACGCTCTCGACGACCTGCGTGGGGATCGTCAGCTCACCGCCGTCGAAGCCGAAGCGCTCGGACTGCTCGCGCAGCGCGTCCTCGCCGAGGGTGAGGCCGAGGTTCGCGAACGCGGTGTTGCACGACACGCGCAGCGCGTCGGCGAGACTGACCCCGTCGCCGCCGCAGCTGCTGCCGCCGAAGTTGCCGATCGTGGCGCTGGTCTGGGGAAGCGTCAGCGAGACCGGCGACGGGACGGCCGTCTCGGGCGTGTACGCGCCGCTCTCGAGCGCGGCCGCGGCCGTGACGAGCTTGAACGTCGAGCCCGGCGCGTACCGCTCCTGCGTGGCGTTGCTGCGCAGCGGGTTGCCCTCGGTGGCGTCCAGCTCGGCGTACCGGGCGGACGCCTCGCTCGTGCTGTGCACGGCGAGCACGTTCGGGTCGAAGCCGGGGGTGGAGACGAGCGCGAGGATGCGGCCGGTGGACGGCTCGATCGCGGCGACGGCGCCCTGCTGGTCACCGAGCGCGGTCCGGGCCGCCTGCTGCGCGGCGGGCAGGATCGTCGTCTCGACGGCCGCGCCCTCGGGCCGGCGGCCGGTGAGCAGGTCGCGGATGCGGGAGAAGAACAGCTGGTCGCCGCGGCCGGTGAGCTGGTCGTTCGCGGCGCGCTCGAGCTGGCTGCGGCCGTTCGCGATCGAGTAGAAGCCGGTCACGGCGCTGTACAGCTCGCCGTTCGCGTACGTGCGCTGGAACCCGAACGGGTCGTCGACGGGCACGGACGCGGCGATGGCCTCGCCGCCGGCGACGATGGGCCCGCGCGCGTTGCCGTGCTCGCGGTACAGCGTGCGGGCGTTGCGCGGGTCGGTGTTGAGGTCGCCCGCCTGCCCGAACTGCACCCACGAGGCGCTGCCCATGAGCGCGACGAACATGACGAGGACGAGCGTGGCGAGGCGGCGCAGCGGCGTGTTCACCGGTCGTCACCCCCGATGTGCTCGGTCGGTCGGTCGTCGGGTCGGGGTCCGGGGTCGTCGGGCGCGGTGCGCGC
>JAPSIR010000202.1 GCA_031178625.1 Cellulomonas sp.
CCCGCCGTCGGGCCCGAGCAGGCGCACCGCGTCGTCACGGCGTCGCGCGGCTGCCGCACCGCCAAGGTCAAGGTCGCCGAGCCCGGGCAGGACCCGCGCGAGGACGAGGCGCGGCTCGAGGCCGTGCGTGACGCCCTCGGTCCGGACGGGGCCATCCGGGTGGACGCCAACACCGCCTGGGACGTCGACACCGCGGCCGCCCGGCTCGCGGCGCTCGACCGCGCCGCCGGCGGGCTGCAGTACGCGGAGCAGCCCGTGCCGGGCGTCGACGACCTGGCGGCGCTGCGCCGGCGCACGCACGTGCCGCTCGCCGCCGACGAGGCCGTGCGCCGCTCCGACGACCCGCTGGCCGTCGCGCGCCGGCACGCCGCCGACGTCGTCGTGCTGAAGGTGCAGCCGCTGGGCGGGGTGCGTGCGTGCCTGCGGCTGGCCGAGCAGATGGACCTGCCGGTCGTCGTGTCGTCGGCCCTCGAGACCTCGGTGGGCCTGGCGGCGGGGCTCGCGCTCGCGGCCGCGCTGCCGGACCTTCCGTACGCGTGCGGCCTGGCGACCGCCCAGCTGCTGGCCGCCGACCTCGTCGACGACCCGCTGCTGCCGCGGGACGGCGCGATCGAGGTCCGCCGCCCCGCGCCGGCCCCCCACCTCGTCGCCGCGGCCGCCGCCGACCCCGGCCTGACCGCCCGCTGGGAGGGCCGCCTCGCCGCCGTCCGGGCCGTGCGGTGACGCGCCGGCGGCGTCCGGGCACGACGCGGTGCCGGGCTGAGGCGTGAGCGGGGCTGCGGCATGATGACGGCCGTGACGCCCGGCCCCGACGACGCCCCCCGCACCGCCCCCCGCCCGGGGCCGCCGTCGGCCGAGGCGGCGCGCGTCCTCGTGCAGGCGCTCGCGGCGCTCGGCGTGCGGGACGTCGTGCTGGCCCCCGGGTCGCGCAGCGCCCCGCTCGCGTACGCGCTCGCGGACGCCGCCCGCCCGGACGAGGAGCGGCCGCCCGGCGCCCCCGCGCTGCGCCTGCACGTGCGCATCGACGAGCGCGACGCCGGCTTCCTCGCGCTCGGGCTCGCGAAGGCGTCCGGCCACCCCGCCCGCGCCGGCGAGCCGGTGCCCGCGGGGCCGCGGCCCGTCGCGGTCGTGACGACGTCGGGCACCGCCGTCGCGAACCTGCACCCCGCCGTGCTGGAGGCGCACCACGCCGGGCTCCCGCTCGTCCTGCTCACGGCCGACCGCCCGCACGAGCTGCGCGGCACGGGCGCCAACCAGACGACCGAGCAAACCCGCCTGTTCGGGGAGGCCGTGCGGCTGGCCGTCGACGTGCCCGCGCCGACGGGCCGCCCCGGCGAGGACCGCGACCTGCGCCGGGTCGTCTCGCGCGCGGTCGCGGCCGCCACGGGCGCGCGCTCCGGCGACCCCGGGCCGGTGCACCTGGACCTCGCCTACCGCGACCCGCTCGTGCCGGACGACGCGCCGTGGCCCGTGCCCGCCGAGGCGGGCCTGTCGCACGTCGCCGCCCGGCACGTGCCCGCCGAGCCGGCCGACCTGGTCACGGGCGTGCTCCCGGTCGTGGCGGCCGCCGAGCCCGTCGCCGACGCGTCCGGGCGGCCCGCCCGCCGCGCCCGCGGGCCGGTCCCGACGGTCGTCGTCGCCGGTGACGGAGCCGGGCCGGCGGCGCGCCGCCTCGCGGAGGCGAACGGCTGGCCGCTGCTGGCCGAGCCGTCGTCGGGCGCGCGGCAGGGCCCCACGGCGATCGCCGCGTACCGGCTGCTGCTGGCGCAGGAGCGGCTCGGCGGACGCGTGGGACGCGTCGTCGTGCTGGGCCGGCCCACGCTGTCCCGGCCCGTGCAGCGGCTGCTCGCCCGGGAGGACGTCGAGCTCGTCGTCGTCGCGCCGCGGGGCACCGACTGGCCCGACGCCGGCCGCAACGCCGCCCAGGTGCTGCTCGAGCTGCCGGCCCGCATGCGCCAGGGCCGCGCGGGCGCGCCCGCCGGGTGGCTCGACGCGTGGCGCGCCGCGGACGCCGCGGCACGGGACGCGCTCGACGCGCTGCTCGACGTCCCCGAGGACGCCCCCCGCTCCCGCAGCGGCCAGCGCGTCACCGGTCCGGCCCTCGCCCGGGCGCTGGCGCGCGCCAGCACGCCGCAGGACGTGCTCGTCGTCGGCGCGTCCAACCCCGTGCGCGACCTCGACCTCGTCGCCCGGTGGGACGTCGCGCCGCTCGTGCTCGCGAACCGCGGCCTCGCCGGCATCGACGGCACGGTCTCGACGGCGACGGGCGTCGCCCTCGCGCTGCCCGACCGGCGTGTGCGCGCCTACCTCGGCGACCTCACGTTCCTGCACGACGTCGGCGGGCTGCTGCGCGGCCCGCTGGAGCACCCCGTCGACCTCCAGCTCGTCGTCGCGAACGACGACGGCGGGTCGGTGTTCACGACGCTCGAGCACGGCGAGCCCGCGCGCGCCGACGTGTTCGAGCGCGTGTTCGGCACGCCGCACGGCGTCGACCTGGCGGCGCTCTGCGCCGCGTACGGCGTGCGGCACACGCGGGTCGTCGACGCCGAGGGCATGCTGCCCGCGCTCGCGGCGCCGGGCACCGGCGTGAGCGTCGTCGAGGTGCGCGTCGACCGGGCGCAGCGCCGGGCGCTGGGGGAGCGGGTCACGGCGGACGTGGCGGCGGCGGCGTCGGCGGCGCTCGACGCGCTCGCGGTCTGACGCCTGGACGTCCGCCCCGCGGACGTCCAGGAAGTTCTCAGCCCCTCGGGAGGCCCGTCCCAGCACGGCGGGTTGGAATGGAGGCCGACAAGGAGGCAGCCATGACGACCACGCCCGAGCAGCCGCGACCCGGCGGCGGCCACCCGCAGGACCACCCCACCCAGCCGCTCCCTCCGACCGGCGCGACGCAGCCGCTGCCCACGCAGCAGGCGCCCGCCGCCCCGGCCGCGACCCCGCCCGCGCAGCAGACGCACGGGGACGCCGCCGCGCACCAGCCGTCCACCCACGCCCAGGCCGCGCCGACGCAGCGCCTCTCCCCGGCGCAGGAGTGGGCGCGCTGGGACGCCGCGCAGCGTGCGCGTCAGGCGCCCGCTGCGCAGCCGGGTGCCGCCTTCGGGCCCGGCGCGACGGGCGGCCCCGCGGGGACGCCCCCGTCCGGTCCGGCCGACCCGTGGGCGCCGTCCGCGGACGCCGCAGGCGGGACGCCGCGCGAGCGCCGGCGCGTCAGGCCGTGGGTCTGGGGCACAGCCGCGGCCGTCACCGGCGTGCTCGTCGGCGGCGGTGTCGTCGCCGGGCTCACGCTCGACGACGGGCCCCTCGCCGACGCCGGCCAGCAGAGTGCGTCGCTGGCGGACATCGGCCGGTCGACCACCGAGCAGGTGCCCGTCTCCGGCTCGTCCGCCGAGGACCCGGACTGGCAGGCCGTCGCGGCCGCGGTGCGCGACTCGGTCGTCGCGATCGAGGTGCGCACGCAGTCCGCCGGCTCGCAGGGCTCGGGCGTCATCGTCGACGACGACGCGCACGTGGTGACGAACAACCACGTCGTCTCCGCCGCCGCCGACGGCGGCGAGGTGACGGTGACGCTCACCGACGGACGCATCTTCCAGGCGGAGGTGGTCGGCACGGACGTCGCGACCGACCTCGCGGTGCTGCGGATCGTCGACGCCCCGGACGACCTGCAGCCCGCCGCGCTGGGCGACTCCGACGACGTCGCCGTCGGGTCGCCCGTCATGGCCGTCGGCAACCCCCTCGGCCTGGCGAACACGGTCACCACGGGCATCGTCTCGGCCCTCGACCGCCCGGTCTCCACGCAGGAGGACGCGCGCAGCGAGGCCGCCGTGACCAACGCGATCCAGATCGACGCCGCGGTCAACCCCGGCAACTCCGGTGGCCCGCTGTTCGACGCCCAGGGCCGCGTCATCGGCATCACGTCGTCCATCGCGACGCTCTCGCAGCAGTCCGGCTCGATCGGCCTCGGCTTCGCGATCCCGGTGAACCTCACCAAGAACGTCGCGGCCCAGCTCATCGAGGACGGCCAGGCGGAGCACGCGTTCCTCGGCGTCACGATGACGGACGGCACGGCGACCGCCGACGGCGTGACGCGCCGCGGCGCGGTCGTCGAGACCGTGCAGGAGGGCTCGCCGGCCGCCGAGGCGGGCGTGCAGCCGCGGGACGTCATCGTCGCGATCGGCGACGACCCGGTGGGCGGCGCGGAGTCGCTCACGGCGTTCGTCCGCTCGCTGTCGTCGGGCGACGACGTGACGCTGACCGTCGTGCGCGGCAGCGCCACCACCGAGCTGGACGTCACCCTCTCGACGCGGCCCGACACCCTCACCGCGGACCCCGACCAGCAGGACGGGCAGCCCGACCAGGGCGGCGATGGCCAGGGCCCCGGCGACCTGCCCGGGGGCCTCACCCCCGAGCAGCTGTGGGAGTGGTTCCAGCAGCAGGGCCAGGGCTGACGTCCTGAGCCGGGCGGGGGCGACCCCGCCCACCCGACCCGGGCTGCGCGCCGTCACGGCGGCGCGCACGCCCGCTCCCCGTCGCCGACCCCCCGCGGTGACGGGACCGCCGGGCCCGTCGTGGGCGTCCCCTCCCACGACGGGCCCTCGCGCGTCCGCGCCGCCGGGGGCCGGGAGGCTGAGCCTGAGCGTCGAGGCTCAGTCGTCGCCGAGCGCGAAGCGCATCGGCTCCAGCTTCGCGCGCGACTCCGCCAGCTCCGCGGCCGGGTCGGACGCGGCGACCACGCCGCAGCCGGCGAACAGGCGCAGGCGGTGCGGGTCGGCGGTGTCGAGCTGCGCGGAGCGCAGCGCGATGCCCCACTCGCCGTCGCCGTCGGCGCCGAGCCAGCCGACCGGGCCGGCGTAGCGGCCGCGGTCCATGCCCTCGACCCGCGCGATGAGGCGGCGGGCGGCGTCGGTGGGCGTGCCGCACACGGCGGCGGTGGGGTGCAGCGCGGCGGCCAGCGCCAGCGACGTGGGGTGGTCGCCGTCGGCGGGCGTCGCGAGGACGCCGGTCACGTCGGACGCGAGGTGCAGCACGTTGGGCAGCGACAGCACGAACGGCACGTCGGGCACGTTCCACGACGAGCCGAAGGGGGCGAGCGCACGGGCCACGGAGGCGACGGCGTACTCGTGCTCCTCGAGGTCCTTCGACGAGTGCGCGAGGATCGCGGCGCGGCCCATGTCGGCGTCGTCGTCGCCCGTGCGGCGGATGGTGCCGGCGAGCACGCGGGACGTCACGAGCCCGCGCTCGGAGCGCACCAGCAGCTCGGGGGTCGCGCCGACGAGGCCGTCGACGCTGAACGTCCAGCAGGACCGGTACCGGTCGGCGAGGCGGTGCAGCGCCCACCGGACGTCGAGCGGCCGCGCGGTGCGCGCCTCGACGTCGCGCGCCAGCACGACCTTGTCGACCTCGCCGTCGCGGATGGCCGCGACGCCGCGGGCGACGACGTCGAGCCAGTCGTCGGCGTCGACGGCGCCGTCCCGGTAGGTGACCGCGCCGGGCGGGCGCGGGTCCGTGCGCGGCGGGACGACGTCCCCCAGCCGCGGGTACGCGCCGAGGCGCGCGGGGTCGGTGAGCGTGGTGAGCCAGGTGCGCCCGTCGCGGCGCCCGACGACCACGCGGGGCACGACGAGGACGCCGCCGGCGGCGGAGTCGTCGTCGAACGCGAACGACGCGAACGCCACCGGGCCGGTGCCGGGCAGGCGGACCTCGTCGCGGACGATGGCGTGGTCGACGACCTCGCGCCACGCGCGCTCGGCGGCGGCGAACCGGTCGGGCCCGTGCACCTCGACGCGGGCGGCCTCGCCCCAGGCGACGAGCCCGT
>JAPSIR010000203.1 GCA_031178625.1 Cellulomonas sp.
CCTTCGGACGTCAGCGGCGGGGGACGTTCGCCACGCCGTCCGGGAGGAGGCGGCGGCCCAGCACGCGCTCGCTGTAGCCCGTCCGGTCCAGGTACGGCGTGATCCCGCCGAGGTGGAAGCCCCACCCGGCGCCGAGGATCATGCAGAGGTCGATCTGCTGCGGCGTCGCGACGACGCCCTCGTCGAGCATGTGCCCGATCTCGACCGTGAGGGCGGTGAGGACGGCGTCGAGCACGCCGGCCTCGTCGAGCGGGGCACCGGTCGCCGGCTCGCGCGCGGCGTCGAACACCGTCTGGACGGCCGGGTCGACGCGCTTGGGCAGCCCCTTGGCGGGTGCCGGCCGCACGACGGACGTGCCGTCCGCGACGAGCTTCTCGAGCCCGGGGGAGCGAGGGAAGCGGTCGCCCAGGTCCTCCCGCAGCGACGTCAGCACGTGCAACCCGACGGCCGGGCCGACCAGGTCGAACAGCTCGAACGGCGGCATCGGCAGGCCGAGCGGGTCGAGCGCGCGGTCGGCGACCTCGACGGGCGTGCCCTGCTCGACCGCCTCGACGATCTTGCCGAGCAGCAGCACGAGCAGCCGGTTGACCACGAACCCGGGCCGGTCCGCCACGAGGACGGCCGTCTTGCGCAGCGTCTGCGCCACGGCGAAGCCCGTCGCGAGCGCCGCGTCCGACGTCCGCTCGGCGCGCACGACCTCGACGAGCGGCATCGCCCCCACGGGGTTGAAGAAGTGCAGGCCCACGACGCGCTCCGGGTGCTGCAGGTCCGCGGCCATCCGCGTCACCGACAGCGCGGAGGTGTTCGTCGCGAGCACCGTGCCGGGGCCGACGACCTGCTCGAGCTCCGCGAACACGCGCTTCTTCAGGTCGAGGACCTCGGTGACGGCCTCGATGACGAGGTCGCAGCCGGCGAACACCGACAGCTCGGTCGAGCCCGTGACGGACGCGGTGATGCGGGCGCCCGCGTCCGGCGTCATGCGGCCTGACGTGACGAGCCGCTCCACCTGCTGCCGGACCGCGTGGAGCCCGTGATCGACGCGCGCCTGGTCGATGTCGCGCAGGACGACCGGCACGCCGAGCCGCTGCGCGAAGAGCACGGCGATCTGCGAGGCCATGAGCCCCGCGCCCACGACGCCCACCCGCGTGACGGGCTGCGCGAGCGACCGGTCCGGCGCGCCCTCCGGCTTCTTGCCGCCGGACACCAGGCCGAACGCGTAGACGCTGGCCCGCATCTCGTCGCTCATGATGAGGTCCGCGAGCGCCTCGTCCTCCGCGGCGTACGCGGCGTCGACGTCGGCGTCGCGCGCGGCCGCCAGGAGCTCCAGCGCGCGGTACGGCGCCGGGCGCGACCCGTGCACGGTGGCGTCCAGGCGCTCCCGCGCGGCGGCCGTGACGGCCTGCCACGTCGCCGCGTCGTCGAGCGGGCGGCGGTCCACGACGACCGAGCCGTCGAGCACGCGCGCCGCCCACCGCACGGACTCCTCGAGGAAGTCCGCGGCGTCGAGCACGACGTCGACGAGGCCGATCTGCGCGGCCTGCGCCGCCGTGTACGGCTTGTTCGCCGCGGGCCGGGTCAGCACGACCTCGAGCGCCTTCTCGATCCCGACGAGCCGGGGCACCCGGTACGCCCCGCCCCACCCCGGGACCAGCCCGAGACCCGTCTCCGGCAGCGCCAGCGCACGGACGTCCGCAGCCGCGGTGCGGTAGTCGCACGCGAGCGCGAGCTCCAGGCCGCCACCCAGCGCGGCGCCGTTGACGAAGGCGAACGTGGGCACGCCCATGTCGTTCAGCAGCCGGTACGCGGCGTGCCCGCCGCGGCCGAGCTCGAGCGCCTGCTCGCGGGTCGTGACGCTCGCGACCTGCGTGAGGTCGGCGCCCGCGGCCAGGTAGTACGGCTTTCCGGTGACGGCCACGGCGACGACCTCGCCGGCCGCGACGCGCTCACGCACCGCGGTGAGGGTCGCCGTCAGCTCGGCGATGCCCTGCGGGCCGAACGTCGTCGGCTTGGTGTGGTCCAGGCCGTTGTCGACCGTGACGAGGGCGAGCGTGCCGGCGCCGCCGGGCAGGCGGACGTCGCGCACGTGCGCGTGGGTGACGCGCTCCGGGCGCGGCTCCGGTGTGCGGGGTGCGGGCGTGCTGTCGCTCATCGCGCGTCCTCCGTGAAGTGCGGGTTCTCCCAGACGACCGTGCCGCCCTGCCCGAGGCCGACGCACATCGTCGTCAGCCCGTACCGGACCTCGGGGCGCTCCTCGAACTGCCGGGCCAGCTGCGTCATGAGACGCACGCCCGACGACGCGAGCGGGTGCCCGACGGCGATCGCGCCGCCGTACGGGTTGACGCGCGGGTCGTCGTCGGCGATGCCGAACGCGTCGAGGAACGACAGCACCTGCACGGCGAACGCCTCGTTGACCTCGATCAGGCCGATGTCGTCGATCGTCAGGCCGGCGCGCGCCAGCGCCTTCTCGGTCGCCGGCACGGGGCCCAGGCCCATCACCTCGGGCTCCACCCCGGCGTACGCGAACGACACCATGCGCATCCGCACGGGCAGCCCGAGCTCCTCGGCGACGTCCTCGGCCGCGAGCAGGCAGGACGCGGCGCCGTCGGTGAGCGGCGCCGACGTGCCGGCGGTGACGCGACCACCGGGGCGGAACGGCGTCGGCAGCCCGGCGATCGCCTCGACGGTCGTCCCCGGACGCGGCGGCTCGTCGGCCGTCGCGAGGCCCCACCCGTGCTCCGGGTCGCGCAGCGCCACGGGCACGAGGTCGGGCTCGATCCGGCCGGCGGCCAGCGCCGCGGCGTACTTCTCCTGGCTCGCGACGCCGTAGGCGTCGGCGCGCTCGCGGGTCAGCGCGGGGAAGCGGTCGTGCAGGTTCTCGGCGGTGACGCCCATGTTGAGCGCGTCGGCGGCGACGAGCCGCTCGGCCGTGAACCGGGGGTTGGGGTCGGCGTCGAAGCCCATGGGGTGGTGGCCCATGTGCTCGACGCCGCCGGCGATCGTGACGTCCTGCGCGCCGACGCCGATCGCGGCGGCGGTGGTGGTGACGGCGGTCATCGCACCCGCGCACATGCGGTCGATGGCGAAGCCGGGCACGGTCGGCGGCAGCCCGGACAGCATCGCGACGGTGCGGCCGAGCGTGAGCCCCTGGTCGCCCTGCTGCGTCGTCGCCGCGAGCGCCACGTCGTCGACGCGCTCCGGCGGCAGCTGCGGGTGGCGGCGCAGGAGCTCGCGGACGGTCTTCACGGCGAGGTCGTCGGCGCGCGCGTGCGCGTAGAGGCCGTCCTTGCGGGCGCGGCCGAAGGGGGTGCGCACGCCGTCGACGAACACGACGCGACGGACGGTGGGCGGGGACGAGGTCGGCATCGATCCTCCTGCGGGACGGCGGTGTCCGGTGGGCGCCCGGCGGGGCCCGGTGCGCGCAGGGACCATCGTCCCTGGACACGCGAAGTTACTCAAGAGTAACAGTGACGTGGACGACCGACCGGGTGCCGCCCGGGCGCCGGTCGACCGCGTCAGGACGCCGCGAATGCCTCGGCCAGCCGGTCCGCGACGAGCTCGACCTGCCACTCGCGCGCGCCGCCGGACCGCAGCGCGTCCGCGACCGCGGCACCGTCGGCGGGCCGGGGCGGCGACCAGCAGAGGCGGCGCAGCAGGTCCGGCTGCAGCAGGTTCTCGACCGGCACCGACCACTGCTCCGACAGGGCACCCACCACGGCCCGCGCGGCCGTCAGCCGGCGTGCGGCCGCCGGGTCGCGTTCCGCCCACGCACGCGGCGGCGGCGGGCCGTCGCTCGACGGCCCACGGGGGGACGGCAGGGCGCTGTCGGGCAGCGCCACCGCGCGGTCGATCGCGGACTGCCACAGCGCGGCCCGCCGGCGCGTGCCCTTGCCGGCGAACGCGGGCAGCGCCACGAGCTGACCCACGGTGCGCGGCATCGCCTGCGCCGCTGCGACGATCGCCGCGTCGGGCAGCACCCGGCCCGGGGAGATGTCCCGCTCGCGCGCGTTCTTGTCCCGCGTCGCGTAGAGCTCGCGGACCACCGCGAGGCGGCGCGGCTCGCGCAGCGCGTGCAGGCCCGAGACACGGCGCCACGGGTCGGTGCGCGGCGCCGGGGGCGGCGCGAGCCGGACGGCCTCGAACTCCTGGCGCGCCCACTCCGCCTTGCCCTGCTCGGCGAGCCGCTCCGCGAGGACCTGCCGGACCTCCACGAGCACCTCGACGTCGAGCGCCGCGTACCGCAGCCACTCCGCGGGCAGCGGCCGGGTCGACCAGTCGACGGCCGAGTGCTCCTTGGCGAGCCCCAGCCCGAGCGTGTCGGCGACCACCGCCGCGAGGCCCACGCGCTCCATGCCCAGCAGCCGGGCGGCGAGCTCGGTGTCGAAGACCCGGCTCGGCCGCATGCCCTGCTCGGCGAGACCCGGCAGGTCCTGCGACGCCGCGTGCAGCACCCACTCGACGCCGACGAGGGCCTCGGACAGCGCCGACAGGTCCGGCACCGCGATCGGGTCGATCAGCGCCGTGCCGGCGTCCTCCCGGCGCAGCTGCACGAGGTAGGTGCGCTGCCCGTACCGGTAGCCGGACGCGCGCTCGGCGTCGACGGCCACGGGGCCCGTGCCGGCGCCGAAGGCCTCGACGACCGCGGCGAGGGCCGCGGCGGTGTCGACGACGGGCGGGACGCCCTCGGCCGGCTCGAGCAGCGGGACGACGGCAGGCGCCTCCAGGTCCGGCCGCACGTCGTCCGGACCGGGAACGCCGGGTGACGTGTCGAGGTCCATGACGTCCACCGTAGGCGACGGCGGGCGGGCCGCCGCGCAGGCGGGTGACGCGCCGCCTGCGGCGTGCGTCACCGCGGCCGCGTCGCGCAGCACCCGCGGCGGGCTCAGTCGATCAGCCGGTTCCGGATCGCGATGGCGACGAGCTCGGCGCGGTCGCCCGTGCCGAGCTTGCGCGAGATGCGTGCGAGGTGGCTCTTCACCGTCAGCGCGGACAGGCCGAGCTCCTCGCCGATGAGTCGGTTCGTGCGACCCTCCGCGACGCGCGCCAGCACGCTCAGCTCGCGCGCCGACAGGTCGGCGACGGGTGCGGGCGGCGGCGGGGGTGTCGGCCGCACCGCCGACGCGACGTCCGTGCTCGCCGCGACACCGCCCCGCAGCCCGCCCGCGAGGAGCGTGCGCAGCTCGGCGCGCCCGGCGCGACGGGCCAGGACGACCACGCGCGCGGCGCCGCGCCGGCGCAGCGTCCGCACCAGCGCGTCGCCCTCGCCGTCGCCGATCTGCGTCACGACGACGCACATGGGGTTGCGGGCCGGGGCCGCCTGGAGCGGCCGGCGGACCGTGGGGACCTGGGCGGTGCCGGGCGCGCGGCGGGCCGAGATCTCGCGGACGTCGCGTCGCAGCGGCTCGATGGTCACGTCCAGTGGATCGGCAGCCCGCCCGGGGGACTTGAGGGCCGGCCGGCTGCCGGGGTGCCGGGCGGCGGTCACGACGGTGGGTTGCGGCGGGTCTGGGCGGATCTGCCCGCCGCCCGGTGTCCGTACCGCCGACGGCTGTCGCGCGAAGGCGTGGGCGCGGGAACTCAGCGACGCGGCAGCGGCACGACGCCGTCGGGCAGCGGGGGCAGCCCGGCGGCGGTGCACAGGAGCGTCGTCCACGCCGCCAGGTGCGGCGCCAGGTCCTCGTCCCACGCCGTCCACGACGCGCGGATCTCGAGCTCGGTCTGCTCCTCGCGCCGCTCGAGCGCGCCGAAGCTCTGCGACAGCACGCGCGTGACGGTGCCGCCGGTG
>JAPSIR010000204.1 GCA_031178625.1 Cellulomonas sp.
CGTGGCGGGCCGTCAGGGCCGGGACGGCGCCGTGGGGGCGTCGTCCCGGCCGTCGTCCGGGTCGGTGACCCGGGTCCAGCGGGGGGGTGCGTGCGCGGGGCGTCAGCTCAGCGCGGTGAGGGTGAGCGTGGCCCGGTAGGTGCCGTCGGGGACGTCCACCGGGATCTTCAGCTCGAGGTCGGCACCGAGCAGGGCCGAGCCGCGCTCGTGGGTGGCCGGGGCGTGCCCGAGCGTCGACGACGCGGACAGGCCGTCCCCGCCGTCGAAGCCGGACCGGACCCGGTCGCCGGCGACGGCGCCGCCGCCGGCCTCGACCAGGCGCGGGGTCCACCCGAGGTGCTTGCCGGCGAACGACGCGCCGTCCCGCGTGAAGTCCGAGACCTGCGCGGAGACCGACCACACCGGGCCGGCCGCGCGCGTGTCGGTCACGCGCACCGGGTGGATCGCACCCGTGGCCGCGCGGTGGTCGCCGCGGTCCTCGGCCGTACCCAGGTCGACCAGGCCGTTCGTGCCGTCGATGTTCCAGACGAACTCGCCCGGCTCCCCGGCGTCGTCCGGCACGGTGACCTGCAGCAGCTGCTCGCCCTCGCCCGGCGCCGCCGCGGCGCGCGTGAGCGTCACCTCGTCGACGACCGAGTCGACCGGACGGGCGCCGTCCTTGGCCTGGCTGCGCCGCGTCGTGATCGTCAGCGCGTCGTCCGTCACCGTGACGGCCGAGTAGTTGCGCACGTTCTCCTGGTTGATGACCGAGGCGAACGACGCGTCCGGCGCGCGCACGCCGTAGTACTTCGACCCGCTCGCCGAGTTGGCCGTCACGTAGAGCACCTCGCCGTCGTCGGCCGTGACCTGCGCCTGGCCGGCGACCTCCGTGGGGTCGGCGAGCTCGCCGTCCTTGATGAGGTAGCTGCGCGTGTAGCTGTGGTCGTGGCCCATGAGCACCGTGTCGAAGCCCAGCTCCGAGATGACCGACGGCAGCGCGGCGCGCCGCTCGAGGATGTCGCGGTCCGCCGTGTGCGCCGCCACCGAGTAGATCGAGTGGTGGAACGCGAGGACCTTCCAGCGCGCGCTCCCGCCCTGCTCGGCGACGACCTTGCGCAGGAACGCCTCGTGCGAGGCGTGGTCACGGCTGTTCGAGTTGATGTTGACGAACAGGACGTCCTTGTGGCGGAACCAGTAGTTGCCGCCGGACGCCGTCGCCGAGCCGGCGGCGCCGGCCGCCGGGTCGAGGTTCGGCACGGGGAAGTGCTGCTCGTACGCCTTCGAGCCGACGTCGTGGTTGCCGTTGGTCGCGACCAGCGGCAGGCTGCGCAGCTGCTCGGGGGCGAGGAACGCGTCGTACTGCGGCTCGCTGTTGGCGTGCTCCACCTGGTCGCCGGCCGAGAAGAGCAGCTCGGCGTCCGGGTAGGCGGCCGTGGCGACCTTCAGCGTGTCGGCCCAGCCGGCGCTGTCGCTCGCCGCGTTGCCGGAGGCGCCGATCTGCGGGTCGCCGACGAAGAGGAACTCGAAGTCGCCGTCGAACGCCTGCGTGCGGAAGCGGTACGTCGGGGACCAGGACCCCTCGGCGCCCACGCGGTACGCGTACTCCGTGTTCTCCTGCAGGCCGCTGAACGTCGCGCGGCGGTGCTGCTCGCCGCTCGTCGCGGTGCCGCCCGTGGCCTCGACCGTCGCCGCGGCCGCCGGGAAGCGCCCGTCGACGAGGTCCGACGCCTTGGCGATCTGCGCCACCTGCGCCATGTCGCGGTCCGTGTACCAGGCGACGTTGCGCTGCGTCTCGTCGGCACCCACGTGCAGCACGACGTCCGAGATGCGCGCGGGCGCGTTCGCCGAGACCGGCGCGAGCTCCTTGACGTCGAGGTAGATGTCGCTGCTGGTGGCGCGGTCCTGGTGCAGCGCGACCGCGATCGTGTTCGTGCCGGCCGTGAGCGCCGACGCGGGGACCGTGAACGTCGACGTGGCGGGGTCGCCCGCGGACACGCCGGCGTACGTCAGGTTGCGCTGCGCCTCGGGCGCGGCCTCGACGCGGGCGTCGGCGAACCCGGCGACCTTCGTGCCGTTGACGAACACCTGCACGGCGTCGTCGTAGGTGATCGTGCCGGTGAGCGCGCCGATCTCCGCCAGCTCGTCCGCCGCCACGTCGAACGTGGAGCGGAAGTGGAACGTCGGCACGCCGGTCGTGGTGCCCGGGACGTACTGGCTGAGCAGCGTGGTCACCGGGAAGGCGGCACCGAGGCCGGTCGGCTGGCCGTTCTTGGCGCCGAACGCGCCGGTCCCGCTCTTCCACGCCGAGTCGTCGTAGGCGGCGCCGGTCCAGACGAGGCGGTTGGCGGCACCCGCGGCCGGGTCCGTGTTCGTGTCGGAGTAGCGCCAGGTGGTGGCGGGCCCGACGTAGGAGGCCGGCAGGTCGACGGCGGCGGCGGAGCCGGCCACGAACGTCAGCGAGCCGGCGGCCAGCACGAGCCCGAGCGTGGCGGCGGCCGGACGCAGGAGACGGCGCCCGTGCGAGGGCGCTCGGTTCTTCATGGAGACGGTCACTTCCTTCGGGACGGGGGGCGGCGCGCGGCTGCGCCTCCCGGACCCTCGTCCAGGAAGGGGACTACGGGGTGAACGGGGCCTAAGGGCGTTATGTCCGTCGGACGGCGGCCGGGCAGCGGGCTGCGTCGGGCTGCCCGAGCGGTCGGGACGCCGTGCCGCCGAATCCGCCGGGGACCGCGGGCGCCGTCCACGGGGCGCGTCGGCGCGTCGCGACCTACGGTGCACAGGTGCCAGAGCTGGAGGTACCGGCCGCGATCTTCGCCGCCGTCGGTCTCGCGACGCTCGCCGCGGCGGTGCTGCCCCGGGCTCTGCGGGGGCGCCCGCTGTCGATGCCGACCGTGATCGTCGCAGCCGGTGCGCTCGCCTTCACGCTGCTGCCCGCGCTGCCGGACCCCGACCCCATGGCGCACCCCGACGCGGCCGTCCACCTGACGGAGGTCTGCGTCATCATCTCCCTCATGGGCGCCGGCCTGGCGGTCAACCGCCGGCTCAGCCTGCGCGGATGGGGCACGACGTGGCGGCTGCTCGGCATCACGATGCCGCTGACGATGGTGGCCGTCGGCGTGCTGAGCGGGTCGCTGCTCGGGCTGGGGGTCGGGGCGGCGGTCCTGCTCGCCGCGGCGCTGGCCCCGACCGATCCCGTGCTCGCCACCGAGGTGCAGGTCAGCGAGCCGGTCGACGAGCCGGGTGTCGTCGACGACGAGGCCCGGTTCGCGCTCACCTCCGAGGCGGGCCTCAACGACGGGCTCGCGTTCCCGTTCACCTACGCCGCGATCGCGATCAGCCTCTCCGGCGTGGCGCCGTCGGGGTGGCTCGGCGAGTGGGTCGTGCTCGACGTGCTGTGGCGCATGGCCGCGGGCGTCGCCGGCGGGTGGGCCGTCGGCCGGCTGCTGGGCCGGCTCTTCTTCTCCTCGTTCGCGGAGCGCACCCGGCTCACCGAGCACGCCCAGGGCTTCGTCGCCCTCGCGGCCACGTCCCTCACGTACGGCCTGGTCGAGCTGGTCGAGGGGTACGGGTTCGTCGCGGTGTTCGTCGCCGCCGTGACGCTGCGCGACGCCGAGCGCGCGCACTCCTACCACCGGGTGCTGCACGCGTTCGTGGAGCAGATCGAGCGGCTGCTGACCGTCGGGGTGCTCGTGCTGCTGGGCGGCGCCATGGCGCGCGGGATCCTCGCCGGGGTGACGTGGCGGGAGGTGCTGTTCGCGGCGCTGGTGCTCCTGGTGGTCCGGCCGCTCACAGGCCTGGTCGGTCTCGCGCGGGGACGCACGGGGCCGCGCGAGCGCGGCGTCATCGCGTTCTTCGGCGTCCGCGGCGTCGGCTCGCTGTTCTACGTCGCCTACGCCCTCCAGGAGGGCGAGTTCGTCGAGGGCGAGCGGCTGTGGGCGGTCGTGACGCTGGTCGTCGCCGGGTCGGTCCTGCTGCACGGCGTCACCGCGACGCCGGCCATGCGCTGGCTCGACCGCGAGCGGGAGGCGGCCGCGCGGCGCCGCTCCACCGGCGGGCACGACCAGGAGGTGGAGTCGACGCCCGTGTGAGCCCGCGCGGGGAGGTGTGACGCGGGTCATGCCCGAGCGGCCTGACACCGGGCGGGCCCACGTCGTCAGGAAGGGCATGAGCACCTCGACGCACCCCGACCCCTCCCGCCCGCGCGTCCTCGTCCTCGGTGCCGGCTACGCCGGGCTGATGGCGGCGCTGCGAGCGGCCGACGCCGCCGCCGTGACGGTCGTCGCCCCGACCGACGCGTTCACCGAGCGCGTGCGGCAGCACGAACGCGCCGCGGGCCGGCCGGGCGCCGCCCTCCCGCTGGCACCGCTGCTGGCGCGCCGGGCGGTCACCCACGTGCGTGCCTCCGCGACCGGCATCGACACCGCGCGCCGGACGGTCACGACCGACGACGGCGGCGTGCACCACTACGACCGGCTCGTCTACGCGCTGGGCAGCCGCACCCGCGGGGTCGCCGGGGGCCACGACGGCCGGGTGTTCACCGCCGAGACCGCGGCGGCGCTGGACGCACGCCTGGCCGAGGGCTCCGGGCGGGTCGTGGTCGTCGGCGGCGGTGCGACGGGCGTCGAGACGGCCGCCGAGCTCGCGGGCCGGCCGGGCTGGACCGTCGGGCTGACGACGGCCGGCGTCGTGGGCCCGTCGTTGTCCCCGCGCGGCCGGACGCACGTGCGCACGGTGCTCGACCGGCTCGGCGTCGACGTGACGCAGGGCGTCGCGGTGGCGCCGGGGGACGTCGACGCGGACGTCGTCGTGTGGACCGCGTCCCTCGCGGCGAGCACCGGGCTCGCGGCCGACGCGGGGCTGCAGGTCGGCGCGGACGGGCGGCTCGTCGTCGACGCGTTCCTGCGCTCGGCGTCGCACCCCGACGTCTACGCCGCCGGCGACGCCGCCGCGGCCTGGTCGCCGGCCGCCGGGCCGCTGCGCATGGCCTGCGCCACGGCCCTGCCGACCGGCACCCGTGCCGGGCGCAACGTCGCGGCCGAGCTGGCGGGGCGCGAGCCGGCGCCCCTGCGGTTCCGGTACCACGTGCAGTGCCTGAGCCTCGGCCGCGACGACGGCCTCGTGCAGCAGGTCGGCCCCGACGACACCCCGGGCGGCGTGGTCGTCACCGGGCGCGTGGCGGCGCTGCTCAAGGAGCAGGTCGTGCGGAGCACGGTGCGCGCCCTGCGGCTGGCGGCGCGCTGACGCGCGGGGTCCGGCGGCGCGCTCGCCCCTGACGGCGGGTCAGCCCCACAGCGACAGCTTCTGCGGGTTCAGCGTGATGCGGACGTCGCTGACCCGGCCGTCGCGCGCGTCCAGCGTCACCACGCCGACGACCCGGCCTGCGGCGCGCAGCACGAAGCCCAGCCCGTCGGGCGTCTCCTGCTCGTGGACCTCCGTGCCCGGGTGCTTGCGCACGATCCCGAGGAGCAGGCGCGCGACGTTCTCCGCGCCGCGCACGGGGTGCCGGGCGGCGGTGACGACGCCGCCGCCGTCGGAGCGCAGCACCACGGCGGGGTCGAGCGCCGCCGCGAGCGCCGCGAGGTCCCCGGTGCGGGCGGCCGCGGCGAAGGCGCGCACCGCCGCGTCGTGCGCCGCGCGGGGCACCCGTGCCGCCCGGGCGCCCGCCACCCGCCGGCGCGCCGAGCTCGCGAGCTGCCGGCACGCCGCGGGGGAGCGCCCGACGA
>JAPSIR010000205.1 GCA_031178625.1 Cellulomonas sp.
GACGGGCAGCGCCGCGTCGACCTCGGCGCGCAGCGGCTTCCACGTGAAGTGCAGGCCGACGCGGTCGCCGCCGTGCGCGGTCGACAGCCACAGGTCGTCGCCGGCGATGGAGCGGACTTCGCTGACGAGCAGCAGCGGGCTGACGAGGTCGCGCAGCCCGCGCAGCGCCTCGATCGCCGCGACGGCGTGCCGGCGCGGGACGAGCCACTCGGACTGGAGCTCGGCACCGGCGCTCGGGGTGAACTCGAGCCGGAAGTGCGGGAGCCGCTCGTGCCACGGCCCGGGCACGCCACCCTGCTCCGTGCAGGCGACGGGGTCCTGCCCGGGCACGGGGTGCATCGGGCGGTCCGCGGGGCGCGCGCCGGCGAGCGCGGCACCGGGCCCGGGGACGCCCGCGTCGACGCGGTGCTTGCGCCACACCTGCGTGACGGCGTCGCCCGTCCAGTCGGTGAAGAGGCTGACGGACCAGGCCGAGCCCATGAGGTCCTCGAAGTGCTCGAGCGCCGTGGTCCACGGCAGGTCGACGAACACCTCCTGGGCGACGTCGAACGCGGGCTCGACGGCCAGCGTCACGCGCGTCACCACGCCGAGGCCGCCGAGCGCCACGACGGAGCCCGCCAGCTCGGGGTCGTCGGCGCCGAGCGTGCGCACCTGCCCGTCCGCGCCGACGATCTCGAGCCCGCGGACCGCCGCCGACAGGTTCGACGCGTGGTCGCCCGACCCGTGCGTGGCCGTCGCGACCGTGCCGGCGACGGCGATGTGCGGAAGGGACGCCATGGTGTGCAGGGCCCAGCCCTCGGCGTGCAGGTGGCGGGCCAGCTCGCCGTAGCGGACGCCGGCGCCGACGGTGACGGTGCGGGCGTCGGCGTCGACGGTGGTCGGGACGTCGAGGCGGTCCAGCACGACGAGCGTGCCGGGGGAGTCGGCGAGGTCGTGGAACGAGTGGCGGGAGCCGAGCGCGCGCACGTGCCGGGCGCCGGCCACGACCTCGCCGACCTCCTCGACCGTCGTCGGGCGCACGACGGGCCCGCCGCGGAACGTGTGGCTGCCGGCCCAGGTGGTCAGGGTGTCGGTCATGTCGAGCCTCCTCGCTCGTGGGTGGTGCGCGTCGGGTGGTCGGGCGCGGCGAGTGCTCAGCCGGCGCGGGCGGGGGCGGTGACGAAGATGTCGAAGAGCTCGGGCGTGTGCGCGTGCACGAGCACCATGAACACGACGGCGTCGAACAGCAGGTGCACCACGAGCACGTACGTCAGCGACTTCGTCAGCGAGAACGTGAAGCCCTGGATCAGCGCGAACGGGATCGTCAGCAGCGGACCCCACTCGCGGTACCCGAGCTCCCACAGGAACGACACGAACACCGTGGCCTGCAGCAGGTTGGCCGCCCACAGCGGGAAGTGCCGCAGCAGGAGCGCGAACACGATGCAGATGAAGAACAGCTCGTCCCACGTGCCGACGGCGTTGACGCCCACGAACAGCCGCGCGATCTCCTGCCCCTCGATCACCGTGGGCCAGTTGCGGTACGCGCCGGACGACAGGAAGTAGAACGGCAGCAGCAGGTAGCCGGCGGTCTGCACGCCGATCAGGTACGCCCACTGCGTGCGGGTCCAGCGCCTGCCGGTGCGCCACGGGAACCGGATGACGTGGTCGCCCAGCACGTGCCGTGACAGCACGTAGGGGACGACCACCGCGAGCGCGAGCGCGATCGTGAACCGCACCATGCCGGCGTCCGACAGGTCCGCCGCCAGCGGGATCGTGCTGACGATGCCCATGCCGGTCGCGATGATCAGCAGGTCGCGGCCGAGCACGCGGTCCGCCGCCCAGCCGAGGACGACGCCCAGCAGCAGCGGGACGTACGCGAGCGGGCGCACGTGCAGCGCGAACATCAGCACCGCCGACCCGCAGACGAGCGCCGCGGCGACGCCGCGCCAGACGGACGGCAGCAGTGCCGGCGCGCGCTCGGCCGGTGCGTCGGTGGTCGAGGTCACCCGCACACGATGCCAGGCCCGAGCGGGTGACGCCGCCGCGGGCCCGCCGGACATGTCCGTGTCCTCGCCTACGCTGGCCCGCGTGGCAGAGCCCGACGACGCCCTCGCGGCGGCACCGCACCTGCGCCGCTTCCACGAGCGGCACCCCGAGGTCCCCCTCGTGGTGCTGCCCCCGGAGCGCACGGCCGCGCCCGAGCCGCCCGTCCCCGACGACGTGCTGGACGCCGAGCGCGCGACGACGGACGGCACGCTCGCGGCGCTGCTCGACGCGGCCGGGGCAGCCGCCGTACGCGCCGACGTGCGGGCGCTGTGGCGCGCCGGCCGGCTCGACGACACCGTCGTGCCGGTCGCAGACGCGCGGGTGCCGGCGGGCGGCGAGGGCATCGGTGCGGTCGCGGGGCCGCTGACGGCGGCGCTCGAGCGCGGCGGCTGGACGCTGCGCAGCGGCCGCTCGGGCGCCGCGCGGTACCTCGAGGGCGAGCGGGCCGAGCGATCGGTCCGGGTGGTGACGGTCGAGGACCTCGTGGTCGTCACGGTCCGCGGCCGCGCGCTGCCCGTGACCACCGCGACCCAGCACCGGCTGATGGGCGTGCCGACGGAGGGGGAGGCGTGAGCGACCGCTACGAGGTGCAGCCGTACGTGCTGGCGCGGTCGGCGCAGCAGTGGCGCGACCAGGCCGCGCGCGCCCGGACGGCCGGCGACCGGCTCGCCGACGCGCCGACGGCGGGGTTCGCGCCGCGGGTCGCGTCGGCGGCGTCGTCGTGGACGGCGACGTGGGGGCGCACCGTCCGCACCGTCGCGTCCGGTGCCGACACGGTCGGCGAGGAGCTGCTCGCGGCGGCGTCGGCCTACGGCACCGTCGACCAGGCCGCGCACGACCGTTTCGACACGTGGCTGGACGGTGCGCCGTGACGACGATCCCCGTGCCGGCGGAGGTGGGCGCGATCCTCGAGGTCGAGGGCGACCCGGGCGTGGTGCGCACCTTCGTCGACGACCTGCTGGCGTCGGCCGTCAACGTCGACGACCTCGACACGTTCGCGCGCGACTCGGCGACGCTCGAGGGCTGGTCGGGTGCCGCCGCCGACGCGTACGGGCGGCACGTGCGCGGCGCCGCCGCCGACGCGGACGCCGTCTCCGCCGCGGTCCGTCGGGTGGCGCGCGCCGCCGACGAGTACGCGCAGACCCTCACGACGCTCCAGGCGCAGCGCAGCACGCTCGAGGACCGACGGGCCTCCTACCACGGCGCGCGCGCGGACCTGCTGGCCGACATCCGTGCGACGACCGACGCGGACGCCGCGGCGGTGCGCGAGCTCGAGGACCGCGCGGTCGCGCTGGGCACGCAGCGGCAGACGCTGGTCGAGGACGTCGACCGGCTCGGCCGCGCCGTGACGGAGGCCGAGCAGCTGGTGCTCGACGCGCTCCAGTCCTTCTCGACGCTGGACAAGGCGCGCGCCGCCGTGACCGGGGGGCTCGACCTCGCCGACGTCGCGCTCGCCCGGCCGGGGTCGCCCGCGTCCGGCGGCTCCCCGGAGGAGGTCGCCGCCTGGTGGGCCGGGCTCAGCGAGGACGAGCAGCTCGCCGTGCTGGCCGCGCACCCGGAGGTCGTCGGCAGCGCCGACGGCATCCCGGCGGCGGTCCGGGACCGCGCGAACCGCCTGCTGCTGGAGACCGACCTCGACGCCCTCGAGCTGCGCGAGGAACGGGGCGAGATCCTGCCCGCGGACGACCGTGCGGCGCTCGAGAACGGACGGGCCGCCCGGGCGGCCCTCGCGGCGGGCGCGCAGGAGGTCGACCCGCTGACCGGCGAGCAGATGGTGCCGCTGCTGCACCTGTACGACGCGCGGGCGTTCGGCGGGGACGGGCGCGTGGCCATCGCGTTCGGGGATCCCGACACGGCGGACCACGTGTCCGTCATGGTCCCGGGCCTGACCAGCAACGGCACGAAGGCCGAGGGCAACGCGGAGGCGGCTTTCCACATCTACGAGTCCGCGCGGTACTCCGACCCGGGCTCGACCGTGGCGTCGATCATGTGGATCGGCTACGACGCGCCGAGCGACACCGACTCCCTGACCGTCCTGCAGGAGGGCCGCGCGATCGAGGGCGGTGAGCGGCTCGCCCGGTACGTCGAGGGCCTGCGCGCGTCGCGCGAGGGCGGCCCGGCGCACCTCACCGTCGTCGGGCACTCCTACGGCTCGACCACCACGGCGCACGCCGCGAGCGACCACGGCCTGGCCGCGGACGACATCGTGCTCGTCGGCAGCCCCGGCGCGGGCGGCGAGGTCGACCACGCGTCCGACCTCGGCGTCGGCGCGGACCACGTCTGGTCGGGCAACAACAGCCACGACGTCGTCGCGATGCTCGCCGACAACGGCTGGGTCGGCGGCGGCACGTTCAACGGCGTGGGCATGGGCAACGACGTCGCCGAGGACGACTTCGGCGCCAACCGGTTCCAGGCGGAGTCCACGACCCGCGGGACCGGCTGGGACCCGACCGCCGACCACACGAAGTACTTCGACCAGGACACCGAGTCGATCTTCAACATCGGGCAGATCGTGGTCGGCGACTACGACGAGGTGCTGCGGGCCGAGCACACCTACGACCCGTGGTGGTGGGACCCGATCGACCCGGAGCGCGACCGTGAGCCGCGGGCGATCGAGCGCGAGGGGCCCGACCGGTGAGGGCGCGGGGAGCGGTCGGGGCCGCGCTCGCCGTCGTGGCGGCGGCCGTGCTCGGGTCGTGCGCGCGTGCGAGCCTCGACGACCTCGCGACGAGCCGCGACGAGGTGCGCGCGGCGGCCGTGGAGGACGTCCCCGCGTTCGCCGAGGCGATCGGCGGCGAGGTGCGGTGGGCGCGCGGCGAGTACGAGCAGTACGGGCTGAAGAACGACATCGCGTTCGCGTACGAGGCCGAGGCGCTCGTCGACGGCAGCGGTGCGGACCTCGCCGACGTCGCCGACGCGTTCGCGCAGCTCGGCTGGGCCGTCGAGGACGCCGACCGGAGCCCGGTGACGGCGACGCGCGACGGTCTGCGCGCGAGCGCGTCGGTCCGGCCGGACGTGGACGAGGTGCTCCTCAGCGTCGACGGGCCGCGGCTGCGGCTCGCCGGCGGCGCGCGCCCGGCCGTCGAGGACCGCGGTCAGCAGGAGCTCGGCCTGCCGTACCCGGTGTTCGTGCCGTACGAGCCGCCCGGCGCGACTCCCACGCCGACCGCGGAGGGCTGAGCCACCCGTCATCCGGTCGCGAGCGACCGGACCGTGTCGATCGTGTCCGCCTGGTCCGCCGGCTTGTCGTCGCGGTAGCGCAGCACGCGCGCGAACCGCAGCGCCAGCCCGCCCGGGTAGCGCGTGGACCGCTGCAGCCCGTCGAACGCGATCTCGACGACCTGCTCGGGACGCACGACGACACCCCAGGGCTCGCGCGACTCGGCGAGCGCGAGGAACCGCTCCGTCTGCCACGCGAGCATCTCGTCGGTCATGCCCTTGAACGTCTTGCCGAGCATGACGAACCCGCCGGCGGGGTCGCGGGCGCCGAGGTGGATGTTCGAGAGCGTCCCGGACCGCCGGCCGGAGCCCCACTCCACCGCGAGCACGACGAGGTCGAGCGTGTGCCGGGGCTTGACCTTGACCCACGCGGCGCCGCGCCGGCCCGCCTCGTAGGGGGCGTCGGACGCCTTGACGACGACGCCCTCCTGCCCGTC
>JAPSIR010000206.1 GCA_031178625.1 Cellulomonas sp.
CGCGATCGACGCCGTCAACGTCGTCGACCTCGACCACTACCTGCTCAAGCCCTGGGACCCGCCGGACGAGAAGCTCTACCCGGTGCTCGACGCGCAGCTCGACGCGTGGCACGCCACGGCGCCGCCGCCGGTGCACGGCACCAAGGTCGTCGGGCACCGGTGGTCGGCGCGCTCGTCCCAGGTGCGCGAGTTCCTCGCCCGCAACCAGGTGCCGTACCGCTGGTACGCGGTGGAGTCGGCCGAGGGCCGGCGGATCCTCGAGGCGGCGGGGGTCGACGGCGGCGCGCTGCCGGTCGTCGTGACGGCGGACGCGGACGTGCTGGTCGCGCCCGACGACGCGACGCTCGCCGGGCGCGTCGGCCTCGCGGTCGACCCCGCGTCCGACTTCTACGACCTCGTCGTCGTGGGTGGGGGACCGGCCGGGCTCAGCGCGGCGCTGTACGGCGCGTCGGAGGGCCTGCGGACGGCGCTCGTCGAGCGCAGCGCGACGGGCGGGCAGGCGGGGCAGAGCTCGCGCATCGAGAACTACCTCGGCTTCCCCGACGGCGTCTCGGGCGCGCAGCTCACCGACCGGGCGCGCCGGCAGGCGCAGCGGTTCGGTGCGGAGATCGTCATGGCGCGGGACGTGGTCGCGCTCGAGGTGCAGGGGTCCGCGCGGGCGCTGCGCTTCGCCGACGGCAGCACGGTGGCCGCGCACGCGGTGGTCCTCGCCAACGGCGTCGCGTACCGGGAGCTCGACGGCCCCGGCCTGTCCGTGCTGGCCGGGCGCGGCGTGTACTACGGCTCCGCGCTCACCGAGGCCGCCGCGTGCCGCGACCAGGACGTGCACGTGGTCGGGGGTGCGAACTCGGCCGGACAGGCCGCGCTGTTCCTCGCGCGCGACGCCCGGTCGGTCACCCTCGTCGTGCGCGGCGACGGCCTCGCGGCGTCCATGTCGCACTACCTGGTCGAGCAGATCGAGGCGCACCCGCGGATCACGGTGCGCACCCGCACGGCCGTCGTGGAGGCGGTCGGCGACGAGCACCTCGAGGGGCTCGTGCTCCGCGACGTCGACACGGGGGAGAAGGAGTCGGTCGCGGCGGGGTGGCTGTTCGTGTTCATCGGCGCCGCGCCGCTCACCGACTGGCTCGACGGGACCGTCGAGCGCGACCCGCGCGGGTTCCTGCGCGCCGGCCACGACCTGCTCGTCGACGGCAGCCCGCCCGCCGGCTGGCCGCTCGACCGGCCGCCGTACCACCTCGAGACGAGCGTGCCGGGGGTGTTCGCGGCGGGCGACGTGCGGGCCGAGTCGGCCAAGCGGGTCGCGTCGGCGGTGGGCGAGGGTGCGATGGCCGTCATGCTCGTGCACCGGTACCTGGGGGAGCGGTGAGCGCGCCGGCCGGCGGCGAGCGCGTCACGCGGCCCGCGGACGCGCAGCCGTGCGACGTCGCGGAGCTGCGCACGCTGTTCCTGTTCGAGCAGCTCGACGACGACCAGCTGCGGTGGCTGTGCGCGCACGGCCACGTCGAGCGGCGCGAGCCCGGCGTGCTCTACGCCGAGGGGGAGCCGGCCGCCTGGTTCTACGTGCTGCTGGAGGGCACGGTCGCGCTCGACCGGCGCGTCGGCACGGACGACGTCGAGATCTCGCGCACCTCGCAACGGGGCGTGTACGCCGGCGCGTGGGCGTCCTATTTGGGCGAGCGCGCGCCGCAGACGTACACGCAGACGCTGCGCGTGCTCGCGCCGTCGCGGTTCTACGCGCTGCCCGCCACGGACTTCAGCGACCTCATGACGCAGTGGTTCCCGATGGCCGTGCACCTGCTCGAGGGCCTGTTCATGGGCCAGCGCAACACCGAGCTGGCCGTGAACCAGCGCGAGCGGCTGCTGGCGCTCGGCGCCCTGTCCGCTGGCCTGACCCACGAGCTCAACAACCCCGCGGCCGCGGCGAGCCGCGCGACCTCCGCGCTGCGCGAGCGCGTGGCCGGCATGCGGCACAAGCTCGGTCTCATCGCGTCCGGTCCGTACGACGCGACGACGCTCGCCCGGCTCGTGGACCTGCAGGAGCAGGCCGTGGAGTCGCTCGCCAGGTCCCGCGCCCCGGGCGCGCCGCCGCCGCCGACGGCGCTGGAGCGCAGCGACGCCGAGGACGTCGTCACCGACTGGCTCGACGCGCACGGCGTCGCGGAGGCGTGGGACCTCGCCCCGACGTTCGTGACCGCCCGGCTCGACGCCACCTGGCTCGACGCGGTCGCGGCGGCCGTCGCGCCCGAGGTGCTCGAGGGCACCGTGCGCTGGCTGGCGTACGCGCTCGAGACCGAGCAGCTGATGAACGACGTCGAGGACGCGACCACGCGCATCTCCACGCTGGTCGGTGCGGCCAAGCAGTACTCGCAGATCGGGCGGGCCCCTGACCGCGTGCTCGACGTGCACGAGCTGCTCGACGCGACGCTGACGATGCTCGACAAGCGGCTCGACGGCCTCACGGTGGTCCGCGCCTACGACCGCACCCTGCCGCCCGTGCACGCGTACGGCGCCGAGCTCAACCAGGTGTGGACCAACCTCGTCGACAACGCGGCGCAGGCGATGGACGGCGCGGGGACCCTGACGGTCACGACCCGGCGGGTCGACGACTGGCTCGAGGTCGAGGTCGCCGACACCGGCCCCGGCATCCCGCCGGACGTCGTCGGCCGCGTCTTCGAGCCGTTCTTCACCACCAAGCCCGTCGGGTCCGGCACCGGTCTCGGCCTCGACATCGCGTGGCGCATCGTCGTCGGCAAGCACCACGGCGACCTGACGGTCCGCTCGCAGCCGGGGGACACCCGGTTCCTCGTCCGGCTCCCCTACACCCCGGAGGTGCACCCGTCATGACCGTCGACGCGATCGACCCGACCGTCCCGCCCAGCGGCACCGGCTGCGCCGAGTGCGACGCCGACGGCGGCTGGTGGGTGCACCTGCGCCGCTGCGCCGCCTGCGGCCACGTCGGCTGCTGCGACACCTCGCCCGCTCAGCACGCCACCGCCCACTGGCGTGCGACGGGCCACCCGGTGGTCCGCTCGTTCGAACCCGGCGAGAACTGGTTCTGGGACTACGCCGCCGAGGACTACGCCCGCGGCCCCGCGCTCGCGCCGCCGGAGCACCGGCCGGACGACCAGACCGTCCCCGGTCCGGCCGGACGCGTGCCGGACGACTGGCGGTCGCACCTGCACACGTGAGGGGTGACTCACGCCTGGCGGGCGTCAGCCATCGTGACCCGACGGCACCGGCGTCGACTCCCGCCCGGCGAACCACACGAGCGCGACGTAGGGCGGGACGACGACGGCCGCGAACCCGACCCACGGCCATCCGCTCATCACGGTCTCGCGCAGCACGTAGAGCACGAGCATCCCCGCGACCGTGGTGAGCGCGGCCCGCGTCCGTGGCGTCATCGACCTCTCCCAGGTTCACCGCTGCTCGCCCCGGCGTACGTCGACGGCGGCTGCACGGGTGCGCTGCGGCGGGCGACCGACATCTCCGTCGTGGTGGAGCCAAGGGGACTCGAACCCCTAACCCCCTGCTTGCAAAGCAGGTGCGCTACCAATTGCGCCATGGCCCCGGGTGCGGCGCGTGCCGCGGTGGTGCTGTGCGGCGGCTGCCGCGGGTCGCTCCCGCACGGGAGCGGGCGGTCACTCGAAGGTGTCGGTGACCTCGGCCCACAGGTCCCGCTCGTCGCGGTCGTGCGCGTACTTCTGCCAGGCGGCGTAGCCGACGGCCGCCGCCGCGGCGAGCAGCAGGAGCTTCTTCATCGGATCCCCCGTCTCGGGTGGTGCCGGTGGGCGCGACCCGAGCGGGTCCGACGCGTACGTGGGCCTAACAGGACTTGAACCTGTGACCTCTTCCTTATCAGGGAAGCGCTCTAACCGCCTGAGCTATAGGCCCGTCTCGCAGCCTCCGGTGCGCGCTCCGAGGAGCGTCCGGGTGGCTGCGACGGTCGAGACTACCCCAGCCGCGGCGCCGATCCCAAACCGGCGGAGCCGGTCCGGAGCGGCCGCGCGGGGGCGTCCCGGCCCGACGTCACTCGTCCGTCATCGTCACGTGCACGCCGCCGACCAGCGCCGCCACGAGGTTGTAGAGGAACGCGCCGATGGTCGCGAGCGCCGTCAGCAGGAAGACGTCGATGACGGCCACGAGCGTCGCCGCCGAGATCGTCTTCTGGAACGACACGTAGTCGAGCACGTTGAGCGTGTTCTCCGGGCCTGCGACCTGCGTGATGAGCTCGTCGACACGGGCGAAGACCTGCAGGCCGTCGAGCGTGAACCACAGCACCGCGGCCGCGACGACGATCATGATGCCGATCGCGACGGACAGCAGGAACGCCAGCTTCATGACCGACCACGGGTCGACGCGCGACACCGACAGCCGCACGCGGCGCGGGCCGCCGACCGACGGGATCCGCCCGGTGGCCGGGCGCGGCGTGGCGCCCGTGGCGGGGCCGGTCGCGCGCGGGGCGCCGCCGGCAGGGGCCGTCGCGGTGCTCGCGGCGGCGGCGGTCGCGGGGGCGTCCGGCGTGGTCGTCATCTCGGGGTCCTCGGTCTTCGGGCGGGTCAGCTGGGTGTACGCCTGCGACAGCCTGGCGCTCGTCGCACCCGCCGCCTTCTTGAGCCACACGGTCGTCGTGTCGACGGCCGTGACGAGCGGGGACGGCTCCTGCGGGCCGTCGTCCTCCGAGGACGTCGCCGGTGCCGCCGGCGCACCCGTGGGGCGCGCGTCGGCGGGGCGGGCCTCCACGGGCGCCTCGGGGGCGTCACCCCCGGTGCCGCCGGTGCGCGGACCCGTCGGACCCGTGGTGCGCCCGGCGCCCCCCGGCTTCGTCGACGTCCGCACGGTGGCGGACCACGACGCGCCCGAGCCGTCCGGCTCCGCCACGGGCGCGGCGGCCGGGCGGTCGCCCGCCGGCGCCGCGGCGCGGTCGGCGGTCGTCGCACCGGTCGTGCGCGGTGCCCCGCCGGTCACCGGCGGCGCCGGCCGCTTGCGCGGCGGGATCGAGGGGGGCGTGTCGGTCATGCGTCCTCCGCGGGTCGGTCACCGCTGTCGGGCTCCGCCCCGGAGGTGTCAGGCGCGGTGAGGTCCGGCGCGGTGCCGGTGCCGTCGGGTCCGTCGGTGGTCTGGCCGTTCCCGTCCACGGTACCCGCATCGTCCGTGAGGTGTCGCTCACTGTTCCGGGCGACGGCGATGATCCGGTCGCCGTTGTCGGGCTTGGCGAAGATGACGCCCTGCGTCGTGCGGCCCGTCGCGTTCACCTCGGCCGTCGACGAGCGCACGATCTTGCCGCGCTCCATGATGACGAGCACCTCGTCGTCGGCGTCCGTGACCAGCGCGCCCACGAGCTCGCCGTTCGCCTCCGGCAGGTTCGCGACCTTGATGCCGAGGCCGCCGCGGCCCTGCTGCCGGTAGTTCTCCACGGTCAGGGCCGTGCGCTTGGCGATGCCGCCCTGCGTCACCGTGAACAGGAACGCGTCCTCGCGGACGACGTCCATCGCGAGCAGGTCGTCCTCGCCGCGGAACTTCATGCCCGTGACGCCGCTGGTCGCGCGGCCCATCGGCCGCAGCGCCTCGTCGGACGCGGTGAAGCGCACCGACTGACCCTGCCGCGAGACGAGGATGACGTCCTGGTGCGAGTCGACGAGACGCGCCGAGACGA